>JBNGCV010000023.1:0-24623 GCA_049975465.1 Kosmotogaceae bacterium | reverse complement strand
TCTCAAGAGGGCATTGAAAGAAGTTTATCTCTCGTCTTCTCGTCCTTTTGGTTCTTCTCGGATTCTCGTCCTCTCGCCTTTTATTCTCAATGAATCCTAACCGTGATTTTTTTCGCGGCGTTCATGCGGTAGAGGTTTTTCGTTCCTCCAGCTTTTGAGGCTATATCCATTGCTTTGTCTCCATCTATAATTCTTGTGCCTCCTATGGCTTTTACACATTCAGGATAAACGTCAGGCAATAGTACGGTAGAAGGTCCAAATATGAAAACCCTGTCCGTATCCACGGATTGTAAAATGTTGTCAAGAGTTTTGTTCATTATGGTGGTACCTGTGATTATCGCTACGTCGCATTCTTTTATTTTCCACGGAATAGCCCAGTCAGGTAGATAGTCCTCTGACGCAATTCTTTCAAAAACCATCAGTTTTTTGACTTTATCTCTAAGTGCTCTGGTAAGTGGGCGAAAATCGCCCACAAAACCAACCACGTCACTTTCCTGTATCTCTGCAAGATCAAAAATATCCTTCTCTGTTTCATTATCCTTTTTTATATTGTTGAAAACGGCATTTATTGTCGCCAGTGCCAGACTGACGGTAACAGGATGATACAGTTCAGACTGTTTTATAAACTCCTTAATTCCTGTCGGTGAAGGCAGAAGTTCATCAAATATCATACAACCAGGAGGTAATTCCTCTCTAAAAATGTGTGCCACTCCAACACTTTCATCAGACAATTTTACTGCAGTCATTCCCGTTCCTACAACGTAATCGACTACCTGAAGATCACCAAAATTATTACAAACAATCTCAACCGTTTTATCCATTATGCTATTCATAATTTACACCACCTTCACTTAGATAACGAACGTACAAAAATTTCTGACTTCGTCTGTACAGGAAAATCAACGGGATTATACCTATAATTGAAGCCGCGCCAAAAAGATTCCACTTTGTATAATAACTGCCAATTTCCCCAGCATACTCGTATATTTTTATAGAAAATGGCAACATATTCATTTTATCAATAAAGATGAGAGGAACTGTAAAGGCATTCCAGGCACTTACTATTGCGAAGATAACTATCCCGACAATTAGTGGTAAACTCAAGGGCAAAATAATTTTGAGCAAATATGAACCCTCTTTCATACCATTTAACATGGCCACTTCTCTAAATTCTCTGGGTATTCTCCTGAGAAAAGAACTAAGAGCTATCACCCCAACGGGTAAAACCTGAACTGCCACCACAAGAGCAATACTGGTGAAAGTATTAACAAGATTAAGTCTATCGAAGAGCATGTACAATGGTAACAATGTATGCATTCCTGTATAGGCACTTCCGAACAGAAGAATTGTCATTATTATCATATTAAATCGTTTACTGGAACGTGAAAAGCTATATGAGAAAGGTAAGACTATGAAAATAAGAAACATCACAGAAAGTCCGGCAATTTTCAATGTATTTAAGATATTTATCCAGAGTTGACCATCAAAGAACACCCGGGAAAAGTTTTCAATAGTAAGATTGCTAAAGTCTGGAAGGATTGTGTTATTTTTTGAAAGTGCCAGCAAAGCCACATATAATAAGACAAAACCCGATAAAAAAGGAAGCACCGCTTTCATTATCCATTTTATTAACCGGGGAAAACCCAGATTCAATATTGCTGATCTGAACCTCAGCGAAAGAATCACCAGCGGAATGCTCAACATTGAAGAAGGGTTAATACCCTGCCATCCATCTCTTAGTATAAACACTAATAAAAATGTTATTTCTAGTAAAACCGCGAGTAACGCTGCCATTCTAAATGCCTTCATCCTTTTATAATAAAGGACAAGACTTATTACATATAACAAAACAACCAGCAACCATGACAGATTAAGATTCAGGTAAAATATGCCAGCTAAATGAGCAATTATTACCAAATAAAACGCTTTTTTATGTCTTTCGGGTTTATTTGTTCTGGAAACAAGCGCTGCTATCAGCCATAGTAACACTACAAGGCTAACCAGAACGCTATATGCTGCAAGAGTACCGTAATTTTGAGACATCTGGAATTTTTCGTAAAGCGCCACGCTCAAAACAGTCGTTGAGCCTACAATGGTATCCGGTGTAAAACCACCTGGTATGAGTGGTCCCTGTCCGGTGAGCAAAAATATGCCCGTAAAACCCTTTAAACCTCTCGCAAGTTGAAAAAAGTAAAAAGGGATTAATATGTTTCTGATACTGGCAAAACATATTTTTGATACCACAAATTCTTTTGCTCCATCAACTGAAAGATTGTCAAAAGTTTCTTTAGAAACGGACTGCAACATGGCTATTATAAGAAGCGTTGTCATGGGAACAGATAACCATATATTTACAAACAGGGAAGCGATGAAAGCTGAAATTGGTTGTGTCGAAATATCGATACCCGTATTGAAAATAATATTCAGTATCGAATGGCTTCCATAACCCTGAATGATTGCTCTCCACGCTGAGACACTGATATATGAAGGTAAAAACCAGCCTATTCCTAGAAAAAAAAGTATTATTTTTCCGGATTTAGATAGTTTTCTTAAGCTAACAGCAAGGAAGAAAGCTATTATAAACTCTATCGTAGTCTTTAATAAGGTCCACAAAGAAGATATTTGTATTGACAGACTGAATCCTTTATCATTAAATGCCTGCTGTAAATTCCTCAATCCAACGAATTTGGGAGAATCATCGAATAGACCATAGTCAAAGAACATAACCCCAAATGCCCAGAGTATTGGGAGAATTACAACCAGTAACAAAGCAAAAAGAATGGGAAGTGAAAAATATCTTCCCCGAATAATTACCAATAAAAAAAGAATAAGTAGTATCGATATCAAAAACAATGACATAAATTATCTACCAATTCTTATTCACAAATTCCTGCGCATTATGAAGGCTTTCTTCAACAGTCATTGTTTCCGAATAAACTGACTGCAAAACGGTTCTCATAACCCTGAAGTATAAGCGTTGAAAATTCTCACTTTGTTCCATGTACTGACTCTCTTTTAAGACATCTCTTAGATCCTTTAGTTTATTAGAGTCGGATTCATCCCATAGTGGTACTTTATAGTATTTTTCACAATAAGAAGTTGAATTGCTGTATAGAAAATCTATAAATTCAAGGGCAGCGTCTTCTTTCGCACTGTTAAGAATTGCAAAACCCTTTGAATCAATGAGACCTTTAATCCTTTTACCATTCATTATTGGAAAAGGTAACATTTCAAAGTCTATTTCATTTTGTTCAAAAGTAGGACTAAGATAGCTTCCCTGAAGAATTATAGCAATTTTTCCCGAACTGAAACCTTCAACAAGAGCACCTCTCTCATATCTTTCAAATACATTTTCGTTAAATAATTCTTTTATGTTTAGTATAGTTTCAGCCAAAGATCCAGAATCCATTTGCAGTTTTCCATTTTCATCGATTAACTCCGCGCCATGCACTGCAAAAGGATAAAAAACATATGGTGACATGAAATCCCAGGCTGCGGGTACTATTTCACTATTTTCAAAATCATCTTTAATTTCTCTAATATCATCGATGGTGTAATTATATGAAAGTTCATAACCTGACTCTTTCAAAATCTTCTGGTTAACGAAAGCAACCTGAAGATCTGCATAATATGGAATTGCAACAACTTCATTATTTACTGAAAACACTCTTAGATCTTCTTCTCTGAATGCGCCCAGTTGTTCTAGATCTTCATCTTTTATTCTGTAAAGGGTATTTACATGAGTCAAATATCCAGAATGCACATCCTTAATCAGCGCCAGATCTGGTAGATTACCTGTTTTGATTGATGTTAATAATTTTTCTTCCATGTCCGGTACAAAGAGTATTTCTATGTTATGTCCCGTATCTTTAATAAACTCCTCAGCTTTTTCTTCAAAAAAGTTCAACCCTTCCCAGCTAACCCAGATGGTAAGGTTTTCAGAAATTAACATGCTGCCAAGCAGGATAAAAAATATTAGAAACGCTATATATTTCATATCAAATCTCCTTCTTCAATATCTCCATAAGCAATTTTTCGCTGCTGAAGGGGGCTTCTCTCAATCTTATACCTGTCGCATTGTATATTGCATTGGCTATAGCGGGTATTGGTGTATCTATTCCGATTTCTGCAATGCTCTTGGCGCCAAATGGACCGCTAGGTTCATAACTGTCAACAAGATGACATTCCATATCTACATAATCCATCCTTGACGGAATTTTATAGGTGAAGAAATCGTTGGTTAGCATTCTTCCTCTGCCATCATATTTAACATCTTCATACAGAGCCCAACCCAGTCCCTGCATGGTTGCTCCTTCCAGTTGCCCTCTTGCCTGAATCGGATTGATTGGTGTACCACAATCTGCAACTGAAACGATCTTTAAAACATCAACTTTACCCGTTTCTAGATCAACCTCTACTTCGGCAAATGTTGCCAGATAGGGTGGTGGCGATTCATTACCTACATATGATGCCGATGCCATTAACTGTTCCTGCTCAAATGTATAAAACAGTTTGGTAAAAAGATCGCTGAAAGAAATTTTTTCGCCATTTTCTTTATTTAATGCGTGTTGATTCTTAACCTCAATATTGTCAACATCTGTGTTCAGATAATGAGCAGCCTTTTCTTTTATCCTGTTCTTAAGTTTTTCAGCTGCTTCCTTTACTGCATTACCTGATACATAGGTGGTACTCGACGCGTAGGCTCCAACATCAAATGGGGTCATGTCGGTATCGGAAGAATACACTATTACCTTTTCCACAGGAATATCAAGGGTTTCTGCAACTATCTGAGCCATTATTGTATCGCTGCCAGTCCCCAGATCAGTTGCACCTAAATGAAGGTTTACGGAACCATCTTCGTTAACTTTTACAGATGCCGCGCCCATATCAACTTTTGCAATACCCGAACCCTGCATAGCAAGCGCGCATCCTACACCTCTAACCTTTTTTCCTGGCTTCTTTTTACGATTTATCTTTTCATCCCACTTAATTATTTTCTTGCCCTTCTCTATACACTCATCCAATTTACAGCTACGAACTATCTGTTCCACGCCTTCGGTTCCTTCACCCATAATTTTGAATATAGGAGATGTTTCTCCTTCTTTTATGGCATTTTTTCTTTTCAATTCAAGGGGATCAATTTCCAGTTCGTGGGCTAGTTCATCGATAATACAGTCAAGAGCAAAGAGACCCTGTGGAGCCCCATAACCTCTATACGCTCCTGCGGGTGGTAAATTGGTGTAAACAACATCTCCCCTAAATCTTACTGCTTCCACTTTGTTATAGAGTGGTAGTGTCTTTGAGCCAGCTACCATGAAAACTGTTAGCGCATGTTCTCCATAAGCACCTGTATTTGAAAGGCCATCAAGCGAAAGCGCTTTGATGGTTCCATCCTTTGACGCGCCTACTATCGCTTTAAACTCCATTTCGTGTCGGATATTTGTCGCCATGGAAACCTCAGGTCGTTCAAAGATCATCCTGGCAGGTCTCCCTGTTTTAAGTGTCACAGCAGTCACATATGGCTCAACATGAACAGCCTGCTTCCCCCCAAAACCACCACCAATTCTTGGTTTGATAACGCGAATTTTCCTTATGGGGATATCAAAGATCATTGATAAAATTCTTCTGGTATGAAAAGGCACCTGCGTGGATGTGATTACAACCAGTCGTCCATTTGCATCATAATAACTTATGGACACATGAGGTTCCATCATCGCATGAAGCTGGGTGTTTATATGGTAGGTTTTCTCAACAACATAATCACATTTTTCCATTACTTCATCAGTATTTCCCACTTCCATTTCATAATGAGAAGCAATATTTCTGGAAGGATCATATATATCTTTTGTTCCCTCTTCATCATGTATCATCGGCGCTCCATCTTTGGTAGCTTTTTTGAAATCAAGTACAGGCTCAAGCTTTTCATATTCGACATTTACCTTACTCGCAGCAATCTTCGCTGCATCTACAGTTTCTGCAGCAACTATTGCAACCGGATCACCAACATAGCGAACTTTTTTGCTCAAAATGAAGCTATCATAGGGAGATGGTTCTGGAAAACCCTGACCAGCCTTTGTGAAAATATTCTGAGGAACATCTTCATATGTCAGAATCTCAACCACTCCCGGTACCTTTAACGCCTTTTCTTTATCTATATTTTTTATCCTTGCATGAGGATATGTACTTCTAACCAGAACTACATGCAAGGAGTCTGGAAAATCGAAATCATCTGTATAAACAGGTTTACCCTTTAATATTGAAGGTCCATCAACCTTAATTTCATTTTTATTGACATAATTAAATTTTTCTCTTTCTCTCATCTCTTTTCACCCCTGAGTTTTTTTGCTGCAAGTTTGACAGCTTTTATCTGTGACTCATATCCCGTACATCTGCAGAGATTGCCCACCAGAGCTTTCTTTATCTCCTCATCATCGGGGTCTGGATTCTCAGCAAGAAAAGATTTGATTGTCATTGTCAGCCCACTTATACAATATCCACACTGACTGCCACCTGCTTCAAGTATCGCTTCTTGAATAGGATGAAGCTCTTCTTTTTCTGAAAGATATTCAACAGTTTCTATGGAACAGTTATCAACAGATGCAGCGAATGTTATACACGAAAGAATTGGTTTTTCTTCCAGTAAAACAGTACAGTTACCACAACTCGCAGAATTACAACTTCTTCTCACGCTTTTATATCCCAGTCGTCTCAAAACATCCAGCAACATTTCTCCGGGATCTATATGAACTTCATGAATCCTTTTGTTAACTGTCAGTTTAATTTTCATTCAAACACCACCCAATTCGGTTAATATCCTCTCAGTAAGAACTGAAGCGAGATGCCTTCTATACTCAACCGAAGCAAGATAATTACTGCCGCCTGTAAAATTCTCGAACACAAGGTTCCGTGCAATAGTTGGTAAATTGTCATCAAATTTGAGATTTTCAATACCTTCTTCCACATCCAAAAATCTATCAGGTAGTTGAGGTCTTGAACCTATAACAAACCTTGATCGTTTAACAATATCTGATTCGATCTTCAGCCCAATTCCAACGTTAACCATAGAAATATCAAAAGCAGATTTTGTAAATCTTTTAAATCCATACACAAAATCTTCTTTATTTAGTATTATGTGGGTTATAATGGGCTTTTTATCCCTTGGTAATCGATTGAATTCAGTTATGTTGATATTTTGATAACCATTTATTCCAAAAGTCATTAAGCGACTTTCAGTGGCTAAAAGACATGTAGTCACGTCGGACCATCCTACCTTTGAAGCTACAGAACCACCAATAGTTATCATATTTCTTAACTGAGGGCTGGCTATGTCATCGAATGACTCAAAGAAAAAGTCGCCAAAGTTTTTTCTTATTATCTGGTTTTTCCTGAAGCTTTCGATATCAATCATTGCTCCAACAACTATCTCACTACCCTTTTCTTTTACATCATTTAGTGCCAGATATTTAAGGTCTATAAGATGTTTTGGAATATGGGATTTCATCAAAGCAACATTTGTACCTCCCGCGATTAAAACCGCTTCATCTTTGTGGCCGCTCCAGATATTGAATGCCTCATCTATACTCCGAGGTTTATGATATGCCTTTACGTTAAGAAGCATCCCCTTCACCCCTTTCGATAATCTTTAATGAACGTTCAATTAAACCTTTTATTACTTCCTTTCTATACCATGCTGACGCTCTAACATCATCTATTGGCGAAATATAGTCAAGACATTTATCAATGAATTCCTCTCTTTTCGTTCCCTGTATCCCATGCTGTTCAAAAAGCCTTTCAGCTTTCGTGGCTCTAACAACTGTGGAAGAAACTGAACCAAAAGCAATACGAATACTTCTTCCTTTGTAAAGTATTCCAACTGAAGCTGTTGCAATTGTCATTGCATTTCTCTGACCTACTTTAAAAAAGATATTATTCCAATCCTCAGTTGATTCGAAATCTACACTTCTTACAAACTCCCCAACAGACAACGCGGTTTTCCCCGGTCCAAAAATAAAATCTTCCAGAACCATTTTTCTATCACCTTTAGGCCCTCTAATATTTACTGTCGCATTGGATAATACCATCGCGATGATGGAATCTCCTGCAGGAGATGCATTAACGACATTTCCAACCAGTGTCCCTCTATTTCTTATTTGAGTACTTCCAATCTTTCTAACTATCTTTAAGAGTAAAGGCGATTTTTCTAAAAGCATTCTTGATCCAAGAATTTGTGAATATGTTACCTTGCATCCCAATCTTATTTTGTTTCCACGATCCTCTATTTCATTCATACCAGGTATTTTTGTCATACAAACAACTGATTCTGGAAGTACAATCCTTTTCCTTAATCTAACCATAAGATCAGTCCCGCCGGCCATTATTACATTTCCTGGTACCATCAACCTGTCAAGCAATGCCTCTTCGTTCTCCGGTACAAATACTTTGTATGCCACTTCTGTACCTCCTTATTCCTGGATGATTGTGTTTTTTGTATCGACTATTTCCGCTGCTATTGCTATAGCTATTTCACCGGGCGTTAGTGCGTTTATTTCTAGTCCAATTGGAGTTTTTATCATTTGCCATTGTTCTTCAGTATAACCGCTGTTGATAAATTTCTCATGCAGCTCTTCATTCTTTTTCGCTGAGCCAATCATTCCGATGTATCTCGGATTGTAAGAAAAAATCACTTTCAGTGCCTTAAAATCCCTTTGATGCCCTCTTGTTAATACCACACAAAAGTCTTTTTCTTCAATGACCGGATATGTTTCTTTTACGTCATAGTCTATCAATTTCTTATCAAATCGATCATCAATATCTTTCAAAAATGCTTCCTCATCGTCAACAACAAGAACTCTATAACCTGCTGTTTGCATTATATTTGCTAAAATCTTTCCAAGGTCACCAGACCCAAATATAATTACCATAGGAGATTCACCAACATAATTAAAGAAAACTTCTGCCCTTTCTCCACATACGCCTCCTGAATCTGCTGCGTTTACTCTACTCTGGATAAATGTATCGCTAAAACTTAGTGCTTTTTTTCTCGCTTCTAACAAACACTCTTTAATGTATTCTCCAAATTCACCTTCATAATTACCCATGAATTCATTTTGCTCCGTTAATGCGAACATTTGTCCATTTTTTCTAAAGCTTGAAGTCTTGCTATTAATTATTGTTGCAATAACCACAATATTCTTTTGCTTCAAAATATCTTCAATAGAATCAGACATATTTCAACATTTCCTTTGCTTTTTCAAAATCCTTTTGTGTATCTATATCAAAAACATTTCGCCATGTTCTTTCTATCATTTTATAAGGTAATTTGTATTTTTTTATAATTTGCGAAAATCCCCGGTCTCCCACAAGATCGTTCATCAGATAAAAATACTTCTCAGGAATGAATGTTGGAAAACCTTTCGTATCCTTATAAGAGCAACTTAGAACACTGTCTTGATGATATTCGCTTTTATCAATTAAGAAGTCAAAATCTTCTGGCTTTATGAATGGCATGTCTCCTGTTGTTAAAAATAGTCCGTCTAGCTCATTTTTTAATGCCCAATTTAAAGCCAAAAAAACCGATCTGGATATTCCTTTTTCAGGCTTTTCGTTTATTATAATATCCAATTTTTTAAAATCGAACTTATCCTTTGAAAAAGTATCATTTATTATTACTACTGAACTATCAACACATGACTCTGATACTACATCAATAATCCATTGCAGTAGAGGCTTCTCTCCCAGATAGGTTCTAAGTTTTTCCCCTTTAAATCTTTCGGAAAAACCAGCCGCAAGTATTGCAACCCCAGTTTTTTTATTTCCCACTGAGATATTTTACCGCCTCAATTATCTTATAGTAACCCGTGCAACGACAAAGATTGCCTTCAAGAGCAGTTTTTATTTCTTCCTCGTCAGGTTCTGAATTTTTGTCAAGCAATGCTTTTATAGACATTATCATTCCCGGAGTACAGAAACCACATTGTATTCCATTCTTGTCAACAAACGCCTTTTGTATTTCATCCAGTTCTTTTTTCCCTATTCCTTCAATGGTTAAAACATCTTTACCATCAAATTCTACAGCAAACATTAGACAGGAATTAACCGCTTTTCCATCTACTATTATGGTACAGGCTCCGCATTCACCTTCACCACAACCTTCTTTGGTTCCTGCCAGCCCCAAATCTTCTCTTATAAAATCAAGAGCTCTTCGATTACTTTTGACATCCGTAGTAATTTCATCACCATTTAATCTGAAAGTTATATTCACTGGAAAGCCTCCCTGATAACCTCTTCATCTGCTGGATATATTTTAACAGAACCAACCTTCTTAATAGCTGATTTTAAATCCTTTAAACCATTTCCCGTCACAATTATACTTACATTTTTGCCTTCCAGTGAATTCAAACGCGCATACTTCTTAAACCCTGCAAATGATGCGGCCCCAGCTGGCTCTGCAAAAACACCGGTTGTCCTTGCTAACTGAGCAATTGCATCCAGTATTTCTTCATCAGTTACCTTTACAAAGTTCCCATTAAATCTTTTAGCATAGGTTACCGCTTTTATGACATCCCGTGGTTTCCCGACAGCTATTGAATCGGCAACCGAATTTCCTTCTACATCTATCGGTTCAAAAGGTTTCCCCTTTTCAAAGACATCCGCTATGGGAGAAATTTTTTCTGATTGAACGCCAATTACTATGGGTAATTTATCAATCAATCCAAGTTGTTTAAGATCATAAAAAGCTTTACAGAAACTGCTGTACACAGTTCCATCACCTACGGACACAAACACGTAATCGGGGGGGTTCCAGTCATATTGTACAGCTAACTCAAGCGCACCTGTTTTTTTACCTTCAAGAAGATAGGGATTTATAGCGCTGTTCCTACAATACCATCCTTTTGTCAATCCAACTTTCATAGAGATATCAAAGGCCATATCATATGATCCATCAATTGCAATTACATTTGCACCATAAACCTGCATTTGAGCCAGTTTTGCTTCTGGAGATGTTGCTGGTACAAAAATTATGCAATTAAGATTTGAGACAGCGGAAAAACATGCCAGAGAACTTGCTGCATTTCCAGTAGAAGCGCAAAAGATGGTGTCATAATTTTTTTCTTTAGCTTTCACCACCGCTACTGCACTTGCTCTGTCTTTGTATGATGCTGATGGATTACGTCCATCATCTTTGATCGAAAAACCGCTTAAGTTAAACTCTTTTGCTATACCTTTATGAAAATAAATAGGCGTATTGCCTACATCCAAAGCAGGGAATACCATATCTTTCCTTACAGGAAGTATATCTTTAAATTGCCATATTCCTTCACTGGAGTACTTACGGAAAAGCTTTCTATCAACTTTTTTCGAAAGAAATTCGTAATCATATATGACCTCAAGAGTGCCTTTTCGATCACCGCATACCGGGCACGTGTATTCAACTTCATCCTTACCAAATTCTTTACCACAGCTGATACATCTCAATCTGTATTCACTCAAAAAGTACCCCTCCTATGGCTTTAACAGGGCATCTGCTCTGACACAGACCACAACCGAAACAATCATCAACGCTTACTTCAACTTTATCTGTTATGGAAAGAGCATGATATGGACAAACATCAACACATAATTCACAAAGAGTACACCTTTCGTGATCGATAACGGGAGTTTTTTTCGCATATGAAATTTCCAGCTCATTGTTAGAAATCCCGATAGCTTCTCTAACAGAATTGAATCCATACCTTTCTATTTCAGAAGGCAAATCAGAAATGATTTTTTTGTAGATTGATTTGCCTCTTATAAGTGCTCCTGATAACAATTGAACTGCAGTAGCACCAGCCATAAGATATTCCAGGACATCTTTAGCAGATATGATGCCCCCTATCCCTATGACAGGCAATTCACAACTTGACGCTATTTTCTTCACCATTGCAAGTGAAAGCATCTTTATTACTGGACCAGATAACCAGCCAAAACCATCTTCACTTCCCAGGGGTGAATGTTTTTCATCAATATCCAGAGGATAAACAGGACCAAGAGAGTTTATCGCTGCTATTCCATCACCACCTGCTTTCTCAATTACCCGTGCCATCTTGCCAGGTTCCTCTACTGAGGGATCAAACTTTATAATCACTGGTTTTTCTGTTTTAGACTTTACAGTTCTAATCAATTCACTCATTAATTCAGGATCATTTGCAACATAATGTGTGGATAGCTCAAAGGCGTCGGCAAAATCGTTGAATTTCGGTACAAGAAATTTTAGATCCTCAACCGAATAACCCAGACTTACAATCAAAGGCAAATCGCTTTGACTTCTGAAAGCAGGTAAAAATTCGTCGATCCATTTATCGTAATTAAATTCACTCCACAATTCAGCGTTAATTACATAGTTGTTTCCAGAGATTATACAGGGTCTTGGTACTTTCGCGGCCTTTGTAGAAATTGTCTTTGTCACAACTGCACCAACCCCTTGATTAGCAATAAACAGCATTTTTTTATCATCACCAGTTAATGGTCCTGAGGCTGGCATTAATGGATTTTTTAGCTTTATATTGAAGAGTGTTGTAGTCAAATCCATTCAATCATCCTCCATATTTATAGGTGTTTCCAAAGCTCAGCGCTGTACTCCCTGCATTCTTTAAATAATCTTTCCTCATCAATAAGCACACTTTTACCAGAAATCATAATGGGTCTACCATGTACAAAAACATCCGTAACCTTTGGATTATCTCCTACTCCAAAGAAAAGATGTCCTGGAAAGTTCTCATTATTTAGAACTGTTGGCGGTTTATAATCATAAATTGCAAAATCAGCTGCATATCCTTTCTTTATTTTTCCCATTTTCAACCCAAAAATCTTCGAAGTAAGCTGATAATTGTAATCAAAAAGAGTTTTTTGCAAATCAAGAGGATCAGCAGCTTTCGGATCTTTTTTTTCATTGTGCATTCCAAGTATCAGGAAACGACTTTCTGTAAAGAGGTTAAATCCGAATCCATCATTGCCAAGACATACTCTCGTTCCTCTGGACAATTTCCCCTTCCAATCTGGATAACCGACACCATTGTTCATGTTTGATTGGGGATTAACAACAACAAAGCAGCCATTATTTCTAATTATTTCATCTTCCTTCTCGTCAGTATGTATACAATGGACAAGCAAGGAATTCTCAGTCAGTAAACCAGCGTCATCAAAGCGCTGTACTATTCTTTTACCATAAAGTGAAATGGAATTTTCTTCATCTTCCGGTCCTTCAGCAACATGAACATGTATCGGAATTAACTTTTTATTTGCATCGGATATCAATTCAAGTGTCTCATCTGATAATGTGAAAGAAGCATGTAAACCTATATACGGTGCTCTAAAATTATTTTTTGTTTCAGCAAATCTGAGGTTTTCATCAATGCTTTGATCGCGTACCTTTTTACCATTTCTATCAGAAATTTCAAAAGCCGTTGAACATCTTAATCCTGTTTCATTAACAGCGTTAGCAATAGTATCAAGAGAGCCTTTAACAGCGTTCGGGGAAGAATGATGGTCAATTAGCGTAGTTACGCCCGCTTTCATCGATTCAATTGATGCAAGGTAAGCGCTAAGCTTAATCCCTTTCATGGTTAGGACTCTGTCAAGTTTCCACCACATTTGTTCAAGCAACTCTGTAAATGTATTTGGCGAGAATCCTTTCAATGGCATACCTCTAGAGAATGTGGAATAGATGTGCGTATGTGCATTAACCAGTCCAGGCATCAGTATTTTATTGGGAAATGAATATGCCTTTTCTTCCGTACTACCCGGTGACCCTTCAGAGATCTCTTCAATTATTCCATTATTGGTTTTTAGATAGCCTTTTTCTATGAAAGAACCATCGTTTGTAAAAATGGAAACATCTTTTACAAGCAAGCTTTCTACCTCCAGAATATTCTATCCCTGCTGAGAAAAATTCCATAACCTTCATCTGCAGTTACTTTGTTTCCATCGAAAACAATTTTCCCTCTTGAAATAGTAAATTCAACCTTACCCTTTAAACTCATATGTTCATATGGTGAATATTCAGATCTTCCATAAACTGGCTTACCTACTACCCATTCTTTTTCTTGGTTTACAACAACAATATCTGCATCTGATCCTGGCAAAAGAGACCCTTTATCTGGATACAGGCCCATTAATAATGCTGGTGTTTTGCTCAAAATCTTTGCTGCATCCATAGCAGATTCTGATACAAATGTCCTGAACAAACTATATGTAAATCCTATACTTCCTATTCCAAAAGGCATTTCTCTAATATCATCCTTGCGGGCTTTCTTTTCTTCAACCTTGAAAGGACAGTGATCGGTACCAATGGACCTTATATTTTCTTCCATCAATCCTTTTACAATCATCTTTCTTTCCGTTTCAGTCCGCAACGGCGGGCAACATGTATAAAGAAAGCCATTATCTCTAGAAAGAGATTCCCCATTTAGCGAAAAGTACTGTGGACATGTCTCAAGAAACAAATATTTATTGAGAGTTTCTTTAAAATGCTCACTCAAAAATTCGACTGTTCTTCCACTTGATACATGTACCATATAGCATTGACCTTTTGATTCTGCCGTCATTGTTGCTATTTTTACAGCATCAAGCATTTCACTTTTTGAATTTCTTATCACAGGTAATTCCTTTGGTAGATAACTTTTAGCAGAATTCATATTGTGTTTTATTATTTCATCGTTTTCAGCATGAATCAGTATCACGACGCCTGTTTTACCAGATAATTCAACAAGTCTGTTGAGATATCCGTCATCGGTACGTCTGCTACTATCACTGTAAGCTGTAAATACTTTAATAGAAGTTAATCCTTCTCGGATTGCTAGTTCAACAAGTTCTTCAGGAGCAAAATCAGGATCTCCTCCCAGTGTTAAATGCAGCGAATAATCAGTTCTGGAATTACCAGCTATTCTCTTGCGATCTTTTATTGATTTGATAATATCAGAATATCGATTAACAGGTTGGGTAAAATCTATTACCGTAGTTACTCCACCTGAAAGTGCTGCCTCACTACCCGAAGAAAAATCATCAAGAGACGTGTAATTACCAACATCCAGCTGAAAATGAACATGTGGATCAACAAACCCTGGCATAACGCTCAAACCGTCACAATCTATATACTTTTCAGAATCAATCTCACCTGCTCCGGTTATGGCAACTATTTTATCACCCTTTATGTGAAGGTCACCTTTTATGCAGCTTGTTCCATCTGTAATTGAACCATTTCTTAGACAGATTTCACTGATCATGGACGACCACCCATTGTTAATGCCATCACCGCCTTGGCTGTATGCAACCTGTTTTCTGCTTCATCAATAACTACCGATTGTTCTCCATCTATCACTTCATCTACAACTTCTTTACCTCTATCAGCAGGTAACGCATGCATGTATATTGCACTTTTGTTGGCTAATTTCATCTTATCAGGTGTGCATATCCAGTCTTTGTGCTTACTTGTTTCGTTCATTATCTCACTTTCATCTTCAGATACAAAGAATCCACCCCAGGATTTAGGTATCACTATGTCTGCATCTTTGAAGGCATCATCCATACTGTGAGAAATTTCAAATTTTGTCCCACTTTTTTCAGCATTCTTCTTCGCTGTTTCTACTATCTCAGGCATTAGATCAAATCCTTTGGGGTATGCGAGAGTAACATCAAGTCCATATCTTGGGAACAACAGTATTTGGGATTGTGGCACTGATAATGGTTTTAGATGACTTTCCGCATATGCCCAGCTTATTCCAACCTTTAGTCCTCTTGGATTATTTCCAAATACCTCTCTAATTGTCATGATATCAGCAAGAACCTGCATGGGGTGATAATAATCATCCTGCAGATTTAATACGGGTGTATCGGAATATTTTTCCAGTGCTCTGAGATAAGCATTCCCTATTCCATAAGCGCAGTGTCTAGCGGCTATTCCATGACCATATCTTGAAAGTATCATTGCTGTATCTCGTGCAACCTCACCATGTGCAGTTTGCATTACTTTGGGATTTAAGAAATGCGCATGACCTCCAAGCTGTGTCATCCCAGCTTCAACGGAATTCCTGGTTCTAGTGGACTCATCAAAGAAAATCATAAAAAGAGTTTTTAGATTGAGCCATGGGGTTGGCTCTCCAACGGCAAAACGCCTTTTCAAATCGCTTGAAAGATCAAGCATCAAATCCAGTTCAGTTTTACTGAATTCCTGCATAGTTATAAAACTGCGACCTCGAAGTAAACTACTCATTGATAACCTCCTAACTTATAAATTATTCAGATAATACCTTGGGCAGAGCAGCATATACTGCAGCTGCTTTCACAAGGTGCTCAATAGGCACCTGATCCTCAGGGCTATGAGCATATATTTCATTTGCAGGACCAAATCCAATTGTGGGAATATTGAACATACCTGCTGTTGTTGTCCCGTTAGTCGAAAATGTCCACTTACCTATATTCGTTTTGTAACCAAGAACCTCTTCAAATGTATTGTAGGACTTTTGTATAATTTCATGATCTTCAGGTAATGTCCAATACGGAAAATACTTCTTTGTTGGATATATTTTCCCGGTGTAAGAAGGTTTACTGTATTCAAGTTCCAGTATTTGAGCTTCTTCACCTGATTTCTTTATTGCCGTTTTCAGTTCGGATATTACTTTTTCCCGCGTTTCTCCTTCTGTTAGTCTCCTGTCAAGCTGAATTGTACATTCATCAGGTACCGCATTATGCGATGGAGATTGAAAAAATATCTGGGTAACAGTAATGGTTCCCTTTCCTAAAAATTCATCTGAATAAAAATGATCATTCATTTTCTCGATTTCGTTTATTATTTTGGACATTTTATATATTGCGTTTTCTCCTCTTTCTGGTGCACTTGCATGACAACTCATACCTGTTGTTTTTATCTGAAGCTCTATTCTACCCCTATGACCTCTATAGATGTTTAAATTAGTTGGCTCAGTTATAACAACACAATCTGGCTTAATTCCATCCTCATTGACAATGTACTGCCAGCATAATCCATCACAGTCCTCTTCCATAACTGTACCTGTTATATATAGTGTGAAATCACCCAAAAGATTCAGTTCTTTCATTATTTTCACACCATAAACCATTGAAGCCATGCCAGCTTTCTGATCACATGCGCCTCTTCCATGGATAATTCCGTCAATTATTTCTCCGGAAAATGGATCTACCTTCCAGAGATCAGGATTACCTACTTCCACCGTATCAATATGAGCATCCATTGCAATTATCTTTTTCCCATCCCCTACTTTACCAAGTATGTTGCCCATTCCATCAATTTTTACATCATCAAAACCCACTATGTTCATTTCTTGCTCGATTCGTTTTATAACTTTCTTCTCCTGTCCTGAATAGCTTTTTGTTTTTACAAGATCAACAAGAAATTCAGTTACTTCATCCTTAAGCTCTTTAGCTCTTTGCAAGATTTTTCCGCTCAAAAATATCATCCTTTCTTTATTACTACAAATATTGATTAACATTATATTATACGCTGTTCTACCATAACAACCAAAACACAAAAATTCATAAGCTGACAATTACAATCATGTAATGTGGTAAAATTCTACCGGAGGTGGATTTATGCTTTTACTTAAAAACATTGATTATCTTGCCACTATGGACAGGAACGGAACTGAACTAACGGATGCATACATTGTTGTCAATAATAATGTTATCACAAAGATTGGCGAGGGTAACCCTCCATCCACTAACTTTGACGAAGTGATCGATCTAAAAAGATATGTGGTTTTACCAGGATTTGTAAATACGCATCATCATTTATTTCAATCTCTTTTCAGAAATATCCAAGAGGTATCTTCCTCTAAGTTATTTGACTGGCTTACATATCTTTATGAAATCTGGAAATACATTGATAATGATGCAATTTACAACAGTGCAATAATAGGTATATATGAAATGATGGCCACAGGTGTCACAACTACTACAGATATGCTTTATCTTCATCCTAAAGGTAAAGAAGGATTCATTGACACGGAAATAAAAGCAGCTGATCACTGCGGTATACGCTTTCATCCAACTCGTGGTTCAATGTCACTTTCAAAAAAAGATGGAGGTCTTCCACCCGATAGCGTTGTACAAAATGAGCGTGAAATACTTGAGGACTCTGAAAGAATTATTAACGAATATCATGATCCTGGCAGATATTCAATGTTGAGAATAGCACTTGCACCATGTTCTCCTTTTTCAGTTACGGAAGAATTGATGATAAAGACAAGAGAACTGGCAGAAGAATACGGAGTGTTATTACACACTCATCTTGCTGAAACAAAAGACGAAGAAGACTTCTGCCTTGAATCTAAGGGTTTGAGACCTGTAGATTACATGGAAAAGGTTGGATGGCTTAAACCTGAAACATGGTTTGCACATTTAGTATGGCTCACCGAAGAAGACATCAAAAAACTTGCTGATTCAAAATGTGGCTTTGCTCATTGCCCAACATCAAATATGCGTCTTGGTTCTGGAATAGCACCCGTAATGGAAATGAAAAATAAAAACATGAAGATAGGTCTTGCTGTCGATGGAAGCTCTTCAAATGACTCAGGTAATATGTTATGGGAAATAAGAAACGCACTCATGTTGCAAAGAGTTGTTAAAGGCGCCAACGCCCTTACACCAAGAGATGTGCTCTATATGGCAACCATTGGAGGCGCAAGGGTTCTTGGAATGGACGATTATATTGGCTCTATAGAAGAGGGTAAGGCAGCAGACATAATAGGTTTTAAAACAAACAAACTTTCACTTGCAGGTGGATTGTCTGATCCTGCTGCTTCTCTTGTAATGTGCGACCCCGGGAAAGTAGATTTTGAGATGATTAATGGAAAACAGAGAATAATTAATGGAAAAATCAATGATAATAATTTAGAAAATTATGTAAAGGAACAAAACCGAATAAGTAAGAAACTAATAAATATATAACAATTTCCGAATAGTTTCTGAGAGGCCTTGTTATGCTATAATACTTAACTATATTCAGAAATGTTTTTGTCGGGAGTGAATAAAAATTTATTTAGCATTGTTACCTGCTTTATTTTTTGGCTGGTCTCTTGGAGCTAATGATGCTTCAAATGTTTTCGGAACAACAGTAAGCAATGGAATAGTAAGATTTAGAGTAGCCACTCTTATATCAGCTGGTTTCATTTTGTTGGGTGCTTTTGTTGGTGGTTCTAGAGGTCTTAAGACAATTAGCGAACTTAGTTCACAGACCATTTGGACAGCATCAATAGCTTCCCTTGCAGCAGCGATTTCAGTTACACTGATGACACGAATAGGGCTGCCGGTTTCTTCCTCGCAGGCTATGGTTGGCGCAATACTTGGCATAGGACTCATAAGAGGAAGCGTTGACTGGATCATACTTTTAAAGGTAGTTTTATGCTGGGTTGGAACACCTATCGGCGGAATGTTCTTCGGTTTTATAGGCTACAAATTTTTTGCAACCTTCTTTCATAAAATAAAATCAGTGCAGGTTCAAGATGCCTCACTAAAACTTTCGGCGATCATTATTGGAGCATATGGTTCATATGCTCTTGGAGCAAATAATGTAGGTAATGTAACGGGAATTTTCGCTGATATAATTCCATTAGAAATCGCTGCTCTTTTAGGCGGCTTAAGTATAGGATTGGGTGTTTTGACCTACAGTAAAAGAGTAATGATGACAGTGGGGAAAGAAATTGTTGCTCTCGACTCCTTTTCATCAGTTATTGCGGTTTTTGGTGAGGCAGTTACTGTCTGGATCTATGCATTAATAGGGGTCCCCGTTTCAACATCCCAGGCCATTGTGGGTTCCGTTATGGGTGTTGGTTATGCAAGAGGATCTCGTACATTCAATCTACGATCTTTAAAAAGAATTCTTTTTGGTTGGTTAGAAACGCCGTTTATCTCTGGGCTTATTTCAGCAGGTATGTTCTTAGTCTTAAGATACTTTTTTCAATTCTAACTGAAATATTGACAGCATGGTTCATTGGTGGTAAATTATTATGTAAGCCGAGGTGGCGAAACTGGCAGACGCGACGGATTCAAAATCCGTTGGGGTTGATAGCCCTGTGCGGGTTCGACTCCCGCCCTCGGCACCAGAGGAAGGCGCGGCCTTCCTTTTTTAATTTACCGGAGGTGTACATTTGAAGTTCCTGGATTTTAATATAGCAGAAGGTACAATAGAAGAACACTCAAAAAATCTTTTAAACTCAATGAATAATGAAAAAAAATTTGTCTTGACTTTAAACACGCTGATTGCAGATCAGTATTTACATAAACCCGAGTATAGAAAAGCATTGAAGAAAGTAAATTATATCGTACCTGACGGATACGGAATAGTAAAAGCAATAAAAATCCTAAAAAAAAGAAAACTCTATAGAGTTCCAGGCATCGAATTAATGGAATACTTATGTAAAGAAATTTCCAAAACAAACAGAAAAGTCTTTTTTCTTGGCTCTTCACAAGAATCGGTAAAAAGAGCTTCAAAAGAACTTAAAAGAAAGTTCCCGGCATTGAAAGTTGCAGGTATCCATCATGGTTATTTTAATGAAAGTGAAAGTGATAGAATTGTTAAAGACATTAACGAGTCAGGTCCATCAATTCTTTTTGTTGCTATGGGTGTTCCAAAGCAAGAAATATGGATATCAAATCACATTGATGAGTTGAATGTCTCCATATTAATGGGTGTGGGTGGGTCTTTTGATGTATTTGCAGGACTTACAAAAAGAGCACCTAAATGGATGAGAGAGCACGGTCTGGAATGGCTTTATCGAATATTGAAAAATCCCTTAAGAAGAATGAAAGTCCTTTTCAGATTGATAAGGTTTGCAATAACTGTATGGAAATTTGAAAGGAAACGCCCAAAAAATGGGAGGGATTTAGATGATTATTAAAAATGTAAATATATTTACAAATGATCACCAGTTACCATTTATAAAAAAGGGATATATACAGTTTGATGATGAAGGAATAAAAGCCCTGGGTACCGTTGCAAACATGAATGCGCCATCCGGAGAAAAGATAGTTGATGGACATGATGGTATTGTTTTTCCTACTCTTGTAAACGCACATGCAAGTATATATACATCCCTTAGAAGTTTCCATAATGATGTGATATCAGATAGCATTGGCGGAGTTAATTTCTTCAAATCACTTATCGAACAAGCCAAAGACAAATCATGGGAAAAGTTAAATTTACATACAATAAAAACTGCCATTGCAAAATCCCTATCATACGGAATAACTACACTGTATGGTCCAATATTTTATTCTGAAAATCTTTCAATGAAATCACTACAGAAAATGGCTTATGAGTACAACATACAACTTAGCATTGGGCCACTGGTATTTAAAGATAATATCAATTATGTCGTAGACAACTGGGTATCAGAGAAAGAAGATACTTTTTTTCATCCCACTGTGTATGTAGCTGAACTTCCATATTTTAGTAAGGAAGAGCTGGACAACCTTAAAAAGTTAAAACTCAACGGTATTGATCTGCATCTTATAATCTTAGATATGGAAGAAATAGATAAAGAATCACTCTCTTTGTGGGGAGAACACATCATTGATAGAATAATTGAAGCTGAATTGCTAGGTTCTGGAACAGGACTAATATATGGTGGAAACCTTACTGAAACGGGCAAAGACATTCTGGCAAATAGGGATCTTTTTGTCATTAAATCGCCCAGATCAGAGCTTTATTCTGGAATATTCGAACCCAATGTGTCTGATTTGCTTGGAAGGGGTATGAAGGTCTGTCTTGGATCAGGATTTCTCGATTTTGATGTGCAGAATGAAGTGCAAGCACTAATACTAAGAGAAAGACAATCAAAGCATTTTTCGCAAAGAGTGCTTGATTACGAAGTTCAAAAATTACTTTTTACAAATAACTACAAATTACTTGAAAAGCATTTTGGCAAAGTTTCCGGTATGCTTCGCGAAGGTTATCCTTCTGATATTGTATTTGCCAAAAAGAAGAATGATTTTTCATGTCTTGAACTGATAAATACAAATTTTACTTCTTTCTTGAATAACATTCTAAAAGCTTTTGATATAACTGATGTGTGGAGCAACGGCGATAAAGTACTTAATAATGGCAAACCAACAAAGTTTTCAAAAAAAGAGATCAAAGATATTTATAAAAATGTAGAATTGTTCGATTAATATTATTCGTTCTCTCGCTGTCTCAAATGAACATCGATTGAATGTTTAATAGAAGTAGCTCTTTTTTCTCCAACACCTTCAACCTCCTTTAATTCATCTTCAGAAGAATTAAAGAGCCTGGAGAGAGAACCGAATTTTGCACCTATATTTACAGCAACCTGCATAGGAATTTTTGGAATTTTCTTTATAAATCTAATGCACCTGGATTTCACATGAACTTCCACAGCTTGAGAAGCTGAAGATAATTCATAATCCAGTGTTCTTCCCAGAGTTACAAGATTTGATATCTCCTTCTGGCTTAATGAAAGCATTTTTTCCAGAATTTCACTGGCTTTGTCAGATTGAATAAGCTCTTTATTGAAATCCAAAATCAAATATTGAAGTGATTCTTTGATGCCAGATACAATTTCGGATAGTTGCATTTTAGGAACATTGCCGTAATCACCCAATTCTATAATTGTGTAATCAGCTTCTTCAGATATTTTCAAAGCCATTAAACCTTTTTGCAGGGTCTCAAGCACATCATAAAGCATTAAAACATTCCCTTTCTCAAGTTTATCGAGTTCGTCAAGAGATCTGTCAAAAACCATGCTGTATTGCTCCACTGTTCTTATGAGTTGACTTACCTTTGGGAGAAGGAGTTCCAGGGATTTTAGAGCATAACTGTTATTACCCAAGAACATCGTTATGGTTTTTCGCCTTTTTGATACAGCTATAAGCAGATTCTTGGTTTGTTTTGCCATTCTTTCGGCTGTCCTGTGTCGCATACCAGTTTGAGAAGTTTCGATATTCTGATCAGGTACAAGTTGTACATTTGCTGCAATTATTCTTGACATATCTTCACTAACAACAATTGCACCGTCCATTTTGGATAACTCGTAAAATCTTTCTGGATTAAATTCAACATCTATCATGAACCCAAGTTGCACAAGATCCTTCACACTGTCAAAATCATCCACAAAGAAAACTAGTGCACCTGTTTCTCCATCAACCACAAGGTCAAGGCCATATCGTATCATTGTCCCCGGAGCAACTTGTTTTATTTTCTCAAACATTTCGTCATGATAAACCATGTTTCCCCCCAATTACCCTTGCAAGTTCACCTATATTCAAGATTTCCCCCCCAGTGGGAGATAAAATATTTTTAAAACCTGAATCTTCTAATCTCTCTATGCGTCGCTCTGAAAAAGATACAGAGCGTATTGAGCCATCAAGTCCAATCTCTCCAAAAGCAGCCGTTCCCTGCTCTAAACTTTTATCTAGAAAAGAAGAGATTAGTGATGATGCAACTGCCAAATCGACCCCGGGATCAGTTATTTGTATACCTCCAACAACATTCACATAGATATCCATACTATCAAGTGGTAACTTCGCTCTTCTGGTTAATACTGCCGATGTAAGCAATACTCTGTCCAATGCAATCCCGGAAGATAGTCTTCTCGGATTTCCATAAATAGGTTTGCTTACAAGAGATTGTACTTCTATCAAGAAAATTTTGGAACCTTCATTTACAGCTGTAATTATATTACCAGGTGCAGAGGAAAAATCATCTAGAAAAATCGTTGAAATATCCTGAATTTCATCAAGTCCATTTGATTTCATCTCAAAAACAGCAACTTCATCAGCAGGTCCAAAACGATTTTTTATCGTACGTATAAATCGAAAACCAGTTTTGTTCGTCTCAAAATATAACACTGTATCGACAAGATGCTCGATAAGTTTAGGGCCAGCTATTTGTCCACCTTTCGTTACATGGCCAACAATAAAGACTGGTACATCTATTCTCTTCGCAATACCCACTATGTAATTTGTACATTCTCTAACCTGAACAACGCTACCAGGTAAAGATGCAACCTCAGGATGTTTCAATGTTTGCAAAGAATCAAATATAATCAGTGAATATTTTTCAACGTCAGTATCTTCAAGAAAATCGATATTTGTTGAAGTTACCACATCTATTCTACTAGTATTTTGTAAACTCAATCGGTCTGCTCTGAGTTTAATCTGCCTTAATGATTCCTCACCTGTCACATAAAGAACGTTTTTTTCGCTTGATATTTTATCTGATAGCTGTAGAACCAATGTGGATTTTCCTATACCCGGTTCTCCACTCAATAAGGTAACGCTTCCTGGAACTATTCCTCCACCCATTGCGCGATCTAATTCATCAAGTCCCGTTCTATATCTAAATCCTTCTCCACCATCTATTTTATCTAATGATACACTTCTAATCTCTTCTTTTTGAAATTTATTGTTCTTTTTATCTTCATTGGTAACTCTATAGCTTACAGCGCTGTTCCATGCTTTGCATGATGGGCAGCGCCCAAACCAAACTGGAGATTCGTAACCACAATTATCACAAACATAATACTGATTGCTTTTCTTACTCATGTACTGGCGTTAACCTCTGTTTTTTTAGAATGTTTTCTAAAAGACAGTTTTTC
>JBNGCV010000022.1:1416-24707 GCA_049975465.1 Kosmotogaceae bacterium | reverse complement strand
TTTACACTGATAGGGAAATTCTATACCCTGATAACTATTTGCATGATTATTTTTTAAGGTAGTTTCTTTTAAGAAATTACTTTAAATTACGAAATTAAGTTTGAGAAAAAACATAATTGGTTTAAATACTTAAAGATCATACTTTTGAATAAATATGGTAAGAAAATTGAATTAGAATAATAATAAATTTGAAACCATTAAAAAGTAGTGTTACCTGCTTAGCAAACATTCTAATCACAAAGTTGTCTTGAGAGTATTTTGGCGTAGCTGGATAAATGTATAATATTACTGAGAGAAAAGTGGGGGGTTTAATGAGAGTTACAAGGGTTAACAACAAAAGAAAGTTGCGGAAGTTTCTTAACCTTCCTTATGAAATTTATGAGGACTGTCCTTTCTGGATACCTCCATTAATATTTGACGAAAAGAAGTTAATAGAAAAGGGCTCATCTATTGTGGATGATGACAGAGAGTTTTTTATAGTGCTTGATGGGCCTCAACCAATTGCAAGATTGGCTGTTTATACTAAAAAGCCTATCATTAATGCTAACCCCAAAGGTTATTTCACATTATTTGAGAGTTATAACGATGAGGTTGCTGTTAAGATGCTTTTTGATATCGCGGATAGTTGGTTTATGATGAGAAAGATTTTTGATTATTCAGGACCAGAGTCCTACATAAATGGGGATGATTATAAAGGATTGCTTGTAAACAATTTCAATGATTATCCTTACATAAATATGTCTTACAATCCGCCTTATTATAAAGAACTGTTGAGACTAAAAGACCTTAGAAAAATAGATAGTTTTACCAGTTTTCACTTCAACCTTGAAGATGGAGTACCTGATAGCCTGGAAAAACTGGTGGAATACTCCAAGAATAGGTTTAATTATAGAATCGAACTCCCTGATCTAAGTGATATCGAAGCGTTTTCTAAAGAAATACTTTATATCATGGATAATTCTTTACCAGATACAGGCGAAGGAATGAGAATATTAACTTATGAAAATATCAAAGAATACCTTTTGGATTTGAAAAAGTACCTGGATAAAGAACTATTTGCTATTGCTTATCATGAAAATCAACCAATAGGTTTTTCTGCTGCAATTCCCAATTACAATGAAATCTTCACAGATCGCAAAACAAAAATACAATTACTAAAACGTTTAAGGTTTTTAATCTGTAAAAACAAAATCAGAAGTTTTCGGATTTTCAACGTCGCAGTGGTAAAGGAGTTTCAAAAGAAAGGGGTTTCCCACGCGTTGCATCTTCATATAATAGAAAATGCTATGGATAAAGGTTATAAAGAATTTGAAGGCGGCCCCATTAACTACGATAATGTTAGAAGTTTTCAAGACGCTTTCAATGCAGGAGGAAATCCATATAAAGAATATGCTTTATATAGAAGAGAAATCCATTAAAAAAATTTTTTAGTCCTAAGTAGATGTTTACTTAAAATATTGGAACGGTTTAAACTGGTGGAAAAACAATGAAAGCCTATTTGAACGGAAGTTTCGTAGAAAGTAATGAAAAAAACGTTAAACTGGAAGACAGAGGTTTAACTTTTGCTGATGGTCTTTTTGAGGTTCTAAGAATAATCGATGGAAACCATTTTTTTTCATGAGCATATCAACAGAATGCAGAAAAGTGCCGATTTTTTCGGTATTTCATTTCCCTATGATTCTGATTACTTAAGAAACGTTATAGATGAACTTATTGAGATTAATGGAATTTATGACGGAGAGCTTTATGTTGAACTAACAAGAGGGACTGATCTATTCAGAGAACACAGGTATCAAAAAAGTTATGATCCAACTTTTTTTATACTAACCTCTCCTTTAAGAAATATTGATCCTAAGAACAGGGTAAAAGGTGCCAGCGTATTTACCTATCCAGATTTACGTCATAAACTTTGTGAACACAAAACAATTAATTTACTGCCAAATGTACTTGCAAAGAATTATGCATACGATAAAGGTGGTTATGAAGCCTTAATGTACAGAGAAGATAAAAAAGGCAAATACATTACTGAAGGTGGTAGCTCGAACTATTTCATTGTAAAAAATGAAGTGATCTTTACACCTGAGATAGATAACATACTTCCAGGTATTACAAGAGAAAAGGTTATTAAATTGGCAAAAAAAATGGGATACTCTCTTGTAGAAAAAAGGGTATATTTGGATGAAGTTTTTGATGCAGATGAAATGTTTCTGGTTAGTACTGTCTCAAAAATAATGCCTGTAAAGTCAATTGATAATGAACATGTTTATTCTTTTAGGGAAACTGTAACTGAATTAATGAGTGAATTTGAAAATACATATATTGACTAAATTGAACTACTGATTAAGAAAACCTCTTCATTATATTAAAATCTATTCTTCTGTAATCAGTTAGAATTGCAAACAACTCTCAAACTTAAACTAATCTGGAGACTTTATTGTTTATGCTTGTTTTAGAAACACATCTAAATAATTAGAAGGTGATACTATGAAAAAATTGGTATTTATTGTATTTTTACTGGCAATTGCTTTTTCGTCATGTAATATGCTTACCAATGAACCACCAAATACTCCAGGTTCACCCAATCCAATTAATGATGCTACATGGGTAAATCTGGCAATTACGTTGACATGGAATTGTACGGATCCTAATGGAGATCCTCTAACGTACGATGTTTATTTTGGAACCAATCCTAATCCCACAAATAAAATTGGAAACGGACAATCCTCAGCTTCAAAATTTAAAAGTGGTCTAGAATATTACACTGATTACTACTGGAAAGTAGTGGCAAAGGATGGAAAAGGAGGAGAAACAAGTAGTCCAGTATGGCATTTCAGAACCAAACCGTGTGTAGTGATTGATGAAGATTTTGAATCTTGTCCTATTGGTTATGCCAATATACCATGGGCTGATTATGTTCATACCGGCAGCGCTTACGCTCAAATATATGACTCGGGCGCCCCTCATGGAAAAGTACTGGACTTTTATGATCCAAATAATACTGATTCAGCTCAGATACAAACATCTGGTGGCTGGCCGGGTTTAACCAAAGGATTAATCAAATTCGATTTTTATATGTGGGATAGATATGGTTGGACAGGGGTACGTTCCTGGAGTTGGGATCCATTTATAGGGATAGGCTATATTAATAGCGAACGGATATTGTTCTACTGGGATTACAATACAAATGATTTTGGGAAAGTTATGAATGTTAGTCTTAATACGTGGTACACAATAAAGATAATTTTTGACTTTGCTGCTCATGAATTTGATCTTTATGTAAACTCTATTTTCAAAGGCACTTATGATATGGCTTCATATACCACATTTCTTAATGGTATTAGAATAATGACTTTTTATAATAAATCATGTATATGGATAGATTATGATAATTTTAAAGTGTATTCCTACACTCCAGGCTGGACACCATCACCGGAATTAGTTGAATCAGGTTCATTTGATAATATATCAACATTATCCAACAAGTAAATGGTTTAGCGAAAAGAATATTATGAAGAATAACAAGACGCGGATTTATTCCGCGTCATTGTTCTTATCTCTGTACATCTCTTTGTCTGCTTCAACCAGTAGATCATCTGCATTCATATTTTCTGAAGGTTTGAATGTAGAAAATCCACAACTGATATTCACTGTGATATTCTCAAGTTCTTTGGGTTTATCTTTATTAAGATTATCCTTTATTCTATTGACAATTTTCTGTGCCTTTTCCAGATTACTGTCAGGGAATATTATAAGGAATTCATCTCCGCCCATACGCCCTAAAATATCACTTTCTCTCAAATTTTTCTTTACTTTATCAGCAGCATATTTAAGTAGTGAGTCGCCTGTTTTATGTCCAAGCGTATCGTTGATTTTCTTAAGGCCATCTACATCGAAATAGCATATAACGAAGCTCTTTGATGAATTCTCTGCTTCTTCAATTAGTATATTTATTATTTCAAGTAATGCTCTACGATTTCTGATATTAGTTAAATCATCTGTTGAAGCAATATCTTTAAGTTTGTTGGCCAGAAGTTCCTTTTCTTTTAATAATTCACTTAGTTTTTTCTTGTCCTGTTCCTGATTGGATATGTGCTCTGTTACTCTTTTTGAAAGGTTGATAAACACATTTTCCATTTCTTTGACTTCAGAAATTTTTGAAATAATTGCTCTTCTTGGTTGTTTTTGTGGATTGTCTCTGAAGGATCGCATCATGTTAAGAAGTTTCTTAAAAGAAATAAAAAATTTATTCATTGTAGAATAACTTGTTAGTAATATAAGCAATGAGAAAAATATTATCAGACCGTAGAGAAGGGTATATGTGTTTTTCTTAAAAGCTGTTAATTCTGAAAAATCCATAGTGAACTTCAATCTTGTCAGGAAATTAACATTTGCTTCTCCCCAATCAGTAGGAACCCAGTTATCGTAAATAACTGAAGTGTTTTCGGTAATATGTTGTATGATGAAGGTTCCTTTTTCTCGGGCTTCTACAAGCAATTCCTTTTCATGATCTTTCAGATTTTCGTATTCTTCTGAAAATGGAGAGAAGGCTATACTGTACATCTGCAATGATTCAACGTATGCAAGAGATCCCGTTAACGTACTCAATTTTTCTAACATATTGGAAATAACTTCTGGATAAATTGCAATTCCAATTTCAAGAAAACTTCCATCTGGAAGTCTGTAATATCCAAAAATGCGTGGCTGATTTGTTTTTAGTTCTATAGCGAGAGATTCTACGAGATAGTCGTTTTTTTTGTATTGAATCAATACGTTTCCAGTATGTTGGGACTATATGTGCAATATCCAATCCCAAATCATCTGGATAATTTGTTCTAGTAACAACGCCTTCTTTACTAATAATGTACCAGTTTACCTGTTCTATGTTTTCAAGCATCTTTTTTGAAACGAAATCATCTAACATTTCGCTCAATTCTTCATCACTGATATTCGGATCATTTTTAATTCTGTCAGAAAGCAATAAAAGAACCTCTCTTACAATGCCATGGTAAGTACTATCGTAGGCAAGCATCGTATTACCCCATTGATCAAGGTAGATGTGAACAGAACTAACCGCTGATTTATAAGCGGGCTCATAAATATTCTTCTCATAGAAATAATTAAAGAAAAATGTTGAGAAAACTACTGCAAATGCAATTACTACAACAGAAACAAGAAGATATCTGGTTAAGAGCATCCTGTTAAATGTTTTCTTCTTCATGTCATCTCTCCTGTATCATACTTAAATACTAAGCAATTGTTTAAATTAATAATAACATGGTAATGAATTCATTAATATATTATAGAAAGACTCTAAATAAAAAATCATTAAAATTCTCCTACTAGTTTTCTTACTGCCCTTATCCAGGAATCTTTTTCTGAGTTAAAACCTTCATTACAGAATCTGTAGTCACATTTGCGAGTAAATTCATTAAGCTCGTTTCTTAATCCAACCATAATATTAGTTTCAGCTTCTTTTATTTTTTCTAATGTCTCAGCGTTTTTACATGATTCAGCCACTTTTTTTAAATGTGGATAACAAATGCCAAAAGAGTTTCGATATTTGCTAAAAAAATCCTTAATTTCGACAGCTCTAAGGAATACACTAATCAAATAACTTTCCTGCTCTCCCTCAAAAATACAGGCAGGACATTTCTGAAATCTAGAAGCAGTTTTTTCGTGACTCATATTTGGATATATATTTTCAGTAAGAACGTTTATGAGATCAGCATATAGAATAGAATGTCCAAGTGGATCACCCAGAGAATACATGATATGAGCGTGTCTCTTACAAAAACCAAGGGAATTCCTTAACTCTTTTCTTCTATCGGTGTCGTTTACTGCTTCATATAAAAAATCATCAAAATATTTTACCAAGTAATTCTTTAATAACTTACAAATTGGACATGAATCATAATTCAAAGCTTTTTGCATTTCATGGTATGCTTTTTCTGAAGTGACATTGTTTTGTTTGTTTCTTTTTTTGAAAAACATGGTACACCTCCATAATCTCAAGTACATTATACTTGACCAAATCTCGAATTCTTGAATTCCTTGAAAGTAGTGATAGGATGAAGGATAAAAGGGTGCTTCCTCTTAAGGAAAATGTTTCTAAAAATAAAATACTTAAACAAAGATTAGAAGAACTACTTCCAGAAATGATGAAGAAAAAAGATTCACATATGTGGATAATTATTGGAAATGAGAACCATCTCGATCCTATAATGCCAACAATGTTACCTGATGGTATAGATTTAGGAAGGTTAGCAATAATAGTATTTTGTTTTCATAATGGTAAGTTTGAAAGGCATTTGATTTCACGAGCATTTACTGAAAGCGATGACTTATTCAAAGCGAGTTTTGACCAGTTACATATTGATGAATGGGACAGTTTGAAAAGAATTGTTGATAGATGCAAACCAAAAAACATTATGATTAATTTTTCAGATGCCATAAAACTGTGTGATGGATTGACTTATACAAATTATAAAAGATTGAATGAAAGGTTAGCTGAGTATTCACAAAAATTTGAAAGTTCTGAAGAACTTGCTTTAATGTGGCTAAATAAACGAACAAAAAAAGAGCTGGATATTTTTAAGTCTATCGTGAAAAAAACGGAAGAAATCATCGAAAATGTATTTAATACCTGTGAGATTTCAGAATTGACAACAGAAAAATTGGAACGAAATCTGAGTCAAAAGGCTTATGAACTTGGAATGACCGTATGGTACAACAAAGTGGATTTTCAGAGAAAAGGAAAAGCATCTTTATTCAATAAAGGTGTTATCCGGCCAGGAGATCTTATTCATTGTGATTTTGGTGTAAGGTATTTGGGCTTATCTTCTGATATACAAAAGCTTTTTTATCTACTTGAAGAAGACGAAGATGATATTCCGGGAAGCTTTAAGAACTTGCTTAAACAGACAAATCAGTTGCAGATAATTCTCTCAAACAATTTGTCTAAAGGGCTCACAGGAAATGAGGTTCTGAAAAACACCATATCAGAAATGAACAAGAAAGGAAAAAATGGAAGAATATACTCACATCCTCTGGGATATTATGGACATGGTTCTGTGCCTGTTATAGGTAAGTATAATCAGCAGAATGAAGTGCCAGTTGAGGGCGATTATATGGTTTATGACAGTTCATTTTGGGCCATAGAATTGTGTATGATAGGGAACATCCCTGAATGGAATAATCAAAGGGTGCATATCTTTGTTGAAGATAGTGCAGCCCTTATTAATAATAGAGTTCATTTTATCTCTGAAAGGCAGCACTTCTTTAACATATTAAAGCGTTAAATGAATTATATAAGCAATTGTTATAGAAATATTTTTTGGTGGTGTGAATAAATGACTAATAAAATCACGAATAAAATAGTTTGTTCTACTAATTATCCTGTGATAAAATTACATAATACAGAAAAATGAAAGGAGAGCTCTTTATGATTGATAAGAAATTGGCTTCAGACGTGCTTTCTGCTGTGTTAAAAGAAGGAGCAGATTTTGCTGAACTTTTTATTGAAGACAGATACAGTACAAATGTGAACATGGTAAATGGAGATATTGATAATGCGCTTTCAGGAAAAAGCTTCGGAGTTGGTATTCGTGCTTTAAAGGAAAATCTAGGTGTTTATGGTTATACGAATGATGTTTCTAAAGATACGCTGTTAAAGGTAGCTCAGAAGGTTGGAAAGGCCACAAAGGGTGATAATCGAAAACAACAAAATCTAAACTTTACTGATCAGGAAATGGAAAACAAGCATTTTTTCAGAATATCACCGGAAGATATTGGAAGCCAGGAAATTTCTAAATTAATGAAGGATGCTCACAATGGTGCTATTTCTTACTCAGAAACTATCTCACAGGTAATGGTTCGCTTTTTAAGCTACGATCAGAATGTCTGGATTTATAATTCAGAAGGACTTGCTACATCTGATCGAAGAGTAAGAACCAGGTTGGTTATTATGGCTGTAGCTACCAAGGACGGAGTAAAGGAAACTGGATTTTATGGTCCTGGAGCAGCCATGGGCTATGAATTTTTTGATATCGTGAATCCGTATGATGCAGGAGTTAGAGCCGGGAGAATAGCATCGAGGATGGTTGAAGCAGATTATGCTCCTGCCGGCAAGATGCCCGTAATAATTGCTAATGAGTTTGGTGGTGTAATTTTCCATGAAGCTTGTGGCCATTCTCTGGAAGCCACTTCGGTTGCAAAAGGATCTTCCGTGTTCGCCGGAAAATTGGGAGAGAAGATAGCGGCAGATAATGTTTCAGCAGTTGATGATGGCACAATCCCAAATGCATGGGGATCAGCCAATATAGATGATGAAGGTAATTCTACACGAAGAAATTTGCTCATTGATAAGGGAATTTTGAAAGGTTATTTAGTTGACAAACTAAATGGTAGAAGATTACAAATGGAATCCACTGGAAGCGCTCGAAGACAAAATTACAAATATGCTCCCACCTCAAGAATGAGTAATACGTTTATTTTAGCTGGAAATTATTATCCTGAAGAGATTATTTCCAATACTGAGTATGGTTTGTATGCCAGGTCAATGGGCGGAGGTTCAGTGGTTCCGGCAACAGGAGAATTTAATTTTTCGGTTAGAGAAGGTTATCTCATTAAAAACGGGAGAATAGTTAAACCAGTTAGGGGAGCAACACTTGTAGGAAAGGGTTCTGAAATACTCAAGAAAATCGACATGGTAGGCAATGATCTTGAAAGAGGACAGGGAATGTGCGGTTCTGCATCAGGATTGATTCCTGCCGATGTCGGTCAACCTACTTTAAGAGTATCAGAGCTTACAGTTGGGGGGAGAAACGAATGACTTTTGAAGAATTTAAAAATGAAATTTTTGAGAATATAAAATCTAAAAAACTTGATGGAGCTGAACTATACAAAAAGAGAAAAATAAAATCAAGTATGAGCACATTTCAGGGGAAGATAGATAGATTCAGCGAATCTGATACCTTTGGTATTAGCTTTAAGGTTATCAAAAATAAAAAGGCTGGATATTCGTATACTGAAATAATGAATTCAGATAGCTCAAAAAGACTTGTAGAAGATGCCATTGACAATCTTGAGATTACAGTATCTGACTATGAAGAAGAGCTTTTTAATGGTAGTTCTGAATATCCCGGGATAAAAAACGCATATGTAGGAGCATTTGAGTCTCTTACACCTGATGATAAATTTAAAAAACTAAATGAATTTGTCAAAGGAATTGAGAACTCAGATGAGAGAATTGTATTTGTCCCTGTAAACGGTGTTTCGCACGATACACAGGAAATCAGGATTGTTAATACGGAAGGACTTGATGTTTCTTTTAAGCACGACGGTGGTTATATCTATGCCATGGCTGTTGGAAAAGAAGGAGATTCTACGAAAACGGGTGTTGCAGTTGACATTAGTAAAGACCCTGAAAAATTTAAAATAAAAAAATTAATAGATAGGATTTCCTCTGATATACGTTATTCACTGGGTGCAAAACCAGTGAAGAGCGGGAAATACGATCTGATAATTAGAAACAATATTCTTGGGGAATTTCTTCTGACATTCATGCAGATGTTCTCAGCGGAATCGATTCAGCGAGGTTTCTCCCCTCTTGAAAGTAAATTAAATCAGATGGTTGCGAACAAATCTGTAACCTTGATTGACGATCCTTTACTAACGGATAGCGCAGTCAGCAGAGCTTTTGATGATCAGGGAGTTCCCACGAAAAAGAAAACATTAATTGAAAATGGAAAGATGACTACTTATCTATATGATTTGAGAACAGCCAAAAAGGACGGAGTGAAATCGACCGGAAATGCCATTAAGCTGAGAGATTACACCGACAAACCATCAATTATGCCTTTTAACGTTGTCCTAAAACCAGGAGAAAAGAATTTTGAGGAACTTGTAAAAACGCTGGATAATGGGATTGTAATCACATCACTTGATGGATTGCATTCGGGCGCAGACAATGTCACCGGAGAATTTTCTCTGGGAGCCAGTGGTTTTTTAGTTGAGAACGGGAAAATTGTTCGTGGCGTTGAGGAAATTACTGTCTCGGGGAATTTCCTTTCTTTGCTTGAGAAGATTGATGTAGTTGGAAATGATTCAGTATTTTCTTCTCAGGGATTGCTTGGTGATAATGTCCTTGCTTACGTTCCTTCTGTAATCGTTAAAAATATGGATATAGCTGGTTCCTGATAAAAATATATATTAGTATTAAAATGCGCTGTAGAATAATACAGCTCATTTTTATTTACAGAAGTTATCTTATTTAAAAAGCTTATCAATCAGATTATCATCAACCAAGTAAGGCAATGTAAGATGATCGGTATTTTTGTTTTTATTGTTGTATTCGATAGCGGTATTTATTGAAGCTTCGTTTCGTGCCCATGCGCGCCTTGCAACTCCACTCATGACATCCCAGGAGATAGCTTTATTGATAATATTATCGACCCTATCGCTACCATCCAGGACCAGACCGAATCCACCGTTAATTGCTTTACCTATCCCAACACCACCACCGTTATGTAGAGAAACCATGCTCATTCCTCGTGCGATATTTCCGCCAAAACAGTGCGTTGCCATATCGGCCATGACATTACTTCCATCTTTAATGTTGGCTGTTTCTCTAAAAGGTGAATCAGTTCCTCCTGTATCATGGTGGTCCCGTCCAATCATTACCGGGCCTATCTCTCCGCTTCTTACCATTTCGTTAAATTTAAGTGCAATACTTTTTCTGCCTGTTGCATCCTGATAGAGTATTCTTGCCTGTGTTCCAACAACAAGATTGTTACTGTCGGCATTTTTTATCCAGATGTAGTTATCTCTATCCTGTCCTCTTCTTTCAGGATCAATACATTCCATTGCAGCTCTGTCTGTCTTTAAAAGATCTTCTCTTTTTCCGCTCAGACAGACCCATCTGAAGGGGCCATAACCGTAATCGAATAACATGGGGCCCATGATATCTTCAACATATGAAGGGAAAATGAAACCTTCACTTGTATCAACGCCATTTTTTGCAATTTCTCTGACACCAGCATCAAATACTGCTTTCATAAAACTGTTTCCATAATCAAAGAAATAGGTACCTCTTTCAACCATTGATTTTATCAGCTGAAATTGTTTTCTAAGTGATTTGTCTACATATTCCTTAAATTTCTTTTTATCAGTCTGAAGCAACTCCGTTCTTTCTTCGAAGGTAAGGCCCTGGGGGCAATATCCTCCATCATAAGCTGCGTGACACGACGTTTGGTCAGACAGTAGATCTACTTTTATGTTCTTGTCAATAACGTATTGAAGTAGGTCAACAATATTTCCATAAAACCCAAGGCCAATACTTTCACCATTTTTCTGTTTTTCCAGTGCTACCGAAAATAGTTCATCTAGATCTTCGTATACCTCGTCTATCCAGCCCTGTTCAATTCTCGTTCTAATTCTTGATTCATCTACCTCTGCGATTATTCCTACTCCGTTAGCGATTCTTATAGCTTTCCCCTGGGCTCCGCTCATTCCGCCCAGTCCTGACGAGATAAACAATTTTCCTTTTAGGTCACCATCATCAGGAATTCCTAATTTTTTCCTGCCTGCGTTGAGTATTGTACTGTATGTTCCATGAACAATACCCTGAGGTCCTATATACATCCATCCTCCGGCTGTCATTTGACCATAATTCGCTACTCCAAGTGCTTGTGCCTTTACCCAGTTATCCTGATCATCGAAAAGACCAACCATGAGAGCATTGGTTATTATGACCCGGGGACTGCTCTTGAATGATTTGAAAAGTCCTAAAGGATGTCCTGACATAACCACAAGGGTTTGTTCATCAGTAAGCTCTTCAAGGTATTTTTTAATCAGTCTGTATTGCATCCAGTTCTGGCACACCTGGCCTGTTTCACCGTACGTTACAAGTTCGTATGGATAAAGGGCAACGTCAAAATCAAGATTATTATCAATCATTACTTGAAAAGCTTTGCCTTCGATACATTTTCCCTTGTATTCATCAATTGGTTTACCTTTTATCCTTCCACTGGGTCTAAATCGATATCCATAAATCCTTCCACGCTCTTTGAGTTCTTTCAGGAATTCTGGGGCCAGTTTTTCGTGAAGTTCTTCAGGTATATATCTTAAAGCGTTTCTTAAAGCAAGTTTCTCTTCTTTTTCATTTAGTGGTAAATCTCTTTTTGGAGCTCTCCTAATTTTTGGATCAAATTCGGGTTCAGGTGGAAGTTCACTATTAAGTTTTATTTTCATTGCTCTAGAAATATCAAGATTATTTACCATCTATATCACCTCTTTTTTCTGTTTATTAATATTTTAACACCACCATAAAGGCATCGGTTGATAATTATCAGTTTGTTATGAAAAGTGGCGAGAACAGATGAAATATGCCGGTTGATAGAGAAAAATTGCTACATTTTAAGGTACGTTGCAAAATAGCTGAAAATTGACATTTAACAATGCATCTTAATTTAGAATTATAGTGCTATTATCATTTGATGAATAAGGTATTTCATCAATCCTTCCTAGGGGAAGGAGGGAGAAGAAAAATGGGTAAACCTGAAAAGAAAAAGGTAAAAAAACGAAAGCCTAAAAAAGAAGAAGAGTAACTTATTAATCCGGTTGTAAAAGGGGTCGCATTAGCGACCTCTTTTTTTTGTAGAGGTATAATTTTTATGGAAACTCTTTCTTAAATAAAAGGAGGACATATGACAATTACAATATTATGTAATGATAAATCTCTCGAAGGATTTCGTGAGCAACACGGGATATCATTTTTGATTGATACAGGAAAGAGGTATTACCTTTTTGATACTGGAACCACAGATGTAGCAATAGAAAATGCAAGAAAGCTTGGTAACAATTTAAAGATTATTGATTCAATTATAATCAGTCATGGCCATTATGATCATCTTGGAGGACTGGCTAATTTTTTAAAGCTTACTGGAAAAAGAAGAGTATATATTGGCACTGGTGCACTTAACAGAAAACTTAGTGGAGAGCGAAATGCAAGTCCGAATGAAACTGAGAAAGAATATATTGCTTTGGGAGCTGAATTTGTAAAAGTTGAAAAAAACACAAAAATTGATGACGGTATCTTTGTCATTTCAGCTGCACCTTTTGTTACAGATGAAAGACCACAAAAGAAGTACAAACATATTATCAATAATCGGAGAGAAACCGATGAGTTCAAAGACGAACTAACTTTATTAATTATAAAGGGAGGCAAGGGAACAGTAATAACGGGATGTTCTCATAGAGGCATAGTTAATATTTTGACTAAAGCCTCCCGACATTGCGAAATAGAGAATGTACTGGGCGGTCTTCATCTTTTGCATAAAAGTGAGCAGGAATTAAATGTAATTTGCGATAAATTAGAAGAACTTAATGCGGTAAACTATTTTATTGGCCACTGTACAGGTGATGAAGCAATAGAGAACATGCAGCAAAGACTTTCTGCAAATGTTAAGGAAATAAGGGCGGGAGAAATAATTAAACTTTGATATTTGATGAGTATTGAATGTCACGCTCTTCTTCTATACTGAAACTACTATAGAAAATAATTTCATGTTTAATGAACATCTTCAATCAGTAAATAACTTATAAATCAGTCATACTTGACACTATTATATATGGAGCGTTATAATATATACGAAATGCATATAGATACAAAAACAATTTTAGGAGGTGTAACAATGCCAGGATTTGACAGAACAGGACCATTAGGACAGGGACCAATGACAGGAAGAGGTTTAGGATTATGTTCAGGTCACGCAAGAACAACGGGATTTAGAGGACCTGGATTAGCCTGGAGACGTGGTTGGTATGGCCGCGGAAGAGGTTTTGGTTTCGGTCGTGGTTTCGGCAGAGGATTTGGCTTTGGAAGAGGATATGGAATGGGTTATTATCCAGCATATCCAGCTGATTATCCAGCCTATGAACCTGAAGCGAATTCTCGTGAAGAGGAAAAAATGCTTAAAGATTATGTAGCAGAGCTTGAAGAAGAACTTTCGGCGGTTAAAAATAGGCTTCAAGAAATTGAAAAAAAGGAAGAAGAATAAACACTTTTTCCGCTTTATAATGAGGTGATATTTTGAAGATAGCAGTACTGAGCGGAAAAGGTGGAACCGGTAAAACAACAATATCAACGAACCTTGCCTGGGTTCTTTCGAAGGAAATGCCCATTCAATTGGTGGACATGGATACGGAAGAACCCAATTCTCATATTTTTTTTGATGTGGATTTTACTGGTGAAGAATCGACAGATTTGTTAATTCCTGGAGTAGATAAAAAGTGCACAAAATGCGGTAAATGTGCTGAAGTATGCCAATTTGGGGCAATTACGGTTTTTAAAACGGGAGTACTTGTTTTTGATGGGCTGTGTCACGGTTGTGGCGCATGCAGTATTGTATGTCCTGAAAATGTCATTACCGAAGTTCCAAAAAGCATTGGGAAGATAAAATGGGGGAGAATAAATAATAATCTGTCCTTTGCAATGGGTTTGTTAAATATTGGAGAAATGTCTGGAGTGCCTATTATAAGACATTTAAAGAAACATATTGACAACAGCAAAACGGTCATTCTTGATTCACCGCCTGGAGTTAGTTGTCCGGTCGTTGAAACATTGAGAGGAGCAGATTTTGCGGTTCTTGTAACAGAAGCAACACCCCTTGGATTTCATGATCTGTTACTGGCTGTAGATGTGGTGCGTGAGATGAATATACCTCTGGGAGTTGTTATTAACAGAGCTTCAGATGATTATGATCAGGTAGAGAAATATGTGGATGTTGAAAATATTCCGCTGCTTGGGAAAATTCCTTATGATAAAAAAATTGCAGAAAAATATTCTATAGGAGATTTATTTGTAAAAGACGATGAAAATTGGTTCAAGGAAGTAAGAAACATCTTTGAAAAGATTAAGGTTGTGATTCCCCGATGAAGCAGATAACAATAGTAAGTGGAAAAGGTGGAACCGGAAAAACAACATTAGCAGCTTCACTTATAGAAATGTTTGATAACCATGTTGCAGCTGATTGTGATGTAGATGCACCAAATTTGTTTCTTCTGACCAATTCGAAGGTAAAAGAACGCCATGAATATGTTGGCGGTAAGAAAGCGGAAATTCATAACAGTTGCATAGCTTGTGGTAAATGCATAGATGTGTGCAGGTTCGATGCAATAAATGAGGGACAGCCTTTTACAGTCGATCCCTTTGCCTGTGAAGGTTGTAATGCATGTGTACAGGTATGTCCTGTTGAAGCAATAACAATGGTAGACAGCAAATCAGGCGATTATTACCTTTCTGAAACAGAAAAATATCCTTTTACACATTCATTATTGGAACCTGGAGAGGAAAGATCTGGAGGTTTGGTGGCAGAAGTTAGAAAACTTGCCAATGAAATAACCAGAAAAGAAAACAAAGATTACATAATAATTGATGGTAGCCCGGGCATCGGTTGTTCAACTACTTCCTCCATAACTGGGACAAGTTACGTCATTATTGTAACCGAGCCAACTACTTCAGGTATACATGATCTTCAAAGAATTATACAAACTGTGGAGCACTTTAGAAGGGACTTTTCGGTAGTAGTTAATAAATACGATATAAACCTTGAAAAAACCGAAGAAATAAGAAATTTCTGTATAAAAAACGAATACGAATTACTTGGAAAAATTCCTTACGATGATTATGTGCGAAAGGCTGCTCTTGAAGCAAGGCCAGTTGTTTATTTTGAGAATTCTAAAGCAACTAAATCTATTAAAGAAATTTACAAAAAATTACTTGAAAAACTGGGAGGTTAACAGGATATGATTATTGCAGTTCCTGTAATAGATGATAAAGGTGAAAATTCTACCATTTCTGAACATTTTGGTCGTGCACCGTACTATGCTTTTGTAGAGGCAGAGGAAGATGAGATTAAATCAATCAATGTCGAAGAAAATCCATTTTCAAGTCATGATCCGGGTGAAATACCGAATTATTTAAAATCAAAAGAGGCCAGCGTCGTAATAACACAGGGAGTTGGAAGAAGAGCAAGAACTTACTTTGAGCGGTTAAAGTTAGAGGTTATAACCGGTGCTTATGGAACTGTTAAAGAATTAGCCAAAGCTTATATTAATGGTAGTTTAAGAAGTGTTGATTATACACCGAAAGAAAAATTCCACGGGCACGGATAATGTATCGAACAACAGAATGTAGATTTTTTTGGAGGTGAAAATATGTTAATAGCAATACCAGTTAAAGAAAAAGGATTGGACGCAGAAGTTGATGAAAGATTTGCAAGATCTGATCATATGCTTATTTACGATACTGATCAAGATACTGTAAATTATGCAGAAAATAATGATTTAGGGGCTCATGGCGCAGGACCTATAGTTGTTGAAAAACTTGTTAATAATAAAGTTAGTCATTTAATTTGTAAAAATCTTGGCAAGAATGCCTATATGGCACTTCAACAGGCGGGAATAAAAGCCTATATGGCAAAGGATGGAACAGCAAGAGAAAATATTGAAAGTCTAAAGAGTGGAGATCTAAAATCCTTTTCAACGTCAAGAAACAAACATTACGGAATGTAAGGTTTCACATAAGTTAACGTTTGAAGGTTTTCTACCGTTATAAAAAAGGGATTTGAATATCATGAAAAGAGAAACGTTTGTAAACAAATATGTTTATGGAATTGTTCCATCCCGCAGACTTGGTAGATCACTTGGCGTATCACCGATTCCATTTAAAATGTGCAATCACTCCTGTATTTACTGTCAGCTTGGTAGAACAACCAGAATGATAAATACACGAACCAATTTTTTCCCTCATGAAGAAATAATTGACGAGGTAAGAAAATATGTTAAACGAGTTGGCGAAGAAGCCTTTGATGTTGTTACTATTGTGGGAGAAGGGGAACCTTTACTTTATAAGCCTATTGATAAACTAATCGAAAAGATTAAAATTATTACGAGTAAACCGTTGGTAATAATCACAAACGGAACGTTTCTTATGGAAAAAGAAGTGAGAGAAGAAATTTCAGATAGTGATATAGTTATGCCCACACTTGATGCCTGGGATGAAGATAGTTACAGAAGAATCAATCGACCTCATAAGGATTTGCATTATGATGATTTTTATAACGGTCTTGTCGAATTTTCACATAGTTTCAGGGGCGAAGTCTGGCTTGAAGTAATGATAATGAAAAATATAAATGATTCATATAGCAATATCCGAAGAATAGGTAGAAGAATAAAGAATATAGATCCTGACAGGGTTTATATAAACGTTCCTGTAAGACCACCAGCAGAAAAATATGTCGACATTCCCGATAAAGCTGAGATTGATTTTGCCAAGGATGTTTTTAAAGCAGAAAGCATAGAAAAAATACAAAAAGGAGATTTTTCTTCTCTTGAGGAAGATGCATTGCAGGGAGTTATACAGATAATCAAACGCCATCCTATGAAAGAAAGTGAAATAAAACAATTTGTGCTTTCGATGAAAGACGAGAATGAGTTTCATAAAGTCCTGGAAAGATTGAGTAATCATAACAATGTTGAGATAATTGAAAAAAATGATCAGAGATTTTTCCGTTTCAAATTTGAAAAGGAGGATTAAATCATGAAAAAAGATGTTGTAATACTTGGAGGTGGACCCGCTGGAATAATAACAGCGACCACAGCAAAGAAGAATTATCCAGATAAAAGTGTAATTATTGTTAGGAAGGAAGAAACAGGACTTGTACCATGTGGTATACCTTATATATTCGGTACATTGGATTCGGTTGAACAAAATGTAATGGGGATTGATGGGCCAAAAAAACTGGGTGTCGAATTCATTATTGACGAAATAAAACAGGTGAATTTTGAATCCAAGAAACTTATCGGAGAAAACAACGAAATTTCTTATGAAAAGCTTATTATTGCAACAGGTTCTTTTCCCGTCTTTCCATCAATAAATGGTACAGAATTGAATGGCGTTTTTACCATAAAAAAAGACAAAAACTATCTTGAGAAAGTTTATGAATATGCGAGAAATATTGAAAATGTTACGGTTATAGGTGGCGGTTTTATAGGTGTTGAAGTAAGTGATGAGTTGAGAAAAATGGGGAAAAAAGTCACCTTAATTGAAGCCATGGGACATTTACTACCTGCTGCCTATGATGAAGATTTTGGTGATCTTGCACAAGAAACGCTGGAATCACATGGAGTAACTGTTAAGACCAATTCACTTGTTAAGGAAATTTATGGGGACTCTAAGGTTGAAAAAATTGTGACCAAAGACAGAGAAGAGATTGAGACAGACATGGTAGTGCTTGCTACAGGCTACAAACCTAATGTAGAAGCGTTCAAAGGTACTGATTTGCATATAGGTCACAGTGGAGGAATTTGGGTAGATGAATATATGAGAACAAGCATTGATGATGTTTTTGCTGTTGGCGATTGTGTTGAACACAAAGATTTCTTTACAAGAAGACCAAGTAATTTAATGCTTGCTTCTACAGCAGTGTTTGATGCAAGAATTGCAGGTACAAATCTGTACCATCTAGTGGTTGTCAGAGAAAACCATGGCAATCTTGGTGTTTTTTCAACATCTATTGAAAATTTAACGCTTGGCGCTGCAGGTATGACATGTAGAAAAGCTGAAAAGGAAGCCTTTAAGTGTGTTATAGGTGAAGCTGAGAGCATTGATCGTCATCCTGGTACATTACCAGATAAGAGTAAATTGAAAGTAAAACTGCTTTTCTCTGAAGAAAGTGGAATATTGCTTGGAGCCCAGATTGCCGGCGGAAAGAGTGTTGGTGAAATAATTAATATAATAGGTTTGGGTTTGCAGAAGGGCATCACAGCTAATGACCTTGTGACCATGCAGATTGGAACACATCCAATGTTGACCTCTGCTCCAACGAAATATCCTTTGATAACTGCTGCAGAATCAGCACTTATGAAACTTAGAAATTATGCGTAGAGTAGTAAATTAGGAGTGATCTGATTGCCATTTTTCAGGAGAGGATTTGGTCCCGGAAAGGGTAGAGGCATTGCCAGAATATGGAGGGCAGCTTTTATACTTCTTTTGCTGGCAGAAAAACCGTCTCATGGATACGAGCTTGCTTCAAGACTTGAGGAATTTGACTTGGGAAGCAGCAGTATCGGTCAGATGGGTGGTTTGTACAGAATTCTTACAGAACTGGAAGCTGAGGAACTAGTTGTAGCCAAATGGGATACCTCTGAACCAGGACCGGCAAAAAAAGAATACCGTATAACATCTAAAGGCAGAACGTTTTTATCACGAATAGCTGACGATTTTAAAAACACAAAGAAGATACTTGATCGGTTTATTGACAGGCATGATTCAATCAATAATTAGTGGTTTTTTTGTTATAAAAGTGTGTTTGTTAAATTGTAGTTATTAAGTGGATAATGTGATATGTTTTTCGATGAACACATTCTAACTATGTTTTCATACGTTAAAAAGAGTGGTGAGATTATTAATGATTGATAAAGATCATCGGGAGCTTATTAGCATTATTCAAAGGGAACTAGAAAGTAAAGCCGATTATAGTTATTTAAAAAACACAACAAGGTTTTTCAAGAAGCAAGATTTGAAGGAAATAAAAAGTTTGTCGCACGGAGATAGAACCCCCGTTGTAAGGAAGATCGCTGCAGATTATTATAAGAAAATCAAGAATTTAGAAAAATCAAAAATCCTTAATCTATGTGAATACTTACTGGCAACAAATTATTCTGAAGAAAGAACTATTGCCTTCGACTGGGCGTTCAGATTAAAGAAAAAATTGAATAAAGAAGAATTCTGGAGATTTGAACGCTGGTTGATGCAATATGTACATCACTGGGGATCTTGTGACGATCTCTGTACTCATGCCTTTGGATATCTATTGTACAGGTATCCAGAACTGATTGATAAGACAGTAAACTGGCGAAAATCTGATAATCGCTGGTTTAGACGGGCAAGTGCTGTCATTCTTATTTATTCTGTCAGGAGAAAAAAGTTTCTTAAAGAGGTTTTTGAAAGCTGTGATGAATTGATCACGGATGAAGATGATTTAGTAAGAAAAGGATATGGTTGGTTACTTAAAGAGGCTGGGAATAAATTTCAAAATGAAGTTTTTGATTATGTAATGAAAAATCGGAAAAGAATGCCCAGGATTTCTTTGCGATATGCGATAGAGAAATATCCTGAAGAAATGAGAAGAAAGGCTCTGGCTTGAGTATTTATGACATTTAAAGAAATGAACAAAAGAATTTTAAATTGTAAAAAATGCAGGCTGTCAGAAACAAGAAAACATCCGATCATTGGTGAAGGTGATCCTGATTCGCGTTTTATGATTGTAGCTCAGGCGCCCGGAGAAAAAGAAGATGAAAAGGGAAAGATGTTTATTGGTCCTTCGGGGGAAGTTCTGTTCGAGTTACTGGATAAGGTTAATCTTCATAAGGATGACATTTATATGACAAACCTTATCAAGTGTATGTTGCCGGATAATAGAAAACCAAAACAGGATGAGATAAATGCATGCAGTGTTTATCTTGAAAATGAACTTGACAAAGTGACTTCTTCTGTTGTCATAACGTTGGGGCATTATGCTTCAAGGTATTTACTAAAAAAGAATGAAATTAAACTTCCCAATAAGTCGGACTTCCATGAGATTTATGGCAAACTATTTTTGGGCAAAGGAATGAAAATTCTTCCGCTTGAACATCCAGCTGTAATACTCCATAACGAAGAAACAAAGGATATGCTTCAAAGTCATTACCGGAAAATAAAAGTTTTGAAGAATGAATGCAAGTGGTTCCCTGTATGTCCTATGAAAAGGTTTAATGAACTAGGTAAACTTGATGATGGCTGGATAGAGCTGTACTGCAAAGGTGATTGGGAAAGCTGTGTAAGATATCAAATGGAAGAAAATGGAAATCCTCATCCCGATTGGATGTTACCCGATGGTACCATTGATGAAAGCTTACGCCAAGGGAGGTGAAATTATGAAAATTACCATTATTTATGATAATACCGCATGGAAAAAAGAACTTCAATCTGACTGGGGCTTTTCATGTTTAGTTGAAGCGTATGGGAAAAACATACTCTTTGATACCGGTACAAAGGGCGAAATACTACTATCTAACATGAAAAAGCTGAACATCGATCCTAAAAAAATCGGAGAGATATTTATTTCACATTCTCATTATGATCATATTGGGGGACTTCAAACATTTCTTGAGTTAAATAACAATGTTGATATCTGGTTGCCCCATCATATTCCGGGAATTAGAGTTTCAGAAAACAAAAAAGTCTTCGAAGTAACGTCCCCACAAAAAATGCACGAAGGAATATTTTCTACAGGCATGCTTGACGAGATAGAACAATCCATGTGTGTTGAAACCGAAAAGGGTGTTTTAATTGTAGCTGGTTGCTCTCACCCAAGTTTTAGTAAGATGCGAAATGCTGCTTCAAAATTTGGAAAGGTTTATGGTATTTTGGGTGGATTACATGGAACCAGACCTGAATCTTTAGAAGGTTTTGAGTTTATTTGCGCAACCCATTGCACTCAATATAAAGATCAGATAAAGAAGCGTTTCCAAAAACAATACGTTGAAGGCGGTGCTGGTAAAGTTATAGAGGTATGAATTTTAGCAATAAACAAAACTGACTGATGAATATCTTCTTTCCGAAATAAAACTCCCTTCATTGTATAACTTTTTTCGTTTATGATAATATAATTCTATGCAAAAAATACAGGGGGGATAATCTTGTTTACTTACAAAAGGGTTAAAGAAATTGATGAAGCTGCAAAAATGGCTTTCTTTTCCTTTGGAATAAAGCACGATAAACAGAAACCTTTTAAAAAATACTTGAGCAAATTACTGGAGTCAAATGTCGAGTTATTTGGAGCTTATGATGGTAAAAAGCCCGTTGCAGCTTATCTTCTGTATCCATTTAAGATGAGACTTAGAAAGGATATGGTTCCCATGGGTGGTATTGGTCTTGTATGTTCCAGACCTGATTATCGAGGAAAAGGCGCTGTTAAATTCATGCTGAAGGAAGCAGTAAAAACAATGATTCAAAAGGGAATGAGGGTTTCGGTACTATATCCTTTTAATATAGACTTTTATCGCAAGTACGGTTGGGAACTTTTTTTCACAAGGAAGATAATAACATTGTCTCCCGGTCAGCTAAAAAAATCATCCGTTGAAGGTATTGAAGCAACTTACTATCAATACCCTGATGAAGATATAAAAAATTATTACAATGAAAAAGTGGAGAGTTTTTACAATTTTGCCTTACGGGATGATTATATCTGGCACAGACATTTAGACAATGAACTATCAGGTAGTGCTTCTGAAGGAGTAGTGAAATTTGAAAAAGATAGTAAGGTAATTGGAATGTTTACACTTCAAATAAGTTCTGAAGATTTTGGCTCGAAAGCTTCGGTTGGATCAATGATCTACGATAATGAAGAGGTTAAACGTGCAATGTTCGATTATCTGAGAAAATTATCTCATCAGGTCTCGAAGTTGGAATTATGGGTACCCGAAGATTTTCTGATATGGCCATATTTATCTGATAGACCTACTAGCATCAATAAAAGATATGCAGGCATGATACGAGTTAATTCAATGAGTTTACTTGATGGACTGAGAATCGGCAATGAAAAAATTAACTTTTCTATCAACATCAAAGATAACACGATCAAAGAAAACGAAGGAATATGGAAACTAACAAACAACGGAGGCATTCTTTCAGTTACAAAGAGTTCTGAAAGTCCTGATCTGGAAACCGATATAGGTACCTTTTCTTCTATTATGTCCGGTTTCACTGATTTCTCAGAAATGATTTTAGCAAACAGGGTGAAAATATTTAATAACAACTGTGAATGTGATTTTGAAAAGACAATTACATTTCACTTTGAAAGTTTTTAGTTAGTAAAGCAAATATTTTAAAGCCATCAGTAAAATAACTGATGGCTTTTTTTATTTTATTGATATGAATCGAAAAAATATGTATCTACTTATAAATTTAGTATTTTGTTTATTACGCTTATATTCCTTATAGAAAGTGATTTATGTACATTTTTGTTCATTCTGTCAGAGTAGAATTTGTAATAATTCATAAATATTTTGAATCATTACTTGAAATATATCTATATTATATGGTATATTTTGAAATGAAATATAAATAATATTATAAAAGTTGAAATGGCAGGTGAAAAAAACGAATTCATACAAAAAAATTTTTGGTTTTATTCGCTGGGAAGACTTGTTTCTTTAATTGGATCAGGAGTTCAACAGGTAGCAATTCC
>JBNGCV010000022.1:0-1316 GCA_049975465.1 Kosmotogaceae bacterium | reverse complement strand
AAGACAAAAATGTCAGTGAAAAAAGTACTGGAAGATATGAAAGAAGGCTTTATCTTCTTGAAAGATGTTAAAGGATTAATGATCCTGTTAATATTCTGTATGATATCGAATTTCCTTGTGTCCCCGGTTTTTGATGTTATTTTCCCATTTTTTGCTCGAGAGGTTGTTGGCTTTTCCGGACAACAATTCGGATTACTCCAGACAAGCTGGGTTGCAGGAATATTGCTTGGAAATGTAATACTTGGTGCTTTTCTTGCAAAAAGAAAACCTGCAAAGCTATTTAAAAATGGTTTGATAAATCAGACTATTCTTTTCCAGCTCTTCTTTGTGGCTGCCCTGCCCTTCACTACTAAGTTTTTTGGTGGAGCAACCTGGATATATTTTTCAGTAATAGGTTCAATTCTATTAATTACTGGAATATTCAACGCTTTTGTAAATACACCTCTAATGACTATGTTTCACAAAAAAACACCAACCAAGTATCGTTCCAGAGTGTTCTCTGTTATATCGGTTCTTGCACAACTAGTAATTCCTCTGGGAGCGGTACTTTATGGAATAGGGCTGGATTTAATGGCAACACACTGGTTATTGTTAATTGCAAATATCGGAAGCATAATAATAATTGTCGTGTTCCTTGCCAGAGGGCTGGATACGTTCCTTATGGAACCAAAACCAAATGAAGCTTAAAAATTAATTTGTTAATTCCGTAGATATATTAACTAGAATATAGACAATACAGTTTTCCCGTGGTTTTAGCTTTATACATAGCAGAATCAGCTTTTCTTAAAAGGGTATTAAAATCTTCTCCATCAGTGGGGAAGATCGAAATACCCATACTCCCACTCACAATAACTTCGTCTTCTCCAACCTTTAGTGGCTTTTTTAAAGTGCTGTAAATTTTTTTTACTAAGGTTATTGCACCATTACTATCAGTTTCAGGAAGAATAAATACAAATTCATCTCCGCCCATACGTGCTACAAGATCACTCTTTCTTAACGATGATTTTAATCTGGAGGCTATCTCTACGAGGAAGTTGTCACCGGCTTCATGTCCAAAAGAATCGTTAATTTCTTTGAAGTTATTTAAGTCAAGATACAAAACAGAGGTTCTTCTGTTGTATCTTTTTGAAAGCTGAATTGTTTGATAAGCCTCTTTTTCAATATACCTTCTATTTGGCAATCCTGTTAAAGTATCATGTGTAGAAAGTATCTTTAATCGATCTCTCTGTTCTCTCAATTCTTTTTCAAGAGATAGTTTTTGAAAAATGGCTGCAACTGCATTGGCGAATATTTTAGCAATCTGTATTGATTCATCA
>JBNGCV010000021.1:0-27548 GCA_049975465.1 Kosmotogaceae bacterium | reverse complement strand
CATTTTAGTTCTATTATTTAAAAAGCGAAATGTTATAATAACTATTGCTTAATCTTTTTATGGAGGTGAAAATTATGAAGAAACTGCTCCTCGTTATGTTACTTTCCTTAATGCTGGTAACCCTTGTAGTAGCTGGTTATACCAAGAACGTAATTTATTTAATTGGAGACGGAATGGGTATTAATCAGGTACTTCTCACAAGTTTTATTGAAGGTAGAGATCTGTACATGATGAAAGCACCGTATTTTGGAAGTGCAGTAACCTATTCAGCAAACAGTAATGTCACAGATTCAGCAGCAGCTGGGACTGCTCTTGCAGTGGGTTTCAAAACTAATAACGGAATGATAGGTATGCTACCAGATGGAACAATTGTACCCAATATTGCAGAAATAGCTGCGAAAAATGGAGTAAGGACAGGGATTGTTGCTACATGCCGTGTTACTCATGCCACACCCGCATCTTTCTATGGGCATGTTGAAAACAGAGGTTACGAAAATGATCTTGCAGAGCAGTTAGTTAATAGTCCTCTTGATGTTGTTCTTGGAGGAGGTTGGCGTCATTTTGTACCGACAGGCGGAAAAAGAAATGACGGCAAAGATCTTATTGCACTTGCTAAGTCAAAGGGTTTTGACTATGTAACAAAAAAGAGTGAACTCATGAATTATGAAGGAGACAGACTTCTTGGACTTTTCGCATCAAGTCATCTTGACGCAGTCACGGAAAGAAGTGGAGAACAACCGTTATTGCCTGAAATGACAGAGAAAGCACTTGAAGTCCTATCAAAAGACGATGAACCTTTCTTCCTTATGGTTGAAGGTTCACAGATAGATTGGGAATGTCACGGAAACGATGTATATGGCATCTGGAAAGAGACGGTAGAATTTGATAACGCTGTGAAAGTTGCCCTGGATTTTGCTGAAAAACATCCCAATACACTGGTTGTTATTACAGCAGATCACGAAACTGGTGGTCTGGGTCTATCAAGTGGTGGTTACACCATGAATTTAGAAAAGATCAGAAATGACTACACCAGAACAGCTGATTGGATTTTCTTTAACCATGGGGATTCGATAGAAAGCTTAAAAGCAGCTATGAAAAAATACTGCAATGTTGAAATGACTGAAGAAGATGTGGAACTGTTTGAGAAAATGAGTGCAGCATCCTATTATGGCGGTCCCAATTCAATCGGAACAATATTAAGTGAGCATGTTGATATAGGATGGACAACATATGATCATACAGCAGCCCCCGTACCGATATTTGCTTTTGGCCCGGGTGCAGAAAAATTCGCAGGTTTCTTCGATAACACAGAAATTCCAAGACTGATAGGACTAGCAGCTGGTTACGAATTGACATATCCCATTACTGAAGTACCCGCAGTTGGTGAACACTGATTATTAATATTGATTAGAAATATCAGGAACAAAAAATGCCCCCTTTATAATGGGGGGCATTTTTTATTTGGTTGTATAATTAACTTGAGGTGAGTTTATGAAAAAAAATCTATTAACAACAATCATTCTGTTTGCTTTTGCTTCTTTGTTTTCTGTTTCCTATAATATAAAAGCAGATTTTGATCCCGAGGAGCTTACTGTTTATGGTACAGCGACGATTGTATTGAATGGAGAAGAATCAGAATTTCTTTTATTACCGAATCTGAATATGGATGATAATCCATATTTACATGCATTTTTTGAAGATGCTCAAACAAGGATCGAAATAACAGGCGTTTATGATACCAATCATAACAAGTTATCCTACAATATCGAAACATATCCAGCAACATTGCTTGCTGAAAAAGAATTGAGAGAAAAATGCTTCCTTGTAACCGAAAAAAGAAAGGCTGTGATAATCAGCTTTAAGACTTTTTATGAGGAGAAGTTTGAACCAGAAAATGCACTGCAGAAGAATCTTTTTTTGTGGCGATTTGCGTGGTATCCAATTCATGTTTCAGACACCAATACATTTATATTAAAGCCACATAAGTGGAGATTATCGCTGAACTATCCAAAAAAATGGTTGCCAGTAGTAAATGCTGAAAAGATCGAAAAGGATACCTGGGAAACAGAAAAAGAGCTATCAGCATGTCCCCTAATCTTTGTAAGAAAAAACGATTACAAAACCACCTCTCTAAAGGGAGAAAACTACACGGTAAAAGTCATGCACAAAAAGGGTTTAACCGGGGTGGGTGCGTCAGTTGCAACTTATGCAATGCAGGTTTTGAACACCCTGGATAAAGATTTCGGGAGGCTTCCCTATTCTAATATTTTTGTCATTCAAAATCCTTATCCCGGTCTGTATGGAATGACAACAAGTGGTGTGGTAACACTTGGAGATGGCTTTTTCTCTACCGTAGATTTATGGATTAATGGACTTCTTGATCCCCTCAGTATGTACATTGTTGCGCATGAAATTACTCATCTGTGGTTTGGTGTTGGAACAAGTACCGATTTTCTTAGAGGAAATTTTCTAAGCGAAGGAATAACAGATTATATCGCCCACAATACTTTCAAAGAGTTGTACGGTAATGATGATTACTTTAACTGGGATGCACCTGATGTAATAATGGGATTACTGAAGGATCTTGGTATTCCAGAAACGCTTTCTATGGCTGATCAATATCTTTTATTGGATATGAAAAGATCAAAGGTTAAATCTGCTGTGGCTGATAATGTTGGCAAAATTCCTGTGAATTACCAGAGCATTGTTTACTATCAAAAAGCCAAAAGAGCTTTTTTCATGTTACAGGATTATCTTGGTAAAGATAGGTTGTATGATATTTTATCCAGATATCAGAAAGAGTCTTTTTATGTTCCCATAAGTGAAAAATCCTTTATAGAATTTATGTCTAAATATGTTGATGGGGCAATTATCGAAGATCTGTTTTTGAATAAAGACAACTTCGATACCAGCGTTTACAAAACCCCGGAAGGGATAAAAATTGATCTTGATGGTAGAAATGTACCTGTAAAGGTAGAGGCAATAAGTCCCGAATCTTCGGAAACATTTGTCTTAACTGAAACAACTACACTCGCACACTTAACCGATTACGAGCAAATTCATATCGATCCTGATTATCATAGTTACGATATAGAAAGACATAACAATCACTGGCCACCCCTTATAAACAATCCCTTTGAGCTAAAAAAAGAATACAACAAACTGGATGCTTATGATCTGCAGCTTAGTACATCGTTTGCATTCAACGCTGAAGGAATAGTTCTTAACAATGGTTTGTTCTTTTCAAAATATCCTTATTACACCTTTGGACTTTTGCAGTACTCAGATTATTCTCAGGATATTCTTAGTGAGTACTTTGGAGCCTTAGTTCAGTATTCACCGGATAATTACAGCAATTATGAGTTGAAATTTGATTCTAGAGAGGGCATTGAGGGTTCATTAACGTTATCTTTCCCGGAAAAAATCAACATAGGAGAAAGTGCTCCGTATTTCATGCCGCGAACTTCGATAAATGGAAGAGGATTGTATTCATTAAACAATGACGTATATCTTCTTGAAACGGGTATCAGTTTTGACAATGTTTTTAAATCAGGAATGTATTCATTGCTGGCTGGACTTTTCGGACATGTCGAAGAATATGATCCGGCACTTTTGGAATTCCAATTTGGATACATTCCAGATTTTAATTTGCCTATTTCACCACATATATCCATTTCATATTCAGCAGATCTTTTTAATCAGGAATTGATTGACCCATTTTATGATCTGACAACCCTTGTTGCTACAGATAATTCAGTGGACCCATTATTTTCAAGTATTGACGGTTCTGTTGATTTGCTAAAGATTGACGCTGGTTTTTCAATGTCTCAGAAATTGCAAAACAGAGTCAACGTATTAAATCTTTTTTCTTTTGGAGGAGTAGGATTCACTCTCGAAGGAGGTTATAGGTATTTTAATACCACAGATGATACATTTAATGTCGTAGAATTCAATACGACGCTAATGTCAGAAATCTATATAATAGGTGATACACCTCTCAGTCTTGGAATAACATTTTCCGTTTTGGGTGAACCATTTAAGGATCTTCAAACCGTTGCGCTTAAGGCGTCTCTTTCTTTGGGAACAAGTATGTATTATGGTACCAAATTTTCAGGAACAATGAAGAAGTTAATCGGTTATAAGTAGGTGTAAATATGATCTTGATTAAAGGTGGAGTTATTTATACTCCAGAGTATTTTGGCAAAGCGGACTTAATCATAGCTGGCGATAAAATACTTGCGATAAAAGAAGAAATAGCTCTTAATAAAGATAATGACTTAATTGATGAAGTATACGATGTTTCTGGTAGTATCATTGTTCCTGGTTTTGTCGATGGTCATGTTCATCTTATAGGCGGCGGTGGCGAAGGTGGTTTTACAACAAGAACTACCGGGTCAGAAAAGGAAGATTTTTCAAAGGCAGGCACCACAACAGTTATCGGACTTCTAGGTACAGATGGAATAACCCGGGATCTTATTTCACTTCTTGCAAAGGTTAGGGCATTCACTGAAAGAGGGCTAAAATCCTTTATGCTTTCTGGTTCATATGGATACCCTGTAAAAACCGTAACAGGTAATATTGAAAAGGATATTGTTCTGATACCCGAAATTCTCGGAGCAGGTGAAATAGCAATTTCTGACCATCGTGGCAGTGGAATTAATGGAGATGAACTTAAGAGACTGGCACTGGAAGTAAGACGTGGATCACTGCTTGCTGGCAAAAAAGGTTCTGTGGTCTGTCATATGGGAGGTTCTCCAGATGGCATGAAACCTTTATTTAAAGCAGTAGATAGCGGTGAACTACCATCCTCTGTTTTATTACCTACCCATGTTTCAAGGAACGAGAATCTTCTGGATCAAGCTATCCACTGGGTAGAAAAGAAAGGTGGTTTTATTGATTTTACTGCAGGAGAAAAATCAATACATTACTTAAAAGACATAATGAAAAAGGAGCATTTATTGGACAATATTACAGTTTCCACGGATGGGTGCGGAAGTTTGCCTGTGTTTGACAAAGACGGTAATCTTGAAGGTATCAAGTCTGCGCCTGTTGACACCTTGATGCGAACATTCAGGGGGCTAGTCAAGGCAGGCATTTCTATCGAGAATACATTGAAACCTTTATCATACAATCCGGCAAAAGTCTTCGGTTTGTTAAAAGAAGGCATCGGTCAAATTAAGGCAAACGGGCTTGCATCTTTTATCATAATGTCCGGGGACGGTATGGAAATTACCCATGTGTTTGGTTCTGGAAGTCTACTTTACAAAGCAATTGGACACGGACCGGTGTAGTAAATAATGTTCCAAAATACATAAAAATGAAAAAATGTGTCAAAATACCCATAACTGTTCTTATTAGAGAGGCCTATGGTGTTATAATGAAAGTACATTTAGTTATTCAAGGGGGGACGGAGTTATGAAGAAAGTGATGACCCTTCTTATCATGTTATCACTTGCGGCGTTTATATTTGGTTTTGAGGATCTTAATGAAGACCACTGGGCTTATTCAGCCGTTAATGAGCTTTATGAAGAAGGTATACTTGAAGGTATCTTTGAGGGTGATGTTTTTGAAGGAAGTACATCTGTTTCAAGGTTTGAGTTAGCGGTTACTTTACAGAATATCATGGATTATGTTGATGATGGTGATGAAACCAATGCAGAAAAACTTGTTGCTCTTGAGACAAGGGTAAAATCTCTGGAAAGCATCGAAAATTCATTTGAGGACCTTGATGTTAAAACAGAAAGCAATCTCAGATTGTTAACAGCTCTGGAAAAAAAGGTTGAAGAACATTATAGCGAACTAAGCAAAAAGTATTCAGACTTGAGTGTTAGATTTAGTTCTGTTGAAAAAGGGCTTTCAGGATTCGAAAACAGAGTTTCCAGTCTTGAAAATGAAATGGCAGAGGTTAAAAATAGTCTTTCCGGCGTTGAAGGAAACGTTGGTAATCTTACAAAACTATATGATTCGTTAGTTAAGAAAATCAACGAAGTTGATCAAAAAGCTGACAAAGCAATGAACACTGCGAATAGTGCCATCGAAAAAGCTAATAAACTGGAATCTCAGGTAGACGAAAATACACGTTCAATGAATAATTTAAGACTAACTATAAACATCTTGATCATCGCAAATGTAGTAATTTTGATTATTGCTTTGGTAGGATTGTTCACTCCATAGGTAAAATGAACTGGCCGGGATGTTTTTCCCGGCCTTCTCATTTACAGAATACTTGTTTTAATCTTCTTTTCATTGCTTCTCTATTGTCACAGGTAAGAACAATAGTTTCATAGTCAGGTAATTGCTTGATTCTTTTTAAAAAAGGGTTGTTATCTTTTCTAACAACGCAAATGCACTCTTTTGCATTCTTAAGAATATTTTCAATAACATTTATAAATTTAGTTGATTCCTGTTCAATATACCCCAGTTCATCGATAATTAGCGTCTTCTGGTTGGTAAATGATCTATCTATGACTTGTGATACTTTCAGCAATTTATCTGTCTTTGCTTTCATATAGCCAAATTTATTTCTTTCTGCTATCAGGGAGCGAGTTCTATGATTAACGATTTGCAGATAAAGGCGGTTTTCTGTATGATCGAAAAATGTTGTAAAGCCTTCAATGTCAAGCCTACATTCTTTTACTATGTTTTTAAGTAGAGTGCTTTTTCCACATCCACGTTCGCCGGTGATAAAGTATCTTTTCATTTGTATTCACCTAAAAAAAGGAGAGGGTAACCTCTCCTTTGGAGGCGACGGAGGGATTTGAACCCTCGAATAGAGATTTTGCAGACCTCCGCCTTTGGCCCCTTGGCTACGTCGCCTTTGCAATAGAGATTTTACCATGCAGGGATGGTAACTTCAACAATCGTAAAATAAGGTGTCTATGCTTGATTTACCCATGTTTAAACCTGTTGACAGCCCAATTAACTTGATGTACAATCTTATCCGATGGGGACGTGGTGAAGTTGGTTATCATGCCGGTCTGTCACACCGGTGGCCGCGAGTTCGAGTCTCGTCGTCCCCGCCAGAAAGGGAACCTTTATGGTTCCCTTATATTTTTATGTCTTTTTCGAACAGTATGAACGCCATATGCTGAATGAAATCGTTCACTTTATTCAGCAATGAAATCTCTACAAAGTTTTCACTTAACCGCTTTTTGTTAAAAACAAATCGTGGATCAAGGTGTACAACAATCCTGTCTCTAAAATGTTTTAAGGCTTCAATTTCATTCTTCAGTTCTTCCTCTTTTTTTCGAAGATCATCTATTATGGGGTAAATAAATATTCTGAATTCCTTCTGCGTTTTTTGTTTAATAAAGCTTCTTAATTTGGAAAATGTATAACCCGAATTTCTTAACAGTTTTACAGATCTGGTAGCTGCACTTTCATAAACAGCTTTCCATAATGTTTTTTCTTGCATTTTATTAACGTCATTAAGTAATTCTATATGTTTTCCCAGCAATTTAACTTCCTGAGAAAGAAAAATTTCTCTTTTTATAAAGGTATCTAATGCTTCTTTTTTCAGACAATCCTGAATTTTCATAATCTAATAACTCCCAGAAAAAGAAATGGATTTCATTATTAGTTTAGCATCAGTTATAATTCTTAACGTAATGGAATAAAGGAGGGAGATAATGAATAAACAAATTTATCCTGATCAAATTGCAGAATTGGTTGATGTTGGGGATTCGGTCATGGTTGGAGGTTTTCTTGGTTGTGGGGCTCCTGAAATGCTTATAACAAAGTTAATCGATGCTGGCATTGGAGATCTTCATATGATTGCAAATGATACTGCTTTTCCAGAAAAGGGATGTGGCAGATTGATAACAAGCAAATTGGTTAAAAAGCTTACCGCATCTCATATAGGAACAAATCCTGAAACGATAAACCAAATGAACAAAAACGAGTTGGAAGTGCAACTTGTTCCTCAGGGAACTCTTGCTGAGAAAATAAGAGCTGCAGGAGCGGGACTTGGTGGTATTTTGACTCCAACAGGAATAGGAACAGAAGTAGAAAATGGAAAAAGGAAGATCGAAATTGACGGTAAGGAGTTTCTGTTAGAAGAGGCCATTGAAGCTGATGTAGCCCTGATTAAAGCCAGAAAGGCAGACAAATGGGGTAATCTTGCGTATCGACTAACAGCTCAGAATTTCAATCATATAATGGCAACTGCTGCAAAATTAGTTATCGCAGAGGTCGAGGAAATTGTTGAAGTTGGTGAACTTGAACCTGATGAGATTGTAACACCGCATATATTTGTTGATTATATTGTAAAAGCTCAAAAAGGGGAGATAAGAAATGATTGAAGACAAAGCAAAAAAGAGAGAAATCATTGCCAAAAGAGCAGCGCTTGAATTAAAGGATGAAGATCTGGTTAATCTGGGAATTGGAATACCTACGCTGGTTGCCAATTACATTTCTGAAAATATAAAAGTCTTTTTTCATTCTGAAAATGGTATTGTAGGCATGGGGAGAAGTGTAGACGAAAATGAAGCAGATCCTGATATGACAAATGCTGGAGGACAGCCAGTTACATATATAAAAGGTGCAGCTGCGATAGATTCTGCTCTTTCTTTTGCCATAATACGTGGTGGCCATCTTGATGTTACCATTCTTGGTGCCCTACAGGTGGATGAAAAGGGTCATCTTGCAAACTGGAAGATACCCGGTAAATTTGTTCCCGGTATGGGAGGGGCCATGGATCTCGTTACCGGAGCAAAGAAAGTGATCGTTGTAATGACACACACCACAAAGGGCAAACCAAAGATAGTACCTGAGTGCACCCTTCCTTTGACATCAATAAGAAAGGTTGATCTTGTTGTTACCGAAATGTGTGTCATTAAACCTACCGATGAAGGTCTCGTTTTAAAAGAGCTTGCGCCATCTACAACAATCAAAGAGGTAACAGAGAATACAGATGCAAAATTGATAATACCTGATGAAGTACCTGTTATGAACGTTTGAAATTAATATGTCTTTAAAATCTGCTGAAAAAGAAAGACGATTGTAAGTATTTTTAACCTGCGGTTTGGATTGATTTATTATGAATAGGTATTTAGTTGTTTATAATATTGATGAATAACTAAGGGGAGGATTGAAATGAGAAAACAAAGAAAAGAAGGTTTTTCGCTGGTAGAACTTATGATAGTTTTGGCTGTCATAGCTGCGCTTATTTCAACAATAACTCCCGTAGCTATGAATGCTGTTAGAAAAGCTGAAGCACTGCAGGTAGCGATGAATTTCAGAGTACTGGCTTTGAGTATGGAAAGCAGATTAATATTGAATAAAAGTGTACCCGATAACATCAGGGAACTTGGCAGAGACATAGATACAGATAATTATGGTATAGCCTATCATAATGATGAAGGAACCTACAAAATCGCAATTTTTACTACAGATGAGGTTTATTTCGACACCCTGCATGAAACACTTGAAGCTGCTACCAATACAACTGAAGTAATACCGGAAGATGCAAATTATTTACCAGGTGGTCTTGATGGAGATGATCTTTCTGAAGTTACCGCTTTGTATTATTTCGAAGTTAAGATTTACTGATTTAATTAATATTGAAAGCAGCCCTTCAGGGCTGCTTTCTTTACTTACTTGGGGAAATATACTAACAGGGGTGGAGTTTACACGTTAATCAGTAGTTATGCTGTGATTAGTTCTGATTTTATCAGCAGAAAATTAAGTTTAGATTTTGATTCACCAACATATTTGTTTACATAATATTGAGTGGTATATCATTAATGAAAAAAGTTTTGGAGGAGAGAAAATGCTTATAGAGCTCACAGTTGCTGGAATGAACGAAGAAAGTCAAAGAAACACTGTAAAAGGATTACTGGAAAACCTTTTGGATAATTCAACAAAAATAGAATTTTCAGGTGAGATTGCAAAGTTTAATGTTAAATCTATGGAAGTACTCGAAAACATCGATATCAAACTCAATGAAAAAGGTTTTAGAATATCCAATGTAACCGTCAAAGAAAAATAGCCAAGCTTGACACCCTTTGTGGGTAATGCTAAAATCATTTTGCCTTAAGGGGTGCGTAGCTCAGAGGGAGAGCGCTTCCTTCACACGGAAGAGGCCACAGGTTCGATCCCTGTCGCACCCACCAAAAAAATAGAAGCCTTCTTGGCTTCTATTTCTTTTTCTTTTTTGGTTTGTCTTTCAGGAATTTTATTTCGTAATCACCAGGAACTGGCCATGTGAATTTCACATTTATAGTTTTTTTAAGCGTTTTTGATAATTCCTTCTGTGTATTAGGAGTTAAAACTCCGGAAAGGTTTTGATAAACATTGATCTCTGCACCGGTAATTTTTTTATCGCTTTCAAAGGTTTTTTTCAAATCACGTACTATCTTCTGATAAACAAATCTTGGTGATTCTATTCGACCGCTTCCATGACAAACAGGGCATCTAGAATATAATTTAGAACCTATGGCTGCATTTGAACGCTTTCTGGTCATTTCAAGCAATCCCAGTTCAGTAAAACCCATTATCATTGATCTTGCTTTGTCGTGCATTAATTCTTTTCTAAATTTGTTGATTATTTTAGTTTGATCATCTTCAGAATCCATATCTATGAAATCAATTACAACAATTCCACCAATATTTCTCAATTTAAGTTGCCTTGCAATTTCCGTCACAGCTTCTAGATTCGTATTGATTGATGTTTCTGAAATATCGTTTCCTGAGAGATTGCTGGCTGAATTAACATCCACAACTGTCATTGCTTCTGTATTATCAATTACTATATTTCCGCCACCTTCAAGTGGTATCTTGTTTTTATATAGGATATCAAGCTTTTCATACAAACCTGTGTATTGAAAAGCATCATCTTCAATAAATCGTACCACCGGTTTATAACCTGTTTTAAATTTACTTATTCCTGCTACTACATCGTGCCAGAGGTTTTCACTATCGATAATTATTTCTCCGGTTGACTCTGTAAGCCTTTCCCTCAGTATATATTCAACAAGACTTGGCTCTTCGTAAAGAATCTTTGGTTTTCTACTTCTCTTATAGCTACTGTTTACTTTTTTCCATTCTTTTCTTATGGTTTCCAGTTCTTCTTTTATAGTTTCTTCACCAACTCCAAAGGCTGCCGTTCTAAAGATAACACCTTCGTTATCTTTAAGTTTTTCCTTTGCAAGTTTTATGAGCCTTTCTCTTTCTGTGGTGTCTGAAATTTTTCTCGATACACCAATGTGCTTTGAGAAGGGAAGATAAACGAGAGTTCTTCCTGGTATGCTTACCTTAAGCGTTACCTGTGGGCCTTTGCTTCCCATAGGGTCTTTCTTAACCTGCACAAGAACTTTACTATTTTTGGTTAGTTTATCTTTGCCCAATGAATCCTTGAATCGTAAAAATGCATTTTTTCCGATACCTATGTTAACAAAAGCTGCTTCAAGACTTGGTACAACATTTTCCACGCGTCCAAGATATATATTTCCAGTGTAGCTATCACTGTCCAATTCTTCAAAGAATATTTCCTCTAGTGTATCGTTTTTGAGTACGGCGATCCTTATCTCTTCTTCAAAATAACTAAATACGATTTTTTGCTTCCTTTCTATCTTTTTTCACCTCCATGAAACAAGAGAGCCACCGCAGTGGCTCTCTAAGAATTTTATTCTTCCATTTCAATTAATCCAAGAGAACCATTTTTCCTTGTGTATAAAACGTTTATTTCATCGTTATCTGCATTTCTAAATACAAAAAAGGTATGTCCAAGCATTTCCATTTGTAATACTGCTTCCTCAAGAGTCATTGGTTTAATAGAAAACCGTTTCTTTCGTGAAATTGTTGGTCCCTCTTCTTCATCTTCTTCATAATCACTGTCATTTCCTGACAATGTGTCTGCAACTTCTCTTACACTGGCTCTGCGTTTAACATTTGAGCGATCCTTATACTTTTTAAGACGTCTCTCAAATACGTTTGCTAGAGCGTCAACAACAAGATAAAAATCATTGCCTTTCTCTTCTACACGTACAACAAAACCAGATAGATGTGCTGTTAATTCAACTTTAAAAAACTGCCGTTCTTTTGATATCCTTACATCCATAGCAATAAACCTGTCTTTCGGAAAAATCTTAAATGCTTTTGACAGTTTTTTCTCAAGATGATTTTTCATTGCTTCTGTTACAGTTAGATCCTTTGCATAAATGTCGAAATCCATGATATTCCCTCCTTAGGATTTGAGCGAGTTGAAATCTTCATCGCTTTTTTTCAGTTCTTCTTTTTTGTACAGTTGAGCAAAGGCAATACCGCTGATTTTTATTTCTCCTGAAATTCTTTTTGAAAGTGCCAGCGGATAAACTGGCATCATTGTAAGCTTATTTATATCGACCCAGCGAATATCCACCAAAACGGGACTGCCTTTCGCTTCTGGGTCATAACCTAACTCACCAGTTCCCGAGATTTTTTCGCATCGGAAGAACAGCTCTAGAAGGTGTTCATGAATGAAATCCTGAATAAATAGAATGTTACCCGGTTCTATCTCAATATTTGTTTCTTCTTTTAATTCTCTCTTGAGTGCTTCAGGAATAGTTTCTCCTTGTTCTAACTTACCTCCTGGGAAACACCAAAAAGGCTGCCTGCTTTTATGAGCATGTTTAACGACTAAAACGCTGTTTTTATCGAAAATAACACCACGCACACTTATATGTCTTGTTTTTTGGTGCATTTTTTCACCTCGGGTCATAAAAATTATATCATTTTAAAATGCATCCATTTCTATATTATTTTGGTTATACCTTTCCTTTTAAAAAGTCACGGAAGTAGTAAAAACTGTCCTTGGGTATTCTTCTTTGATTATTTTCATAATCGACATAGATTAACCCGAAACGTTTGCTGTAACCCTTTGCCCACTCAAAATTATCCATAAAGGACCATAAAAAATAACCTCTAATATCTACACCCTTGTTAATGGCATCTCTGGTTGCCTTAATGTGTTTCTCAATGTAATCTATCCTGCGATTGTCATGTATTTTATCTTCATATACTGTGTCTGTATCAGCCATGCCATTTTCAGTTATGTAAAGAGGCTTCTGGTTATATCTCTGGTATGCCATCTTTAGAAATTTGGTAAGTCCCTCCGGGTAGATTTCCCAACCCATTTCTGTAGTTTCAAGAACAGGATCAGCAATATCGTAGCCAAAAAATGAATCTGGATTCTTCTCAATACGCTGTCTGGTGTAGTAATTTACACCCCAGAAGTCTACTGGATTGCTTATAATTTCCATGTCACCTGGTTGCACATTCGGTGCGAGATTAAGAGATTTGAGGAATTTCCAGAATTCATCGGGGTATTTTCCTTTTGCGGGCGGAAGATAAAACCAATCATTGGTAAATTGGTTAGCAAGGGCAACAGCTTCGTCAGTAACACTGTCGTTAGCCTTTTCAACCCATGTTGAAACATTTGTGAGTCCTACTTTTCCATCTTTAACAATTTTTCTGAAACGTGAAACGGATTCACCGTGTGCCAGTAGAAGATGATGAGCAACCTGAAAAGATTTTTTTGGATCGTTTAAACCAGGGGCATGTTCCCCAAAGAAATAACTTGTATGCGAAGCACAGAAAGGTTCGTTAAGCGTTATCCAGTATTTTGCTCTATCACCAAATTTTTCAAAGGCAAAAGCTGCATAATCTGCAAAATAATTTACAATATCCCTGTTCTCCCATCCATTAATATCCTGTTGAAGCTTTAATGGAAGGTCCCAGTGATATAGTGTTATGAAAGGTATAATATTCTTTGCAAGTAATTCATCAATAAGTTTGTTGTAAAAGTCAACACCTTTCTGATTAACTTTGCCTCTACCTTCAGGAAAGATTCTTGGCCATGAGAGAGAAAATCTGTATGCATTAACTCCCAGCTCTTTCATGATTTTTATGTCATCTTCAAAACGATGATAATGATCACAGGCTACATCTCCATTTTCTCCATTATTGATATTACCTGGTTTATGTGTAAATTCTGTCCATATAGAAGGTCCTTTACCATCTTCAAGATCCGCTCCTTCAATCTGATAAGAAGCGGTCGCGGTCCCCCAGAAAAAATCTTTCGGAAAATCATTTTTTAACATTTAATCACTCCCTCGCTCTTAAGAATTATATCTGGCACATCAATAAATGAATAGCGGTTTACTAACCCTGAAAAATATCCAAGCAGAAAGGAATTTAGCTACAGTCAAATTTTATCATGCGAATCATAAGACCGAAACTATCTTTCTCTGTATGCTATATTAGTTACAAATAATACTATAAGGAAGTCATTTCATGAACGCTGTTGTTTATATTGCCAATAAGAATAATCCCTGGATCAATCTGGCTATAGAAAGTGCTCTTTTTGATTTGCTTAACGATGATGAGATTTATCTTTATCTCTGGCAAAACGATAACACCATCGTTATTGGAATAAATCAGAATGCCTGGCGCGAGTGTCGTGTTGAAAAATTTATCGAAGAAGGCGGACATCTTTCCAGGCGCCCTTCAGGTGGAGGTGCTGTATATCAAGACATGGGAAATCTCAATTTCACCTTCATAGCTCCAAAAAGTGGTTACAACGTTCATAGACAGCTTAAGGTAATAGTAAATGCTGTCAATTTGCTGGGAATAAATGCAGAGTTCAGTGGAAGGAATGATATTCTTGCCGAAGGTAAAAAGTTTTCAGGGAATGCTTTTTACAGCGGCAGAGGGAAGGCAATGCATCATGGAACCATTTTGATCGATACAAACTTCGAAAAGCTTTCTGATTATCTTCAGGTATCAAAAGCCAAAATGAAATCAAAGGGTGTAAAGTCGGTGAAATCAAGGGTAATAAATCTGAAAACACTGAAGCAGGATCTTACTGTAGATATGATGAAGGAAGCACTAATAGAGTCATTTAATAAAGAATACGAAGTTGAAGCAGTAAACAAGCCTATAAGTGTTCTGTATGAAACGGAGACCTTTAAAAGTTATTACGATAAATACTCATCAAAAGAATGGATATTTGGCAAATCCCCTGATTTTGATGTAGTGCACGAAAAACGATTCGAATGGGGAGAAGTAGAAATTGGACTTACAATAAAATCGGGTAAAATAAAGTAATGCAAGGTTTATTCAGATGCAATGGATGCAGATACTATAGAGGGAATTTCCAGTGTGTTAAAAGGATTACCCTTTAACTCTATTTCTATTATTAGTGAAATACGGAAGTTTGACAGCAATGAGATTACTGAAGATCTTGAAGCCTGGATAAAAACATGGAAATACTAAGAGATAAACCATTTGTAGTATATTTAAACCATAATAATTTTGGAGAACAGATATGAAAAAAAATGATCCACTAAAAAAGCCTATTATTGTTGCTGCGCTTGCATTAGGTGCTTCTTTGTTATGGGGAAGTGCTTTTCCCGTACTAAAGATAAGTTATGTTGAACTTGGTATTGAAGCAAACGATGTTTTTTCAAAACTTGCATTTGCAGGACTAAGATTCTTTGGTGCTGGTTTGTTACTTTTCTTCATTATGCGATTTATATTCAAGAAACGATTAAGAATGAATAGAAACAGATTAATGTGGTTGATATTGCTTGGAATTCTTCAGACGTCAATTCAGTATTCGTTATTCTACAACGGGCTTGCACACACTTCAGGAATGAAATCGGCAATTATAATAAGTTCTGCCAATTTCTTCGTGGTTCTTTTTGCACATTTTATTTATAAAAATGATAGGATCAACCTTAAAAAGATTTTAGGATTGATAGCAGGGTTCACCGGTGTAGCATTTGCCAATTGGGGAAGTGGTTTTGAGCTCGATTTTAGTTTTAAAGGAGAGGGATTGTTACTTCTTTCTACTGTTGTGGCTGCCATAGGTGCTTTACTTGCAAAAAAAATATCAAAAGATGTTCATCCTTTTCTTGTTTCAGGATGGCAAATGTTTTTGGGTTCTTTAATACTTATGGGAGTTGGTATTCCAAATATTCCCGGTGGATTTCTAAAATTCACCCCATTGGCATTAATACTTCTGGCTTATTCCAGTGCGTTATCTGCTACCGCTTTTTCTCTGTGGTATACCGTATTGAAACACAACAAAGCCGGAAAAGTAACCATTTATCGTTTTATGATACCTGTATCAGGAACATTACTTTCTGCAGTGTTCATACCTGATGAATTCTTAAATATTAAAATAGTTATCGCTTTACTTATGGTGGCTTTTGGTATTGTAATCGTTAATTACAGAAGGCGGAACAGAAAGATAGTAAAAGAATAACTTCTAATACTCTCCGGCGAAGGAGCCTTCAAATTTCAAAACGATTATTGAAAATGCAAGTAAGACAAAACCAATTATTAAATTTGTCCCAATTACAGTTTGAACATCTGTCCAGGAATAGTCAAAAAGGATTGTTCCCTGTAATTTATTAATCAGATGATTTATTGGAAGGTTGTTACATAGAATTTTCAGCCAGCCCGGAAATGCAGAAATAGGGAACAGGACTCCACTTAAAATGACCAGAACCACTGAGAAGCCCGTAGATAAAAACTGGGCGCCTCTCACAGTTTTGCTTATTGATGCAAAAAAGGATCCCAGAGAGGTAAATAAGAATATCAGTACAATGAAAAGCAGTATATCATATACACTAAATGTATATTTTAGAAAACCTGTTATCTTACCTGTTATAAGAAAAACTCCAAGTTCAAGAATACCAATGAAGAAATATGAGATGAACTTTGATATCATGAACTGACTTCTCGAAACATTGGCTATCTTCAGAAGATCAATCATTTCGCTTCTACGGTCTTCCTGAATGGTCCATGTTATTCCAATTATTGAAATGAACAAGAGGGTCAAAGTTAGCAGTGATGGGAAAAGAAAACTTGAGAAACCGAGCTTCTCTTCTTCAATACCATCGACAGCTATTTTGGGCGCTATATAATTGGGATCTACATCCGTGTTTTCCATAAAATCAGGATTTGCAACTACTGGTAATGCTTTGAATTCTTTGAGAACATTGGTCATCACCTGGTATATAGCTATGGTTGTTTGAAGGGAATGCGGATTTGGTATAAATATAAGCTCTGAAGGTTTCTGGAAGAGTAGGTTATTAGCAAAACCCTTTGGAATAACAAATACTCCATCAAGATCATCCAGATGTTCATTCACTTCTTCTCTTGAAGAAAGCTCTATGATATTGTCACCTTTTAACATTGAGGTTGCATATTTGAGAAAAAACAAACCGGTGAAGGTTTTGTCTTCATTGATAATTCCCAGACGAAGAGTGGTGATGTCCGTTACCTGCGTAACACCTGCAGAGATGAAAGTTAACAAAAGAGGTATAAGGAGTATCAAAATAAAAACTCCTCTGGCTCTGAATATCATTTTTATTTCATTCATTATCAGGTTTAAAATATTTTTTATCATGGGTGTCACAAATGAATTATATCACTGTTCGTATAAGGTTTTCATTATTATACTATTATAGATTGCCGTCTAGAAATATTTTGTTATAATTTAACCGACTTCGTAAGATTCTTTGGTTTGTCTGGATTGAGATTCTTATTTATTGCCTTTTCATATCCAATAAGTAGTACAGGTATCATTCTTAAAGGTGTTTCAAAACCCTCTTTATAAGGGATATTGATGTCGCCATTTTTTCCTATATAGATTACTCTGGCACCAGAATTTGATAACTCTTTAGACAGCTCTTTTTCGTACTGCGTATCCTTTGACTGAATTACGATAATAGTCTTTTTATCAAGAGTTGAGCGAGGACCATGTCTGTATTCCAGCGGTTCATGAAATTCAACATTCTGTAGTGCCATTTCCTGAAGTTTCAATGCTCCTTCTTTCGATAAACCATACAATTCATCGTAGCCAAGGAAAACAAAATGATCGAAATTTTTAAAATCTATCGAATCAACTAAATGTATACTATCTTTGATAATTGTTTTTGATTTTTCAACAATGGAAATCTTTTTAATCATATTCAGCAGTGAATGTAAAATAACGATAAATGAACCTGTCATGACAACACTTTCTTCATAGGCAAAATCAAAGGTGATATGATCGTCACAGAACCCAACCAGAGGTGATTTTGAGTCACAGGTGATAGCAACCGTCTGTAATCCATCTTCTTTCAGTATTTTTGCAGCCTCTATTGTTTCAGTTGATTCTCCTGTACGTGAAAGCAAAAAAGCAACGGATGAAGCAGGATAATCTTTGGTAGCCAGTATTTTACCTGCAGTGATAACATTACCTGTCAATCCGTGCTTTCTATAAATCTCTGAAGCAATGTATCCTATATTGTATGAGGAACCACAACCCACAAGCAAAATCTTCTGTTTTTCGTAATTTTGAAATACATTTTGATTTGTCTTTTTTAACAATTCAGGTATTCTTGTAATTTCATTTAATGTTTTGGACAAAACTGATGCACCTCCATTAGCATGGTAATGGCCATATTATAAAAGTGAAAGTTGCGAAATTTGATAAATCGCTATACCCAGTATAACCCAAAAAAGAAAAGAAAGGTTTTTGGTTTATTAAAGGTTATCAAAAAAAGTTACTTTTTCAAATTGTTATATCTTTAGTTAACACTAAAAATAATTGAACTATCTGATCATTAAAAGCAGTTCATCATTGGTACTGTGTTAGAATTTTTTTAATGGTACATAATATGTGAAGCATTACGAATAATTTTGATATAAGGTGGTGAAAGCATTGCCTGAACTACCTGATGTTGAGTTAATAAAAAGAAGATGCGAAGAAAAGATTATAAATAAGAAAATAGTTGGCGTTTACAGGAGAGATACAAAAGTTGTAAAACCTGACGAGAAGGTGTTAAGTAAAATCCTTGTTGGGTATTCCTTTAACAAGATATTAAGGCATGGAAAACACATGTTTATAAAACTGGTCAAAGGTGCGAATTTATTAATGCATTTTGGGATGACTGGGGATGTTGTTTTTTATTCAAGCCACTCAGAAGAACCTGAGCATACAAGTTTACGCATTGATTTTGAGGATGAGAGTAGTTTTTCGTATATATGTGTTAGAAGGCTGGGGAAAGTAGATCTAATAAGCGACATTAATGATTATATTTCTGAACAATCCCTTGGAAAAGATGCTCTGGAATATAATAAAAAAGAGTTTACCGATTTTCTGGAGAACAAAAGAGGAAGTATTAAAAGTGCACTGATGGATCAAAATAATATTGCAGGAATAGGAAATATCTATTCAGATGAAATAATGTATCAGGCAGGAATATACCCTGGTAAGAGAATAAATGACCTTAATGAAAAAAATATAAGAAAGGTCTATTCAGCAATGAAGTCAGTTCTGCAAACCGCCATAGAATGCGGGGCAGAACCTGACAAAATGCCTGATAACTATCTTATTAAAAGAAGAAAAGAAGGGAAAAGTTGCGGAATTTGTGATGGAAAGATCACGAAAAAGAAAATTAATGGAAGAACATCTTATTTCTGTACTGTTCATCAAAAATGAATCTGGTTGGTGAATTTTATGAAAAATAGAGAATTGGCTGAAATTTTCAGCGAAATAGCCGATATCTTGGAGTTTCAAAATGTGCAATGGAAACCACGTGCATATCGTTCTGCTGCAAGAAGGATTAAGAATCTTGATGAGGACGTAGAAGAAATCTATAAAGAACATGGAAAGAAAGGATTATCGGAAATTGAAGGTATAGGCAAAAGTCTTGCTGAACATATTGTTGAATATCTTGAAGAAGGAGCAATTAAGAAATATGATGAACTAAAAAAAGAAGTACCGGAAGAGTTATCACAGTTATTGAGTATTGAAGGTCTCGGTCCCAGCAAAGTTAGGGATCTTGTCAATAAGCTGGGAATAAAAAATATTGCTGATTTAAAAAAGGCTATAAAGGAAAAAGAAATAAGAAAACTTGAAGGGTTCGGAGAAAAAACGGAAGAGAATATTCTAAAATCACTGGAGCAGTACGAGCTAAGACATGAACGTATGCGTATAGACACTGCAATGAATATAGCTACAGAAATAATCAAATATTTGAAAGAAAAAGCAAATGTTAAAAAGATAGATTATGCGGGTTCATTGAGGAGAATGAAAGAAACTATCGGCGATATAGATATACTAACCGTTGCACCAGATAGTAAGAAGGTAATGGAGATCTTTGCAAATATGTCCAATGTTTCAAGGGTTCAGGTGAAAGGGGATACAAAAACAACTGTTGAATTAAAAGACGGTGTAGATGTTGATCTAAGAGTAGTTCCAGAGAAATCTTATGGTGCTGCATTACTTTATTTTACCGGTTCTAAAGATCATAACATTCAGTTGAGAAAGATAGCAATAGATAAAAACTACAAGCTTTCAGAATACGGGTTGTTTGAAATGACAAATGATGGTGAAGAAGGCAAATGGATAACCGGTAAATCAGAAGAAGAAGTTTATAAGAGTCTTGATCTGGCTTTTATTCCTCCAGAATTACGTGAAAACCGAGGAGAAATAAAACAGGCAAAGGAAAATAAAGTCCCCAATCTCATAACAGTTAATGATTATAAAGGCGATCTACACATGCATACAAAATATAGTGATGGAGCTGGTACGATAGATGACATGCTTTCAAGAACCGAGGAGCTTGGTTATGAGTATGTTGCAATTTCTGACCATTCTGTATCGGAAAGAATTGCCAATGGTTTGAGCATGGATAGACTGAAAGAACAGTGGGAAGAAATTGACAAAATTTCAAAGAATTACAAGATAAAGATTCTAAAAAGCGCAGAAGTAGACATCTTACCTAATGGAAGTCTGGATTATCCCGAAGAAGTTATAAAAGAAATGGACCTGGTGATTGCTGCCATACATTCACGTTTTAAGTCATCTGAAGACGAAATGACTTCAAGAATTATAAAGGCCTTTGAAACAGGTAACATAAATATCTTTGCGCATCCTACGGGTAGAATGATTGGAAAAAGAGAAGGTTACAATGTGAACATGAAACGATTATTCAAAGCTGCTTCAGATAATAATGTTGTTCTTGAAATTAACTCAGATCCTAACAGGCTTGATCTAAACGATGTGCATATTTTGCAGGCCAAAAAATATGGAGTAAAATTTGCCATTGATACCGATTCTCATTCTCCATCAACACTAAAGAATATTATGTACGGAATAGGTATTGCAAGAAGGGGATGGCTGGAACCTGAAGATGTAATTAATACCATGTCATGGAAAGAATTGAAGACATTCTTAAAAGGAAAATGACTTGAACAATTCAATAATAATAGTTTCTAATTAAATACCATATAATCGGGCAGGTGTTTTTTCCCATGGAGCTTAAGCAGTTAATAGAACAGAACTACCCGGAACTAAACAACATATTCAATACCTCCAGGCTTTTAATGTCTTGCGCTGACAATGCTGCTCATGATTTTTCGCATACTTTGAGAGTAACCAAATTGGCTATGAAGATATATAACGAAGAAAAGGTGGGAGATCCTTCAGTTATCATTGCCTCGTCTTTATTGCATGATGTAAAGAGAAGAGTGGAAGACAAAAAGACAAATAAACTGGATCATGCAGAAGCAGGTAGTGTTTTTGCGAAAACCTATCTATATAAACTTGGTTTCAGTGAAGATTTTATTGAAAAGGTTTCAAGCTGCATTTTTACACACAGTTATTCCAGTAAGAGAGAACCAGAATATATTGAAGGCAAAATTCTCCAGGATGCTGATAGATTGGATGCACTGGGAGCAATTGCAATAGCACGTGTTTTTAATCACAACAATGGATTAAACCGTAAACTCTACGATCCAATCTTAAAACCAAAAAAAGAGTACGATGGAGTTTCTGTAAGTTATCTCAATCATTTCTTTGAGAAAATACTCAAGATTGAACCTGATTCCTTCTGGACTGAAAAGGCAAAATTAATAGCACGAGAAAGATATGATTATACCAGAGAATTTGTCTGTAAGTTCCTTCGAGAGTGGTATTCCATAGAATAATACTTCTTTCCATTTTTCAATAACGCTTTTCAAAATATCAACATTGAAATTAACAGTTTACCTGTTTGTAATAACAGCCGTTTGCGTTTGCGCACGATACTGTGTATAATACAGTATAGTATAAGAAATGTTATGAGGTGATTTGATGGACATTACCAGATTGATATCAGAAATGAACAGGGGTTTTATACAGTTATTGATGCTTGTCATGTTAGATCAGCCAAAATATGGGTATGAAATAGTGAAAGAGTTGCAGGAAAAAGATTTTAACATTGAAGAAAATACTTTGTATCCCTTGTTGAGGCGCCTAGAAGAAAGAAAATTGCTTTCAAGTGAGTGGCGAGTTGAAGAAAACAAACCGAGGAAGTATTACTTTGTTTCAAAAGAGGGTATTGAAGTTAAAGAAGAACTACTAGAAATCTGGAACAATCAAAAAAGACTTTTAAAAGAATTTGAGGAGGATAAAAATCATGAAAGCGCTTGAGAAATATCTGGAAGAAGTAAAGACATATCTTGTGGTTGATAATCCAAAGAAGAGAGAAGATCTGCTGATGGAAATTAAGAGTCACATAATCGAGAAGGCGGAGAACAAATACGGTAAGGCTGACGAAGAGTCAGTAAAAAAAGTAATAGAGGAATACGGAACTCCACGTGAAGTTGGTTCCAGATACTCTGAAGAAAAAACCATCATCGCCCCTCATTACAAGAATTATCTGTTTATGTACACGGGGATTGCCTTTGCCATTCATCTGGGTTTAAGATTGTTTGGTTTGATAGCAAGTACATTGGGTAATGAGCAGCTAAGTGCCTGGGAAGGTTTATTGGAGCTTGTTTCTCTTATTCCAACTACCTTTATATTTGATTTCGGATTGGTAGCATTGATACTCTATTTTGTCACAAAGTATAACAATAAAGCAGAATTAGCAAGTTTTTCAGGACTGGTGAAAAAAAGAAAAGATGAAAAGCTATCGGGGAAAATTTTTGAGCTTATTATATCAATAGCAGGAGCAATAGCATTCTATTACTTCATGAGATTCGGTCCAGTGTATATTTCCGAATCAGGGGCTGAACTAAGTGAAGTCGCGTTCAATGCGCTGGAAATAATCAAATTTGCTTTCTTGATAGGATTCGGTTTGATGGTTATCAACAGTGTGTCTGCAGCAATTAAACTGGTTAATAACTCAGAACTGGTGGAAATAATTTTTGACATCGTTGGAATTATATATCTCTATCTGTTGCTTACGCCAGCTTATATTGGTGGTTTTGCTTCTTTTGCTGGGGTCAGACTTAAAGAGATAAACCTTGTTGCATTCAAAGGTTTTGCCGTTTTTGTGAGTATAATTCTAGTGATATCACTGGTATTTCACGTTATCAGATACTGGGCGAGAAAAATCATGAAAGAATAATAGGGAAGTGATGGAATGAGAAAAATCCTCTTTGTGATCTTGATTTACATCTTTGCAGTAAGTATAAATGCTACTTTTTTAAACAGACCAGATTCTGATATGGTTTCTATAAAGTGGTACACAGAAGAGCTTTCGGATTCAAGAATACACTGTGTGGATGAAGCCGGTAATGAAATTCACCTTAGCTCAAGTGAGATGACTAATTTTCACAGTTTAACACTTGAAAATATGAAAAAAGATCAAGTATATCACTATCAGGCTGAGAGTTACGTTGGAGATAAGTGCATTTATAAAAATGAAGGTTCTATTTCATTAAAAGAAGAAAAATCCTTTGATTTTGTTATCTACGGAGATTCACGAAGTAATTTTAAGAACCATAAAAAAATCTGTGAAGGTATAGCCTCCACAAAACCACTGTTAGTAATTAATGTAGGAGATCTGGTGGATCGAGACGCTTTAATTGATGATTGGGCTGAATTTTACAGAGCGCTTGATGTTCTTCCCAGCAGTTTCTATTATTCGGCTGTTGGAAATCATGAAATGGCTGCGGAAAATTTTAAAGAACTACTGGATTTGCCTGATAACGAACTTTATTATTCCTTTAAAGAAGGGAAAATACTTTTTGTCGTGTTGGACACAAATCAGCGCTTTGATCGATATTCAAACCAGTATCGCTGGCTTGTCAAGATTCTCGAAAACAGAGATTTCGAACAAACAGAATTCACTGTTGTGGTTACTCATCATCCTCCATATAGCTACAGCTCTCATGGAGACAGCTATTTTATGAAGCTTATACTGGTTCCCTTGTTTGAGAAATACAACATTGATCTCGTGATTTCCGGTCATGACCACAACTATCAGAGAATTGAAAAGGGGAATATTGATTACATTGTTACAGGTGGTGGTGGAGCGCATTTATCCTCGATTGAATCGGGGGAGGACCTTATTAAAGGTTTATCAGTTCATCATTATGTTGAATTTAGTTACTCTCCAGGAGCTATTGATGCAAAAGTAATAGATATAAATGGAAATTTAATTGATCAGTTCTCAATTAATAAATAACGCCACTAAATCTCTACAGTTGCATTGATCTCTTCCCTGGAGTTCCATGATCTGGCGAGTTTACATATTCTTCCGTTGTTCCATATTGATGAACGACCTTCTGCAACGTTTTTGCCAATCTTTCCCACTGCCATGGCATTGATTAGGTACTGTATGTTTTCTCGATTTTTGGTTGCTTTTATTGGTCCGTCTAGCCACCATATTCTTTCCTGTGAATAAGAAGAATTATACTTCACAGGTTTTTTCCAATGAGCGAAGTTGCATGTTGGAACAGCAAGAATTTGTGCACCGATAGAATCGAGATGCTCAATCGTATCCTGAAAAAACATGTCGTAACAGATCACCATTGCGATCTCTGCAAATTCTGTTTTGACTGTTTGATTTCTGTAAGGATATGGAGAAAAGAGGATTTTATTTTCAGAGGGTGTTAGCCTTAGTTTACCCATCCTAGAAATAACCTGTCCTTCAGGATTGAAAAGATATGCCATATTGAAGAGCCGCTTATCCGTTATGTACCTTCCCTTTGATGATTCAAAGGTTATTGAAGGTAAAAGAATACTGGGTGCGACAATATAACTAGAATATTTTTTTGCCAGTTCAGAAAATGTACTTCTGTAAACTTCTTCGACTTTAAGAGAGTTTTTTAAAAAGGCAGCCCTGAAAAAATTCAGTTGTGAAAGAGAAAAATTTTTGAAGATATATTTTAACAACAATTTAAGTACATTCTGATTATCCAATGATTTCAAAAACATTCCTGGATACAAGAAGGTGCCAATAAATTCTGGAAAAACCGCCAAATGAATATTTGACTTCCATAATTGGCTTGCCTTTGTAAGATAATCATCCATGGATCGCATGAAACTTACAGGATTTCTGTAATCATTAAGATCTATTTCAGTTTGTACAGCAGTTAGATCAATTTTCATGCCGGATTTATAAGTCTTGCAATTAACAATATCAAACCCATAACAATGAGTACAGGTAGTAGAAATATTAGCAGCCCAAGAAAAATAAAAACAACTACAGCAATTACACCAAATCCTACCAAAACGGATACCAGTGCCGGGAATGCTTTTATCGCAAGAAATAATAAAGCCAGTGCTCCGATAACAGCCAAAAATTCTACCATTAATATCACCCCTGAAAATTTTACCATTTTTGTTTAAAGCACATCCGGTTTATTTATTCGAAATCCGCTTTTATAAAAGAAATTAGACACTAAAACTAACTTTTCAAAGTGCATAATGTTCTTTAAATAAAAACTTATAGCAGTTGTATAATGCTATAATTTTAAAAGTCAAAAAATAGCTTGGCTACCTTATAAAAGGAGATAAGAATGGTTAACAACAATATCGAAAAACAAAAAGCACATATAAAAGCTTTAATAAAAAAATCACAGAGAGAAGCTAATGAGAAATTTGAAAACAGATTATAAAATGCACAGAGAGCATTTTTACTTTCCAACAAGCTTGATTTTATCGAAGGTGAAATTGAAGCTTTAACCAATTTGATACAGCTTTATATTGATGTTAGTGAATATGAAAAGGCATCCGAGTACTGCGATACTCTTTTTGAAATGTGTGAAAAAAGTGGGAATAGAGTAGAATGTGCAAGAGCACTTAACAAAAAAGGGTTATCAGAGTGGCAACTTGGTAACATAGATGTTGCTTTAGATAGTTTGATTGAAGCACTATCTATCTTTTAAGAGACAGATGATTCTGAGATTGATTCCAGTCCGTTTCGAATATTGCGATAATGTATTCTGAGCTTGGTAACAATGTTAAATCAAAGGAATATCTTGAACAGGCAGTAAATCAAGCCCGAAAGAATGGAAATAAAATAAGTCTGGCATCAAGTCTTAATAATATGGGTATTTTATATTCACGTTTGAATAAAATGAATGAATCGATTAATTATTTTAGAAATGCTATCGAGATAAAAAAAGAAATGGGTAATAGAAGAAAGATCATAACCAGCCTTCACAATATCGCAGATCTTTACGATGAGAACCAAGATTATAGCAAAGCAGAAGAACTATTAATAGAAGCTGAAAAATTGGCAGAACAAATTAAAAATCCGGAAGCCATTGCTTTTTCAAAAAGAGAGTGGGAAAAACATTACAAGTTCATGGGCGATTATGAAAAGGCTATTGAAATACTAAAAAAGGGACTGGAAATTGCTGAAGAAAAAAATCTTAATTCAATGGCAAGCGATATTGCATTGTTTATTTCAGAATCGTATGAAAAGCTGGAAGACTACGAAAACACACTAGAATATCACAAACATCATGATAAATTAAAGGAGGAGATATATAAAGAAAACTTGAAGAAAAATGTGGCCATGATTGAAAACAGATACGAAAAAAAGCAAAAGATAAAGGAAGCAGAGTTCTATAGAGAAAAGCATTTTGAGCTCATGAAAATCAATGAAAAGATTAACAAGCAAAACGCGATGCTGGAAAGAGTTGAGAAACGGCTAAAAAGAGCGAACAAACTCTTAAAGGAAAAATCAATAAAAGACAGTCTTACAGGATTGTTTAACCATAAATATATGAATGAAAAGCTTGAGGAAGAATTGAGAAGGTCCAGAAGATACAAAGAACCGCTTTCAATAGCACTATTTGATCTTGACGATTTCAAAAATATAAATGATACTTACGGACATCAGATTGGAGATAAGGTACTGAAAATTATTTCCGGGTTAATTTTGAAAAACATAAGAGAAGTTGATATGGCGTTTCGTTATGGTGGTGAAGAATTTTTGCTGTTATTTCCCAGTACTAAACTCTCAAGTGCAGTCAGGGTTTGCGAAAGGATAAGGAAAGAGTTAGTTTCCACAGATTACAATGTTGACTGTAAAGTAACGCTGAGTGGTGGTATCGTTCAATGGTCTGGAGAAACCATCACAGAACTTGTAAAAAAAGCTGATTCGCTTCTTTATAAGGCAAAGAATGAGGGTAAGAACAGATTTGTTTGTTGATTTAGGTGGTTTGAATGATTGACTTTCATATACCCAAGTTCGACAACGTATAGACAAACAAAACACGTAAACTCATTTCTCTGAAAGGGTTATAGAGCTTGTGAAGATTGTGAGTGTGTTACTAGGTGTTTAGCT
>JBNGCV010000020.1:0-29894 GCA_049975465.1 Kosmotogaceae bacterium | reverse complement strand
AATGACCAATATACTTTCGTTTTTTCCGCTTTTTCTTTTTGGTGTTCTTTTATTCGTTTTTGTAGTAATATGTGCTCTTTGACTTTCCCATTATTCTCAGTAAAAAGCTTATTGCTATCCCAAAATTTGAATAATAATCGATCCAGTAATCGTAATCTACCTCATCTTCTTTTTTTTTAACGCATCTCTCAACATCATGTTTTCAAGTTCTTTTTCTGCCACGATTAATTTGTATTTTTCTATTTCTGTTAGTGCTTTCTTTAGTTCTTTTGGATCTTCTCTTATTTTGTCCAATCCAAGTTGTTTGTATAATGTCGGTGGAATCTTTGTCACATCTCTAATAAAACTTCTAAGTTTTACTTTTTCATTAAAACAATCTTCTCCTTGTCCTAATTCTTCAAGAGGCGATTACATAATGATTGTTTATTTTTTGTATTTGCTTTCCTTCAAGCGCCTCTCTTGGAGCGTCTTGTACCACTAGATCAAACCTCTCTCTTCGATCAGCTTTGTAAAAACTCCCAGATAGATACAGCTCTTTCCACCCTCAAGGGTGGACTTGGTAATTCCACTTTAAAGCGAGGTTGGATGTTAGATAAAGGGTTTAGCGAAAACAAATTAACAGTATAAATTCTACATTGATTATTAGTGACTAGATTTTGGTTGAATACGTTATAAAAAATAGCAATAATTTAGAAACTGAAGAATTCCAAATTGAAAGATTTAATAAGATAACAACCGGTAATTCGTCAACATAATATGTGAGGAGTTAAAATCCGATTTCATATGTAACGAGTTACATATATATAATAAAAGAGTTTTTGTGAAACAAGTTACTTCTTTATATGTAACAAGTTTGAAGAAAGACATATCTCATATGTTTTATATGTATTACACTTTATTATTACTTTGCCTATTACCAGCTAACTTTGAAGTTTTTATAACCGCTAACTCATAAATTCCGAAAATATAAGAAAGTGAAAACAAATATTTTGGGGGTGGTTTACATTTGAAAAGATATCTCTTAGCCAGTAGCGAGAGAGCGAAATTATATTGTTTAGTAGAAGTGTATTGGTTTTTGGAGCTCAGTTTCAAACACTAATTGCAAGGGGTGAGATTTATGGATAGTTTATGGATTGTGATTTTAGGGGTAGTTTTAGGTGCAGTTTTATTGGTACTGTTCATTCCTGGTTTATTTGGTATTGGAGTAGTGGAGACTGCAATAATTGAAGATTTGCATGCAGGCAGCGTTATAAACAATGGAGATTTCAATGCAGAAATAGTCAATGACCAGGAAGGGGACCCATATGAATGGTGGATTTGGGAAGCTGGAAATTACGGAATTAGTGGCGCAAAACTCTCCGGCTATGGTGTTGAAGAAGGGTATGCGTTCTTAGAAATAGAAGATGCTGGGCCTGAAGAATGGCATCTTCAATTTAATCAGCGAGTAGAACTTAAAAATGAGCAAAGTTATTTAATAACATTTAAGGCTCGTGCTAATACTGCTAAGACCATCAATGTAAAAATATTACAAACTCATGAACCATGGACAAACTATTTCGCTGAAACAGTTCAATTAACAGAAGATTGGAAAACATTCGAATTTTACTACATTCACCCGAGAACTGCTGATGCGGTTGTAACATTTGGCTACGAACTTGGAAAAGATCCAGCTACCACCGTGTATTTTGACGATGTTGTTGTTAAACCAGTTGACAAATCTCAAGTACCACAAGAAGAAGAAGTAGAAACTGAAGAAACAGAAACTGTTGATTACTTTTTTGATGAAGAAGAACCTGAAAACTTGATTAACAATGGTGATTTCAGTATAGGGATAATGAACGATCAAGGTAGCATGCCTTATGAATGGTGGATATGGCAGGCTAGTGACTATAACATAAGCGGTGCAAAAGTTGCAAATTATGGAGTAGAGGATGGATACGCTTTTCTAGTCCTTGAAGATACAGGACCAGAATCGTGGCACATTCAGTTCAATCAGTGGATTAATATTAAGCAAAGTAATTCATACAAAATTTCTTTAAAAGCAAAAGTAGACGATCCAAGACCTATAAATGTAAAGTTAGTTCAAACCGCAGCACCATATGGTGTTTATTTTGAAAAAGTGCTGGACCTTACACAAGAATGGCAAACTTTCGAATTCGATTATGTGCATCCAGAAGATGGAGATCCAATAGTTACGTTCAGCACTGAGCTTGGAAGAGAAATAGCAACAACAGTTTACTTTGAGGATGTTTCAATTAAACCGGTTGCATCTGAGTAGTTTTAATAATTTCCCATGGGCAATCTATATTGATTGCCCATTCTTTGTACCTCTTTTGTAACAAGTTACATAAAATAAGAAAATGTTTCATTAAGATATTCTTAGGAGGTGTGCTCTGGTGAAGAACTTTCTCTTTTTCATTTCAATTTTTTTGATGTTAATTCTTTCGGCAACACTTTTTGCAAATCCAAAAATCACCGTTTCTGTATGGAGTTGGGACGTAGATAATTATAAAAAAATAGCTGAAGAATTTAATAAATATTATCCAGATATAGACATTGTCATTGTTGCAAATGAACCCGATGTGAATGGATATCTTACTGCAAAAGTTGCAGCCAGGCAGGCTCTACCTGATGTTGTAGCACAGTCCTGGGAACCATTCTCATACCCTGTTTCACAGGGTTGGGTTTATCCGCTTAATGAATTTCTAGAGGATGACCCTTATATTGATTATGTTCCAGAAAGTGTTCGCGAAGCTTTTGTTTATCGAGACAAAGTTTACGCATTGGGTGAGAGGCTACATTTTGAGGCTATAGTATTAAATCTTGATCTGCTTGAAAAACTAAATTTTCCCAAACCAGAATATGAGTGGACTGTAAACGAGTTTAAGAATTATTTACGTAGAGCTACAACTAGAGAATATTCTGGTATAAACCAGTTGTGGGAGTTTGACACGTTCATGGCCGCAGTGCTAAGTGACAAAACAACTTTCTGGAGTTTTGATCAGGAAAAATGGGAATTCGATCTTGTTAATGGCGGATGGATTCCAGCTATTACACTACAGAAAGAACTAAAATCAATACCTGGACTTGTTTCAGATGACCTTATTAATGAAGAGCTTAGAGCCCAGGGCCAACTTGATGATTATCAGAAAAAATTTGGACAGGATGCGGATGCCTATAGAGAGTCAAAAGTTTTGGCTGGTTTTGAAGCAACCTATGATTGGAGTTGGATAAAAACACTGCCATGGAATTTTGACTATTATCCTGTACCGCATGATCCTGAAATTGGAATGAGAATTCCTGTGCATATAAATTATACTTTTGTAACATCTACGACAAAATACCCAAAGGAAGCATATCTGTTTGCTAGATTCATATCTTTCGATCCGAGAGGAGTTATCGCAAGACTTAATCTCTACAGTGAGGAAGAAAATGGAAGATTAATTGATTTTTTTGTTCCAGCCACGATGCATCCAGACGTTCTGGCTTACTTTGAAGAAATGAAAATACCAAATGGTATAAAGTATATGCTTAACAACCTCGATAAAACCGTCAGAATTGATATGTGGAAGACTGTTCCTGGATGGTTTGAAGTTATTTGGGACATAATATTCCCTGTGAATGAGAGGATAAGGAACGGAGGACTACAGCCTCAAGCAGTTGCTGCAGAAACTCAAGAGAAGGCTAACAGACTGGTTAAAGAAAAATTGCAGGTGTTCGAAGCTAAGCTTATACAGGCTGAAAAGAATTTCCTGAAAATAAGAAAACAAGTAGAAGGCAAGTAACCTAAGATGTTGACCTGTAAACCACTAACAATATATGCAACCCGTAGTTTGCAGGTCAATTTTTTGTAAGACTAACATGATGGAGGCTTAAAAGAGTGCAGAGGTTACTTATTTGGATAACAACTATTATAGCCGTTCTAGCTATCCTAACGTTTGTAGTTTATTCAGTAGGCAGCATAGAATATACAAAATATCAGGAAAAAGTCTCGCAAAAAAAATCTGATTCAGAAATCTTGACAGAAGAAGAAATAAGGTTATTATTTGAAAACTACCAGGGTTACGTTAAAGATAACATAGAAAAATCAGTTAATAACATAGTGGTTAATAAACTTGTTGAAAATGACCAGGAGATTAGCATAGACATAGAAATGGAAAACTCTGGAGATTACTACTTGCTATGTGAAATAGTTTATCCCGAAAAGACAACTACAAACGGATTTATTGAGGTAAATGTAAACGATGATCAAAGCTACCAGATATTTGTTGACAGTTTTATTTTCTATGATTACATTAATAAAACCTTAGATAGATATGGAAATGAAATTGTACCTGAGCAAAATGTATATACCAAACCTATTTATAGCTATTTTAAAGATGCAAGAAGGGTTTTAGGAGAACCTGTAATATTCTCACTCAAATCTGGAAAGAATATTTTGGTTATAAAGAATCTTAGAAGTAAATTTGAGATAAAAAACATCTATGTTTTACCTCAGGAACTTGTAAAAAAGGTCCCAGAATATGAAGAGTATTTAAAGATAAATAATTATAGCAATTACAAAAATAACACTCAAAACAGCTATCTGCTGCAGGAAGCGGAAAATTTACTTGGAAAGACAGATTTCCTTGTCACTATAGGCAATCAACAGTCGCCTGCTATAACTCCTTATGAGGTTTTAAAAAAGAAAATAAATGTGGTGGATCAAAATAGCTTCAAGTATTCGGGTCAGAAAATAACCTGGGTTGTTGAAGTAGATTCACCAGGTTTTTATAAATTGGCTCTGAGATATCAACAGTATCTTAATCGTGGAGTTCCAGTCTTTAGAAGAATTTATATAAATGGTGAAGTCCCATTTTTGGAAGTAAATGAGTATCCCTTCGAATGTACCGACTATGTCTGGACTGACAAAATTGTTACAGATAAAAACGATAATGCATATTATTTTTATCTGAACGAAGGGATAAACTATATTTCTTTAGAAGTAACGACAGGCATCTACGGTACTACCATCTCCTTTTTGCAAGATAGTGTGAAAAAAATACAAAATATTGCTTTAGATATACGAAAACTTATAGGAAATAATCTGGATAGATATAGAACCTGGGATATTGAAAGATATATGCCAGATGTGATAAATGAACTTGAAACAATTTCCAGTGAATTGAAAATTCAATATAAAAAACTAGTTGAAGTAGTCGGTGAAAAAGGGTTACCTTCAATTTCAGAATTAATTGTTGTTGCTGAACTCATAGACAATATTTTGGAGGATTCCGATAGACTACCCTTTTATCTTGATGAATTGAGTGAAGGTGCTGCTTCTGCTGTTCAGAGACTATCAGAGCTTTCTATGAGATTAAAAGAACAGCCAATTGGTCTTGACAAAATCTATGTTTTCAAAGGAGATTTTGATTACTCAACCAGCTCTTCTATGATGTTTTTTGTCTCAGCTTATGAAGAGTTTCAGAAATTATGGTTGTCTATTTTGAATAAGAACGAAACATATTCAATATACGAAGAATCAGAATCACAAAATTTAAAAATATGGGTAAACAGGCCGGTACAATATGTTGAAACGTTGCAATATTTGATTGATACCGATTTTACTCCACAGACGGGTATAACGGCAGCACTCTCTGTAATGCAAAATGAGCAAAGATTAATTTTGGCAAGTTCGTCAGGTAAAACTCCTGATGCAGCATTGGGAGTTAGCAGCTGGTTGCCTTTTGAACTTGCAATTAGGAATGCTTTGTATCCACTTGATGATTTTGGAGATTTTTTTGATTTTACCTCAGATAATATAAACATTGAGACATTGCTTCCAATGGTAGTAGAAGATAACGTTTATGGTATTACAGAAACGCAAAATTTCTACGTACTATATTATAGAAAAGATATTCTGGAAAATCTTGAAGTACCGATTCCAAATACATGGAATGATGTGAAGAAAATTATGCCTGAATTGCAAAGAAGAGGTATGAACTTTTATATTCCAATGTGTGAGCAGACTATTAAGTACTTCAATACAACTGCTCCGTTTTTCTTTCAAAATGATGCAAGATTTTATACAAAAGATGGAATAAATACAGCTTTGAATGAAGAAAATTCTGTGGAAGCATTTGAGTTGATGACAGAGATCTTTTCCATTTATGGTCTTCCAGAACAAGTTGCTAATTTTTACAACGCATTTAGATACGGGAGCATACCAATTGGTGTTGGTGATTTCGGGATATATGTTGCGTTGTCAAATGCAGCTGACGAGATTTATGGTATGTGGGATATAGCACCATCTCCAGGCGTTATAACAGAGGGAGAAGTAAAAAGGTATCAGGTTGCCGGAGATAGAGCTGCAATAATTTTCCGAAATTCTTCAAACAAAGAAAAAGCCTGGTTGTTTCTAAAATGGTGGCTATCAAAGGAGACGCAGCTAAAATTTGCAAGAATGATGATTACTAGATATGGAGAGGCTTATATGTGGAATACTGCCAATATTAAGGCTTTTAAGGAGCTTGATTATTTTGAAGAAGATCATAAAAGAGCAATTCTGGAACAATGGAGATGGATAAAGGAAGTTCAGCGGCATCCCGGTGGATACATGGTAGAAAGAGAAGTCAGCAATGTTTGGAACAGAGTTGTTATTGAAGGATATCCTTTGAGAGCCTCTATAGACAGATCAGTAATCCTTGTCAATAGGGAACTTGAGAGAAAACTTACTGAGTTTGGTTATCTGGAAGATAAAACAAAAGTTAAGGACTATAAAATGTACGACTCTATGGAAGATTTTTTGATTATAAACTTAGGCACTAACGCTTATGAATACATAGAAAAAGCAAGGAAATTAAGAGGTGAAATAGATGATCAAGAATAAGGGGAAATATAATCATTGGATGTTGATGTCGCCTTATCTGATCCTTTTTGCAATATTTATTGTACTTCCAGTAGCGATATCCATATATTTGTCTTTTACTTATTTCAATGCCATAGAGAGTCCTAGCTTTATAGGCATTCAAAACTATATAACTCTTATGACAAGAGATGAGATATTTATGCAGAAAGTGTTACCAAATACTATTAAATATTCCCTAATAGTCGGAGTGGGAGGTTATCTACTTTCCTTTACTCTTGCCTGGTTGATAGCTCAGCTAACAACGATCCCGAGAACTATTTTTGCACTTATTATTTACTCACCATCACTCACAGCCGGGGTAACTATGGCTGTTGTTTGGAGAGTTTTGTTCAACGGTGATCAGCAGGGTTATTTGAATGCATTGCTTCTAGAATATGGATTTATAGATAAAGCAGTTCAATGGCTTCAATCGCCAGAATACCTTATGGATATTATGATCATTGTTTCATTATGGAGCAGTATGGGGATAGGTTTTTTGGCAATGTTAGCAGGGATATTGAATGTTGATGAAACACTTTATGAAGCTGCCTATATTGACGGGATACGAACCAGGCTTCAAGAAGTTATATATATAACCATTCCAGCAATGAAACCTCAAATGTTATTCGGAGCTGTTATGTCAATAGTTCATACCTTTACTACAGCAGGTATAGGTGTGGCTTTGTCTGGCTCAAATCCTACCCCTCAATATGCAGGACAGTTAATAGTTAATCATATAGAGGATTATGGTTTTTACAGATACGAAATGGGATATGCAGCAGCTCTTTCTGTTGTTTTGCTTTTAATAATTTGGTTCTTCTCGCGTGTAGCATGGCGGTTATTTGGTGAAAGATAACAAGAGGTGATAGCATGGCAAGGTTCTCAACTAAAACAAACCCAAGATATTTTCATAAAAGTCAATTAACATTCTACTTTATACTGACTCCAATAGCTGTATTTATGATACTGCCTATTATTTTTATCTTTTCCCAAGCCTTTAAACCTCTCGATGAATTGTTTCTGTATCCGCCACGCTTTTTTGTTAGAAGACCTACTCTCTCAAATTTCTTTGAACTTTTTGAATTGACAAGAAGTTCTAACATACCCGTTAGCAGATATTTTATGAACAGTATACTAACAGCATTTCTTACAGTGGCAATTACAATAATAATTTCTGTCTTTGCTGGATATGTTCTATCTAAGAAAAAATTCAGAACAAAAAACCTGCTTTTTACCGTTAACAACTTGGCGCTAATGTTTGTTCCAATTGCTGTTATTATTCCTAGGTATTTTGTAATACAGTCGCTGGGACTTATAGATACATTTATAATCAATGTTCTTTCTTTACTTGCTATGCCTGTCGGAGTGTTTCTTGTAAAACAATTTATAGATCAAATACCGGATTCGTTGCTTGATGCTGCGGTGGTGGATGGTGCAAATGATTTACAGATAATATTTAGAATAATATTTCCTCTCTTAAAACCAGCAATTTCAACTGTTGGTATATTGGCTTTTCAAATTGCCTGGAATAGTTCTGAAGCTTCTGTATATTACATAAATAATGAAAATCTCAGGACTTTTGCTTTTTATGCAACAAATTTAACCCAGGTTGCTGGTAATACCATTGCAGGTCAAGGTATTGCTGCTGCGGCAGGATTGATAATGTTTGTTCCAAATTTATTGTTATTCATTATTATGCAATCTAGAGTAATGAACACTATGGCGAATAGTGGTTTGAAATAAGATCATTCAGATCTTAAGAAAGCGAGGAAAATACAATATTGAAATGCTTTGATCGAATGATGCGTTTTTCAACAATATTCACTTTATTAGTTTGTCCCACAGTACTTTTTGGATGGAACAGTACATATTTGACATACACTCTTTCTGGGCATAATGAATGGAAAGTCACTCAGGATGCATATGTTGTTAGTGAAGTATTGTTTACTGATTACGATTTATATTATCCTGAAGATATTTTTATCAAAGATAATAAGATGTACATAGCTGACACAGGAAATGCTCGAATTGTTGTATTTGACCTTGAAACAAGAGAAATAAATACTATCGGCGATTTTTGTTTGTGGAGACCAACTGGGGTCTATGTAACTGAAGAGTACGTATATGTTGCTGATCCGGGTACCCATGAGATTGTCATATTTGAAAAAACCGGTAATGAAATCTCACGAATTGGAAGACCAAAAAGTATTTTATTTGGTGAATATGCAAATTATAATCCAGTTAAATTGGTTGTTGATAAGCGAGGAAATTTGTATATAGTTAGTGAAGGTACTTTTGAGGGAGTCATACAACTTGATATAAATGGTGAATTCCTGGGTTACTTTGGTTCTAATCAAGTATGGATCGGTTTCCTTGATAAATTCATAGATATTTTTTATACAGAAGAACAGAAATCGAAGTTTTTAAACAGGATACCCAAACCATTTACAAACATAACAATAGATGATAAGGGCTTGATTTATACTTTGAGTCAAAACGAAAGAGGAAATGCAATAAAAAAACATAATACACTGGGAAATAATATACTGTCAAAATCAAAATGTGGCAGAATGATCGACGAACCAAATTTTGTTGATATCACAGTTTCTTCAGATGGTCGTATTTTGACTTTGACTGAAACGGGATTAATTTATGAATATGACCCCGAAGGAAATCTAATCTATTCATTTGGAGGACGCGCAATATCTACAGAAAGATATGGATTGTTTTCTGTTGCTTCAGGAATTGCATGTGATGATGAGGACAGAATTTATGCTCTAGACAAAGAAAGAGGACTTGTCCACATTTTTAATCCAACACAATATACAAATATTCTTCATGATGCGCTTGATCTTTATGTGCAAGGAAAATATCTGGAGAGCAAGAAAACCTGGGAAAATGTACTGACTTACGATGGTTATCTTCGAATAGCTCATTATGGTATTGGGAAAGCCTACTTTCAGTCTGGTGAATTTGAAAAGGCTGCTATTCATTTTAAAGAAGCATATGCAAAATCTGAATACTCCGACACATTTTGGGAAATAAGAAATGGTTTTATCCAAAATCATATGGGGATTATTCTGGTAGTATTTCTAATCCTGGCTATCTTACCAACCCTGGTTAATAGATTAAGAAAAAAAAGAGGTAGATTATTTCATATCCATATAAAATTTAGATTAGCTAAAGACATTCTTTATTTGAAGGATATCTTAAGGCACCCTCTAGATACTTTCTATTATATTCGAAGCGGAACCCATGGTTCTGTTTTATCTGCGACTATTTTATATGTAATTTTCCTTCTTGTCATACTGCTTGATTATTTCGGAAGAAGTTTTATATTTAATTTAAACATGGCAGATAGGAGCGTAATGTTTGTACTTCTTACAGCTTCAGCATTTACAGGCTTGTGGATTATCTCTAATTGGCTTTTAAGTTCGATAAATGATGGAAGAGGAACCTTAAGGGATGTTTATGTATTCACTGCGTATTCTTTTGCACCGTATATTCTTTTTCAGCCTATTGTCATACTTCTTACATATATTCTTACTTACAACGAAAAATTCATAGTTGATTTCATTTCTTATATAACTATTAGTTGGAGTTTAATATTGTTATTTACCGGAGTAAAAGAAGTTCATGATTACGATATCAAAGATACGATCAAAAATTTTTTACTTACATTAGGATGGATATTTGTGATGATACTAGTCTATTCCATTGTATATATGCTCTGGGATCAATTGATTGATACAGCATACAGCATCGTTCAGGAGGTGCTATTTCGTGTCCGTAGCTAATAGAAATAAAAATCTTTTAATTGTTTTTTTCATACTTGTAAGTATATACAGTATCTTTGGTCAAAATATTGGAAATGATTTCATGTCAAATAGATTTACGAAACCTGAGACATATGAAATTGTTGCTACTAAGTTTAATACTGAAAATTATATAAAAGTTGCGGAAAATACAGATATAGAATTGTTGATTGATCCAGTTACTACTTCTTTGAGAGTAGTGGATAAGAAAACAAATTATGTCTGGGGAGATGTTCTGGAAAATGAAGAAGCTTACCTAAAACTTAATGAAAGTTGGAAAGCGATTTCCAGGTCTGTTTTGATGATTGAGTACTATAACGAAAGAGGAATAATGGTTGTAAAAGGGAGTGCAGATATAAATGTCGAAAGTAGTTTCACAAAATTACCTGACGGTGTAGCTTTTCAGATAAATTTTAAAGATATAGGTATTTACATAGAATTTAGTATTCAGCTTGAAAATAACTGCCTGATTTTTAGATTGGATTCCGAAGATATTTCAGAAGAAGATGAATACTTGCTTGGTTCGGTTATTTTTGCGCCGTTCTTCGGAAGCACTGTGGAAGATGAAATTGATGGATATTTTTTTGTTCCTGATGGGCCTGGCGCATTAATAAGGTTTTCCAGTGCTTCGAACTATACAAATTGGTATGACAAAAGAGTATTTGGAAAAGATTACGGCATTGAGAACTTAACGGTTCCTAACGATTTAAGGGCTAGCAGGCCAAATGACTTTTTAAGAGAAGAGCCAACGGTTTTAGTTCCTGTTTATGGTATTGTTCACGGGGTAAAACAAAATGGATTGTTTGGTGTTATTAACTCCGGTGAAGAATATGCCTCGATAGTAGCCTACCCGAGTGGCGTATTAACTGATTATAATCGTGCAGGTGCAAAGTTCATTTACAGGCAAAAATACCTTCAGCCGACAAGTAGAAGCGGGGCTGGTGTACAAATTGTTCAACAAAACAAGAACGATTTTGATGCAGAATTGAAACTTTTTTTCTTGGCCAATGACAATGCAGATTATGTAGGAATGGCGAAATTTTATAGAACTGCATTTTCAGATAGACTTTTTGGAAAACTAAGTTATAACGAAAGTTATAAAAATGCTGATATGCAGTTGGCTCTCACAATTATTGCTTCAGATATCGAAAAAAGACTTATTGGTTATAACACTAAAAGCATCACCTATGTAGGAAATATGAAAGAAATGATTCAAACGCTTATAGAAAATGGAGTTAATAGTTTGAAAATTTTTGTTGAAGGGTGGCAGGAAGATGGAATTCATGGAAACAGTATAAGTAAATTATCTTTTGAAAACAAAATTGGAGGCAAATTATTGTTGCAGGAATTAGCAGAAGATAGTCATCAAAATGATTATGAATTATGCCTTGTAGATAACGTTACAAAAGTCAGCGAAAAACAAATCAACATTAACAGGGAAGTAGGTATTAACCTATCGCAATCATCTATATATGAGGATAGAGACAATCAGGATCTATGGCTTTACAGGTCTTACTATACAAATATTAAACTTTCCAGTGAATATATTGAAGAGAAATCACAGAAATTAATTGATCTTGGTTTTTCAAATATTGCAGTCAAAGAATATGGAAGTAAGTTATATGGAGATATGAGGTTTAATAAAGAATTTCCTCGAAATGATGTGCTTTTAATGGTTGAAGAAACGCTAAAGGATATTAGCGAAAAAGGATTGAATATCTATTTCTTTGCTCCTAACTGTTATGCCTGGAAATATTCAAAAGGCATTCTTGAAACTCCAATGAATAATAGTCAGTATTTATTCGAGACAGATACAGTTCCCTTTTTGCAAATTGTTTTGAGCGGGAACATAGATTATTACACCCCGTACATTAACAACAGCTTTTTTTCTAAGACAGATATTCTTAAAGCGATAGAATTCGGTGCATTTCCTTCTTTCATAGTAACCCAGGTTGATAACTATGTCATCAAAGATACACCGCTTTGGGATTATCCTTCAACGAAATTCGAAGATTGGCAGCAAGAAATTTTGAGAATATATCAAGAAATGAGTGAAATCTTAAAACCAGTAGTTAATTCTAAGATAGTTGATAGAACAGTTCTTGAGCCGGGTATAGTAAGAGTTGATTACGAAAATGGTAGATCCATAATAGTTAATTACACACAAAATGCTTATATTTATGACGATATTTTCCTTCAACCACAATCTAGTAAGAATATTGATAATAAGAATATGGATTCTGGAGATGGTGATCTATGAAATTTTCAAAAAAAACCAGAAAAGCAATTGTTGGATATCTATATATAATGCCCTGGATAACAGGTTTCATAATTTTTACGGCTTATCCATTCTTTTATTCACTTTATCTAAGCTTTTTCAACCTAGATTTTACTGTTTTTGGAATAAATAAAACTTTTGTTGGTCTGAAACATTATATTTATGCTTTCAGAATAGATGCAAATTTTCCCATACAATTCTGGGATACAATAATAAGTATTGCTCTTTCTACTCCATTAATTCTGGTATTTTCTTTAGTTGCCGCTTTACTACTCAATAATAAGCTTAAAGCGAGAGCTCTTTTTAGGTTACTATATTTTTTACCTGTTGTTATTATAAGTGGACCTGTTATTTCAGAACTTGTAATAAGTAATGCAGCACAAATAGTTGACCCTAGGAAGTACTTTATATACAACTTTTTTAGTGTTTTACCAAATACGATTAGTTATCCCTTTATCTACATGTTTAATAATTTAGTTTTGATTTTATGGTTTTCAGGAGTACAAATTATTCTCTTACTTGCTGGCTTACAAAAAATCAATGTGGGTATTTATGAAGCGGCCAAAATCGATGGAGCAAACAATTGGGTTATATTCTGGAAAATGACACTTCCTCTTATCAAACCGTTTTTGCTTGTAACTGCAATATACACAATAGTTGATCTGGCTTCCTTTGCAAATAACGCGGTTAATACGAGCATATCTCAAAGAATGTTTGATGTGGATAAACCATACTCTTATTCAGCAGCGCTCTCGTGGATATATTTCATATCAATCATGATTTTAATTGGTATAGCTTTTCTGCTCCTTAAACCTAAGGAGGGAAAATTATGAGAAAAATAGCTACGAAATTCATACTCTATTTTATATTGATAAGTATAGGATATGCTTATTTATACCCTTTGCTTTACATGATCACCACTTCATTTATGACTGTTGAGGATCTTGTAAACCCGACAGTTTCATGGATTCCAACAAGGTTAACGCTTCAAAATTTCTTTAAATCCTGGAGCGTTTTGGAGGCATCTAAAACTATTCTAAACAGTGTTTACTTGTCAGCAGTACCATCTATTTTACAAACAGTAATAACTGCTTTGACTGCATATGGTCTTTCAAGATTTAAGTTTCCACTAAAAAATTTGTGGCTATTTCTTATACTCGCTACCTTTTTGATTCCAGCACAGGTGACTATTGTTACAAAGTATATGTTATTCAGCAGGTTAGGATTGATTGGGACTCCTTTAGTAAGCTTCTTACCAGCACTAACAGGACAAGGTATAAGAAGCGCTATTTTTATTCTCCTTTATTATAACTTTTTCAACATGTTACCAAAAACCTTCGATGAAGCAGCTGAACTCGATGGTGCCAATTCATTTCAGATATTTTATAAGATAATTCTTCCATTATCTATACCGGCAATGGTAACGACGTTTATTTTTTCTTTGGTTTGGTACTGGAATGAAACCTTAACAACTGGAATGTTTTTAGGTAACGAGATTAAGACATTACCTCTAGCACTTAGAGATTTTGCGGCGAAATTTGAACTTATGTTCCCTGCTGCTGATGGAAGTGCTGCCAACAGGATAAATGAAGGAATAAGGATGGCTGCAACACTCATAACAATACTTCCATTATTAATAACGTATTTGATATTGCAGAGACAATTTGTTGAAAGCCTTGAGCGAACAGGGATTACAGGTGAATAAAATTTTGAGTAATTGTAGAGGAGTGCTTATAGATGAATAAAAAATTTGATATTGAGTTTGATATTGAGAAAGCCATCGCAGAAATGACACTTGAAGAGAAGATACATTTTGTTGTAGGAGTTGGGATGCTTAATCATAAAAATAATCCGAATGGAAAGGTCTATGGTTCAGCTGGTGAAACTCATGAAATAGAAAGATTGGGAATCCCAAGAACAGTTTTTGCTGACGGTCCAGCAGGACTTAGAATCTATCCAGAACGTGAAGGTAATGATAAAACATATCATTCGACTGCATTCCCTGTTGAAACTATGCTTGCATCCACCTGGAATAGAGAAATATTAAAAGAAGTTGGTCAGGCAATGGGTAAAGAGGTTAAGGAATATGGCGTAGATGTTCTTCTGGCCCCAGCTGTAAATATCCACAGAAATCCATTATGTGGTAGAAATTTCGAATATTACAGTGAAGATCCATTACTTTCTGGTGAAATGGCCACTTACTTTATTGAGGGAGTGCAATCCCAGAGAGTTGGGGCATGTATTAAACACTTTGTTGCCAACGAACAGGAAACTAATAGAATGTCTGTTGATACTATCATTTCAGAAAGAACACTACGTGAAATATATTTAAAACCTTTTGAAATTGCAATAAAGAAAGCAAAACCCTGGACAGTCATGAGTTCCTACAACAAACTAAATGGATTTTATACTTCTGAAAATAAATGGCTTCTGACAGGAGTTTTGCGTAAAGAATGGGAATTTGAAGGTTTTGTGATGACAGATTGGTTCGGAGGTAATAACAGCGTAGAACAAATTCAAGCAGGTAATGATTTGATTATGCCGGGTAAAAGTTTCCAGTTTTTCAAACATAGAAAAAGTGAAGTTGATGAAATACGCCAGGCAATTGAGAATGGTGCACTTGCTGAAGAAATCTTGGATTTGAGGATCAAAACAATATTAAAAACATTGGTTAAAACTCCGGCTTTCGAGAACTATAAATATTCAGATTCACCTAATTTAGATAATCATGCAGAGATTTCGTACAAGGCTGCAAGCGAAGGAGTTGTTTTGCTAAAGAACAGTGAAGCCTTGCCCTTATCGGAAAACACACAATTTGTTGTTTTTGGAACTGGACAGGTTGAGACAATTCGTGGTGGAACAGGAAGTGGTGGTACTCATCCAAAATATACAATAAATTTTATCGATGGAATTACAGCAGGAAATTTGAATGTCGACAAAGAAATTGTTGAATTTTACAGACATAAGATTAAAGAATTTCGAGATAATGATTATAAAATTACTTACGGGCATTGGAACGAGAAAATAATACCCAAACTACCCGAAAACCTATTCAGCAGAGAAGAACTTGAAAAGATAGCAAAAAGGAATGACACAGCATTTGTTGTCATATCAAGAATTTCCGGAGAAGGGAAAGATAGAAAATTAGAAGAGGGAGATTATTACCTTTCAACGGATGAGATGAAGTTAATTCGTAATGTTTCAAAGGTTTTTGGCGAAAAAGGGAAGAAAGTTGTGGCTGTTTTGAATATTGGTTCGCCAATTGAAGTGGAAAGCTGGAAACATTTCTGCGATGGAATATTGGTCCTATGGCAACCAGGGCAGGAAGCTGGAAGAGTCTTGGCTGATGTAATCATTGGAAGTGTAAATGTATCTGGTAAATTGCCAACGACCTTCCCTAAAGATTACAATGATGTTCCGTCCCGGTCATTCCCCGGTGAACCAAAAGATAATCCAGCTGTTGTTACTTATGATGAAGGTATATATGTTGGTTATAGATATTACGATACTTTTAGAGTAAATCCAAGTTTTGAATTTGGTTTTGGGCTTTCGTTCACACAATTTGAATATAGTAACTTGAATATAAAACAAAAAAGCAAAAACATAATTGTTTCCTTTGATATTAGAAACATTGGTCGAATTGCAGGCAAAGAGGTCGCCCAAGTGTATATAAGGGCTCCAATAGTAAAGATTGACAAGCCATATCAGGAACTGAAAGCTTTTGAAAAAACTAATCTACTTGAGCCAGGAGAAAAACAAAGAATTGTAATAGAAATTACTGTACAAGAATTAGCTTCCTTTGATGGATACAGATGGATTGTCGAAGAAGGGGAATATACGTTTCTGATTGGTTCATCTTCAAGAGATATAAGGTTGCTTAAGAAATTATGTTTATAAACAAAAGGAGGCAAATCTAGATGACAAAAGAAATATTCTTTGGAATAAGTTTGTTCTTGTTTCTCATTATTTCATTTTCTTTTGTATCAGCTTCTGCAAAATCCTCTCAGTTATCGGAGGCGCAAAAAATGATAAATGATCCAGAATGGACTTTAATATGGTCTGATGAATTTGAAGGTGAAGAGCTAAACACGGATAATTGGCGATTTGATATTGGCAATAGAAACGGATGGGGAAATGCAGAGCTACAGTATTATACGGAAGGGAAAAACGTTGTTTTAGAAGATGGAATTTTAGTTATAGAGGCAAGAAGAGAAGATACAAATGAAGGAAATAGTTTATATAATTACACTTCTTCACGATTGAAGACAGAAGGAAAATTTTCGTTTAAGTACGGCAAAGTAGAAGCGAGTATAAAGTTTCCATATGGTAAAGGTCTTTGGCCAGCATTTTGGATGCTTGGCGATGATTTTAGATATGTGGGATGGCCTATGTGTGGAGAAATAGATATAGTCGAATTTCTCGGGGATGATAAATGGACAGTTTCCGGAACCCTACATGGACCAAATTATAGTGGCACCAGGGGAATTAGTGGGAAATATAGGATGGATCAAACAAAGTTTTCTTCTTTCACAGAGGATTTCAACAAATTTGGAATTATATGGAATGAAGAAGAAATAATATGGTATGTAAACGATACTATCTATCACAGAGTTAGCAGGGAAGATATAGAAAAAAGGAATAAACTATGGATGTTTGATAGAGAGTTCTTTATAATACTAAACTTAGCGGTCGGTGGTTATTGGCCAGGTTATCCTGATTTCAATACCCCATTCCCTGCAAGGATGTACATCGATTATGTAAGGGTTTATCAAATGCGTTAAGTGAATTAATAGTACTGAGTGCTGTGAGGTGGTTATATGCCGAATATTAGAGAGGTAGCAAAATTTGCGAAAGTTTCTATAGCCACAGTTTCAAGGGTTCTTAATGGAAGAGAAAATGTTTCTTCAGAAAAAAGAAGGAGAGTATTTAAAGCTGTAAAAGAGTTAAACTACAAACCAGCTTTCACATTCAGAGAAAAGAATTTCGCTCTCTTAAATACAGTAGGTGTTCTTATACCAGACATTAGAGGATATCATTACAGCGATATGGTCATGGCTATAGAAGAGTACGCCTACAGCAAAGGCTTTGACATAATGCTCGCACTTCCAAAATGGGAAGTAGATATTGAACAGCATGTCCTTGACCAATATTTTAGAAGAAAAATTGATGGAGTAATTCTTGGTGAATTGTTTGGAGGAGAAGATCTAATAAAGAGTTTTGAAAAAAGTGATGTTCCAGTAGTAGTAGTGGATTTTTCAGTAGATGAAATTAATTTTGATGTAGTTAACGTTGACAATTTAGCAGGAGGTTACCTTGCAGTTAAATACTTGTACGAGCATGGCCACAGAAAAATTCTATTTATTCCCGGTCCTGAGATTTCTCCAGCTGCCATAGATAGAGAACGAGGAATTAATAAATTTCTTAGAAAAATTTCTGAGAAGGAAGAGTTCGAAGTTTTCTTTGCAGAATCAAGAGGATACAACTCTGAAGACGGTTGGAATGGCGTAAAATCACATCTTAAAGAACATGGAAGAAATTTTACTGCGATCTTTGCAGTTAACGATTGGACAGCTATTGGCGCTATCGATGCGCTAAAAGAAGAAAGAATAAAAGTACCAGAAGAAGTTTCAATTATTGGATTTGATGATGCACCTTTCGCTCAGTACACAAATCCAAGACTAACTACAGTAATACAACCACGGACGGAAATGGGAAGAGTAGCAGCTCAAATGTTGATAGAAAGAATAACTGAAAAATATCAAAGATTACCCAGGAATGTAATATTGCCTACAAGAATCGCGGAGAGGGAATCTGTCAGAGATGTTAGTAAAAACAATAATATTTGAATTTAAAAATTTATGACATAAGCAATTAGGGGGGAAAAGAGGCTATGAGTAATGTAAACAAGTATTATTTTGATGAGAAAGACAGATTTGTGTTAAACAACTATAATCACTCAAAGCCCTTTGCTAGTTTTTTACCAGGGATTGCAGGCAAAAATGGAATACCTCTTTGGGTATTCTATGTTAATAGAGGGCAATGCATAGCTTCTTTCGGAGTAAACAGTAAAGATAACCCTATCATGGAATTTTTTCCGGCCTTTAGAGCTTATCAGAACACAGAAACCATGGGTTTTAGAACTTTCATAAAAATAAACGGTCAGAGTATTTATGAACCTTTTGTCACTTACAATGCAGAAGATGTAATTCAAGAAATGCACATTGGTATGAATGATCTTGAATTGCATGAAAAGTCGTGCAAGGTTGGTATTGAATCCACAGTACTTTATTACACGCTCTCCATGGAGAAAATACCAGCTTTGATTAGAAGAACCACTATTAAGAATATCTCTAGTAACACAATGAGTCTTGATATTCTTGATGGAATTCCTGCTCTTTTGCCTTTTGGTATAAACGATTATGGAATAAAGCATGTTGGAAATACACTTCAGGCATGGATGGAAGTAAGCAACCTCGAAAATAAGGCTCCTGTCTTTAAGTTGAAATCATCTTCAGAAGACACTGTCAATGTTTTTGAATTTGATGAAGGCAATTTCTATTTATCTTTGCAGATAATTGATAACAACAAAGAATTGTTGACACCCATTGTAGACCCTGAATTGATTTTTAATAAGAGAACATCGATGAAATACCCGGATGTATTCTCACAAAAAACTACTGATGATCTAAGAAAAATGAAACAAAACACTTCAAATAAGATTCCATGTGCTTTTTCAACCGCTCAAGCTCAATTAAAACCTTATGAAAAGGTAGTTGTATATTCCATCATTGGTCATGCTCACAACATTTCATCAATTGATGAATACAGTCAGAAGTTTCAAGAAGTAACTTATTTAACTATGAAATATCATGAAAGCAATAAAATAATAGAAGAAATAACTCAAGATATTTTTACTCAAACATCTTCACAGATATTTGATAGATATTGCCAACAGGATTATCTAGATAATATTTTGAGAGGAGGATATCCTCTAGTATTTTCTAAGGGGGAAAAAGTGTATCATGTCTATTCGAGAAAACATGGGGATCTAGAGAGAGATTATAACTATTTTGTCCTTCCTTCAGAATATTATTCTAGTGGCAATGGAAGTTACAGGGATGTCATTCAAAATAGGAGAGAAGATGTCTTTTTCAATCCAGATGCAGAAAGGTACAACATAAAATTTTTCACTAATCTTATTCAAACAGATGGATATAACCCTCTTGTAATAAACGGTATCAAATATAAAGTACAAATTGAAAAGCTTTCATTTATAGATAAAATCTTAGAAATTGATGAAGATGTAAAAGTCTTAAAAGATTTTCTATCAAAAGGATTCTTTACTCCAGGTGAATTAAGCAGTTTCATTGAAAGAAAAAATATAAAGCTGAATATTCGGGAAGATGAATTTATTAAAAAAATTATTGAGGTTAGCGAAGAAGAAATAGATGCTGTTCATGGAGAAGGTTTTTGGACTGATCACTGGACATATATCCTTGATTTGATAGATAATTACCTAGAGATATATCCAGATAAGAAAAAAGAGCTACTTTTCGACGATTGTGAATACACTTACTATGACAATTCTATGGTTGTTCTCCCTAGAAACAAGAGATATGTTTTGGTAGATGATGAATTCAAAAGAATAAGACAATATGATTCCCTCACCGAAGATCAGGAAAAGAAAAGTCTCATTGAATCTAGGAAACGATACAAGTTTGTTATGAGAAAAAAACATGGTAAAGGTGAAATATTTAAAACAAGTCTAATTACCAAATTGATAAACCTTGCTGCCATAAAATTTGCAACTATGGATCCCTGCGGTATGGGAATAGAGATGGAAGCCGGAAAACCTGGGTGGTACGATGCTTTGAATGGATTGCCTGGACTCTTCGGTTCATCTGTTGCAGATGCTTTTGAGCTCACTAGACTAATTGGTTTTTTGTTAGAAGCCTTTCGGGATTACAAAGAAGAAAAAATTGATCTTCCAGAAGAAGTAATGAGTTTAGTAAGCAATTTGATGAAATGTGTTGAAGATTATGAAAATTCATCAGATAGTAGGAAGGATTATCATTTTTGGGAATCTATTTCAGAAGCCAGAGAAAGCTTCAGAGAAGAAACAAAGCTTGGTTTTGGAGGAAAGGAAATAACAGTGAAATCATCAGAATTATCGAAAACGCTAGAAGGATTCAACAAAAAACTTCTAGCTGGTTTAAAAAGATCTATGGAAGAAAACATCGATATGATACCGACTTATTTCTACTATGAGCCAGAAAAATACGAAGTATTAAATGAAACATCTGAAGATTCGAAAAAATATATAAAAATACTTGAATTTAAGCAAATGAAAATGCCGCTTTTTTTGGAAGGAGTAGTTAGAGGATTTAAAATCTTCGATGATAAAGAATTTCTTAAAAAGATATACAACAAGGTTAAAAATAGCGAATTATTTGATAAGAAACTCAAAATGTACAAAGTAAATGCACCACTTAACTATGAAACAATAGAAATTGGGAGGGCAAAAGCTTTTACTCCAGGCTGGCTGGAAAACGAGTCGATCTGGCTTCATATGGAATACAAATACATGTTGGAATTACTAAAGAGTGGACTTTATAAAGAATTCTATGAAGATTTTACAAACGTACTCATCCCTTTTTTGAAACCAGAAGTATATGGTAGAAGTCCGTTAGAAAATTCTTCATTTATAGCCAGTAGCGCAAATCCTGATGAAACAATACATGGAAATGGATTTGTTGCAAGATTAAGCGGATCAACTGCAGAATTTTTGAGTATCTGGAAATTGATGTTTGTGGGAAGCAAACCCTTTACTTACGCAAACGAACAGCTTAATTTGAGATTTAAACCGGTACTTCCAGGCTGGCTATTTGATGAAGAAGGTAAAGTGTCCTTTAACTTTTTAGGAAAATGCAAAATAACATACAATAATCCAAATAGGTTTGACACATTCAACACCGAGAAAATTGATGAATCAAAGTGGAAAATGTTTGTTCATACTTGCGATGAAGAAAAGATAGAATTTGTTGGTAATAATATAAAAGAACCATATTCAAAATTAATCAGAGATGGACAAGTGAGAAAAATAGATGTATATTTCTAGAGTTACTATGAAGTATTGACTATGGTTGACATGTGACCACTCACTTTTTTTTAAAACACTTATGAAGTCTTTTGTTGCGATCATTAAGAGATGCTCAAGTAGAGTGAGCACTTCGGAATATAGAAAATCAATAAACGAGAACCCGGTGTGAAAATAGAGTAGGGAGAAAGAGTTTTAAACAGTGGATTAAGATAAATCAAGTATGTAATTTGGTATACATTTATTTAGTGGCCTTTAAAAGTGCATCTTCAATTGCTTTTAGGATCACTTTGCTACTGTACGTTGCAGAAGTAATAATGTCTACTTTAGGTGATTGTGCTTCGACAACTTTTTCTGGTATTACTTCTGCAGCTTCACCTCTTCCGTGATTATGTTCTATCAGTTCTATATCTACAATTTCATGGTTTCGTACTGTAACTTCAACTCTAGCTGATACAGGGAAAGAACTGTATGAACCTGAATATTTACCATCAGAAACGGATGAAACATCAATATTTAGAATTTCAGTTGCTTTAAGTTCTTCCAAATTTGATTCAATGTTCTTCATTACAAACACAAATCCAACTATTGCGATTCCAACAATTGCCAGGATAATAAAAAGAATTATTTTTGATTTTCTCTTCAATTTAAACACCACCGGGTAAAGAATAAGTGTACCAAAAAATATAATGAATTATAACATGATGGAACACATCTTAGGCTGTAAGTATCCTATAAGACTGATGATATTATTTTCTAATTTTTGGGGATTCAAGTTATAATCAAGCTAATAAAAGGCGGATTTATATGTCTCTTTTCAGTAAGGGGGAGAGAAAATGAAAGCTCTTCAAATAGAGAAACCAGGACTGACGAAGATTGTTGAAATAGAAAAACCTGTTATTGAAAATCCGGAAGACGTTATTCTTAGGATTGAAGGATGCGGAATATGTGGAACCGATATGCATATTTACAAAGGTTTGGAATTTGCGAAGTATCCTGTTAATCCCTGTCATGAGTTTGTTGGTGAGATCGTAGAACTTGGTGATAAAGCAAGTCAGAAATTTAGTGTAGGGAATCGTATTGTTGGAGACCCTAATTTGTCATGCTATCAATGTGAGAACTGTAGAAAAGGTCTAATCAATATGTGCACCGGAGGTATGATAAACCAGGGCGTGAATATTAATGGAGCATTTGCCGGGTACACAAAAGTCAATATGAAGCAATGCTACCAGATTTCCAGAGAAATACCGATTTCTATAGCGGTTCTGGGAGAGCCACTATCATGTATTTTACATGCTTTAAGCAAAGTAAAAATTGACCCTGAGAAATCAGTGTTAATTATTGGCGGGGGTTCTATCGGTGTATTAATTTATAAATTGCTTACAGATATTCAGGGATTAAAAGATGTTGATATTCTGGAAATCGATGAAAAAAGAATTAACGCAGCTAAAGAAGCAGGAGTAGTAAATATTTGTAATGCAATTCCGGAGAAATCAAAGTACGATTTTTGTTTTGAAGCCAGTGGATCATTAAAAGGTTTTGAAAATGGAATAAAATCTCTTAATGTCCTGGGTACTCTGATTCAATTCGGAGTGGCAGATGAAAATGTCAAACCAGGAGTTCCACTCTATGAGATATATCGCAAAGAATTAAATATCATAGGTAGTTTTGTAAATCCTTTCACTATGGGAAAGGCAGCTAAATAACTTGAAAATTATCACGATGTGTTTTACGGAATAGTGGGCAAAACTTTTTCTCTGGAAGAAGCCAAAAGAGTACTTGAGGGAAAAATCGATATTAAAAAGTATTTGAAAACTATGGTGAAATTACAATAACTGAAGAAATGTAAATCTCAGTAAAATAGGGTCTGTCCCTTATAAAGGAGTTATAAATATGTCCTTACATATTGGTATTGATGTAGGCACAACAAATGTAAAAACATGTATATTTGATGAAAAAGGGGAATTTTTGGCTACTGTTAGTCATATAACACCTATTGATCATACTGAATACGGAGACCTTTTAAATGTAACTACTCTCTGGAAGGTTGTAAAATCATCGATCAAGGAAATTATCGATAAATGTAGAAGTACCGACTTGAGAAGTATAGGGATAACATCTATGGGAGAAACTATTATACCTGTTGATCGAAATGGTCCATTGTGGGATGGGATTATGTGGTATAACCCCGTTACTAAAAAACAATACGAACAGATACTTGATAGCATTGATGAAAAAAGAATTAGGGAACTAACTGGCTTAACTTCAAGCTGGTTTTTTTCTGCTTCAAAAATCAAATATATTAAAGAACAGTTACCTGATATTTATAAACAGACAGAAGCATTTTTGGATGTTTCAGGTTTTGTGGCTTATATGCTTACTGGAGAAATGAAAATGGACAGAACATTTGCTTCAAGAATGATGCTGCTAAACTTGCAAACAGGTGAATGGATGGATGAACTCATAAAAGCTGCGGATGTTGATCGTGATAAACTACCAGCATTGGTTTGGAATGAAAAACCAGCAGGGTATCTTAAAGATGAACTTGTTGATAAGTTTGAGCTAAGCAATGAAGTTGCTGTGATAACAGCTGGTCAGGATCATATTGCAGCTGCTTATGCTGCGGGAATTGAAAAACAGGAACAGGTATTATGTTCAATAGGAACATCTGGAGCAGTATTTGCCTGCGCTGATTTTGATACTTTGAAGTCATCACGATTTATAAGCAACCAGTATTTCTCTGCGGGATTTCATATACTAAAAGATAAGTATTATTTGCTAGAAGGGACACCAACTGGTGGTTACTGTATCGACTGGTTTTTGAAGCAGGTATTGAAAAGAGACTATAACTGGTTAAGCAGTTTATCGCTTCGTGAGAGTAATGTCATTTTCTATCCGCATCTTAGAAATACTCTACATGGTGCAGCGCTTGGTAAAATTATCAACCTTTCTGATAAAGAAAATGATGAAAGTTTAATGCAATCAATAATGGAAGGTGTGGCTTTTGAAGTAAAACGATTTATAGACAGACTGGTTTACATTAATAATGATCAAGTGATAGAAGAATTCATCACCGTTGGTGGAACAACTTTTAACAAGCCTTTTATGAGGATCTTAACAGATGTGCTTGGTAAACCACTAAAAGTGCTTGAACAGGCTGGATATGCTACAAATCTTGGAGCTGCAATGCTATCAGCGGTTGTGTCAAAAGATATTTCTTATGATTTTGTGAAGAGCAATGTAAGAAGTTTTAGAAGTACAATTTTTCCTGAAGGAGAACGAAGAAGAAAGTATTTTGCTGAAAAATATGAAAGATATATTGATAGTTATTGATTAGCTAAAACCCCGGCTTCTTCGCACAGTTTCTATTATAATTAGGGTCTGTCCCCAAAAAATGTTGAATGCTATGAGCTGAATAGGAGTGATATAGATGAAAACGGCAATTTATGTTGGTATACCAATAATTATTCTTGTGGGAATTTTCTACTGGCTTGGAGATGTCTATTCTCCAACAGAGGAAGCTCTGGCTTATCTTGAATCGAGTAATTCTGTTAATGTTTTAGAAAATGAAGATTGGTTTGAATTTATACCTGAACAAGAAAAAATCACCACTGGCATAATATTTTATCCTGGGGGAAAGGTAAAAGCTGAATCATATGCTCCCCTCGCTTTTGAACTAGCAGAAAAAGGATACATGGTTTCAATAATAAAAATGCCTTTGCATCTTGCTGTTTTAGCACCCAATAAAGCAAACAAATATATTAATAATAATGAAAAGATAAATAATTGGGTAATAATGGGACATTCTCTTGGCGGGGCAATGGCTGCGACTTTTTCAGAGAACCATCCTGAAAAACTCGAAACATTGATCATGTTAGCTGCTTATCCAGCAAATTCCGTTGATTTATCTGATAAAGATATTGATGTACTTTCCATTTATGCTTCAGAGGACAGAATTGCTGATAAGGGAAAAATATTGGCAGCAAAGGAACAATTACCAGAATCAACGGAATTTGTTGAAATAAAAGGTGGAAACCACTCATATTTTGGATCATATGGTTTGCAGAAAGGCGATGGAGAAGCAACAATTACTGAAATAGAACAGCGGAATCTGATAATAAATTACATCGTGCAGTTTCTTAACTAGATAATAATCAATTTTTGGTACTGTAATCATATCCAATAAAATTGCTTGGAGAATAGTTATATGAGTTATCTAAAAGAACGAACTGGGATATTAATTAAAGAATTCTTATCTTGTCCCTGGGTTATTGTTTTCTTTGCCACTTTTGTATTGTTCAAGATTTGGTCAAATATTAGTATGGGAGCCTCGTTGGTTACTGCTTTAAGAACAGGTATACTGGGGGCCCTTTTTTATTTGGCTGGTTGTTATGCCATCTCACTTTTAGCAGTAGATAATGAAAAAATCAAAGAGAGCAATCTTTCAATATCTAATAAAAGAAGTAAAACGATGATAGTTATTGTCTTAGCATATTCAGCAATAATATTTACCTTTACATACGATTTTGTGTTGAGAAGAATTAATGGGAATGGTTTACTTTCATTTATTCCAGGCTATGATGTTATTTTGGGTTTTATTAACGAAAAGATTGCTGTTCCGCTTTCGGAAATGGTCGAACCCTATAGTCGCGCCTATATTTTTAGTTCAGCAACAGGTGTTTTGTTGTACATAGTGATTCCATTGATATTGTTTTCTTTACTGAATTTTAAATTGTGGAAAGTATTTAATCTTATGAATACCCGAGCCAACTGGGTTTTTGTTGCTGGATATTTGATAGTATTTACAATTAACCGTCCAGAAGGCTCCATTCTTTGGATGATACTTGCAACACTTATATATCCGGCGCTTGCAGAAGAGTTTTTCCACAAAGCTGTTGTTTTGAGATCAGTTAATAATATTGCAAAAAAAGTTGGAACCGCGGTAGTTGTCAGTGCATTGATTTTCGCTTTAATGCATTTCCCTGAAAGATACCTTATTAGCTTCGATGGGAACATATTGCAAACATTTTCAAAGATAATGACAGTAGGATTGTTTGGAGTTTTTACAGGATATGGTTTTGTAAAAACAGGTACTATAATTCCGTGGGTAATAATTCACGCTCTTTCTAACATAATCAGCATAGCTTAATATCCGGCATTATTGCCACTTTAGTGAAGTCTTAGTACTAATGAATCATCATAAATAGCTGGATAGAACATAAATAACTCCTGTCATTGTTAATGATGTCTATTGTTAATTTGTAAAGTTTACATAAAAGGAGTAGTCAGTAAATATAGGAAGTTGAAAATTTGTAAGTAGTTATTGTATTATTTCCTAAATCTTTTAACAAATGATGTGATTTTCTTTTTTAATGTAGAACCTAAAATATGCAATTTTTGAAGTTCCTTAAAACCTTCTTTTGTAAGGATGAGCTTACCACCTACTTCATGTATCAGATTCTCTTTTTCCAGGCTAGTAAGAGATTTCTCGATCATTTTATCTTTATTTCCTATTTCATCTAATCTAACAGCCTTCAAGCCTTCTACTTCCTGAAAGTCAAGGGCTGAATAAGCTTCTGCTTTCATTTGGTCTTTTGTGGTTATTTCCCCTTTGGCTATTTGATATAAGAGCCATCGCTTTAACAAACCCATTTCGTCTTCTTATTGGAAAAAGTCTGGTGGGTTTCACATTTGGTGGAATGCTCGCAATTTTCCCTGTAGTGACAGCAGATTTCTTTGGATTAAAAAATTTGGGATTGAATTACGGATTGATGATTACTGCGTGGGACGTTGGACGAATTCTCGGGCCATTCTTAGGAGGACTTACAAGGGATATTAAGGGAGGTTATGAAACAAGTTATCTAATTTCTGCAATTCTTGGTGTTGCCGGTGCATTAATCAGTTTGCTCGTAAGACATCCCGAAATTAAGAAAGCAGAAATTAAAAAATCTTAAGTAGCTCTTTTTGTTTATTGAAAAGCCATATATTTAAAATGAAATAAGAAACATGAATGAATTAAAATGATTATTTCGATTTTTCTTTCTTTTTTGGACGACCTCTGGGTTTTCTGTCAAGCTTTATTCCAAGTTTCTTTTCCATTTTCTTTTTGAATTTCACTCCAAAGAGTGGAGTGCCTTTTTTGGTGGCACTTCGCAGTTTGGATACAAATTCTTTTTTATCCGGAAAACCCAGATATTCTTTCCAGTTTTCCGGGTCCCAGTTGATACCAAGGTCTCTTAAATTGAATAATTTGATTCGTGTAAAATTATTCACACTTTTTTTAGCATGATTTTCTGGTACATGATCATACGCGCTATTCCAAAAATACTTCCAGGGAATTTTTACTATTCCAGCTCTGGAAGGGTTTCTTTCAACATATCTTACTGCTTCAATGGTGTGTTTTTCGTCAAGAGGACATGAATAGAATCTTCCCTGCCATAAATGACCTCTTTGGTTATTCTTTTTGTTGAAGTACTGGGAGTACCTCATATGAGCGTTCTTAAATGTCATTGCAAGAGAATCACAGTTTTCTGGAACTGCAATGAAATGAACGTGGTTTTCCATTATGCAGTAAGCATAAATTTTGAGCTTATATCTTTCTGAAAACTCATTTACAAATTCACAATATTTGCTTCTATCTTCGTCATTTTTGAAAACCTTTTGCTGAAAGTTAGCCCTTTGAACAACATGATGCGTCAAGCCCTCAAACACAATCCTCGCTGCCCTCGCCATAAAAATACCTCATTAAAAATCGGAATTCAGAAGTATTTTACCATAAAAATAGGGTCTGTCCCTAATGTGAAAAGTAAAAAGCCTTCCAGAAGGAAGGCTTTTTTGAGCTAGAAATATTGTAACGAATTTACCAAAACATATTCTTTCTGTTTTATTTACTTAGTTATCTGTATAATCGTCAGAATCCCTTATTATAATTTTCCAACCATATGAATTTTCGACAAATCCAATAATCTCTTCTATAGTATCTCCTACCGATAGATTATCTAGCCAGTCTCTAACATCTGAATCAAAACTATAAATAGTTAAAGTCTTTGAACCATTTGAAACAACTACATTGTGGTTGCTATCCGCAGCTTCTACAACATCTACATTAGTTAATTTAATTAATTCATAATTATATTCTTTACCAACTTCAGTATCTTCCGGAAAATCTTTAACTTCTACTTCAAAACCTTCGTCAACTTTTTCAACATCAGATGCACTATCGATTTTTAGTTCATAATTGTCGTAAAAGTATGTTACTGTTCCAGCAGCTGTTACTACATCACCGCGTTTTAATGTGGTTCCAGCAAAGGCTCCTCCTCCTTCTTTGTAGATCTTTATGCCAGCATTTCCATTTTGAACAACGTATCTAAGAAGGATGGGTAGGCTTTAATATTGGTAATATCACCTTGTTTAGTTAAATATAACTTAAGTGGTGCACATATTCTGCAACATTTTTTTCTCATAGCAGTTCTTTAGTTTCCCAGGGAATAAATGATCAAAGACTTTGAACCTCGATTATTTTGATACAATTCAATAGGTTGTAATACATGTGGATGGTTCCCTATAAGAATGTCAACGCCTTTATCACATAGCTTTCTGGCTATCTTAATTTGATTTTTTGCCGGAGTGAGTTCGTAGTCAAGTCCCCAATGAAGATTTAGCAATATGATATCGCTATCTTTTCTCATTGTTTCACTCACACTTTCTATCTCAGAAAGATCAACTTCATTTAAATTGGTGGCATTTAGTCTGGCTATATTTATCTCACCTTTGACAGCAAGAACTCTAAAAACAGCAAAATAAGGGAAAAATTGAAAA
>JBNGCV010000019.1:0-30688 GCA_049975465.1 Kosmotogaceae bacterium | reverse complement strand
CCACATCAAAAAAGTTGTCTGTTTTTTGAAGATACATCGCTATTCGTTCAAGACCATATGTTATTTCAAGGGATACCCTATCAACTGGTATCCCCCCTACCTGCTGAAAATACGTGTACTGAGTAATCTCCATTCCATCAAGCCAGACTTCCCAGCCAACTCCCCAGGCTCCAAGTGTTGGGGATTCCCAATTGTCCTCAACAAAACGAATATCATGCTTCTTCGGATTAATACCGAGTGCCTTTAATGAATCAAGATAAATCTCCTGAGAGTTTTCAGGTGAAGGTTTAATTAATACCTGATACTGAAAATATCGTTGGGTTCTCATAGGATTTTCCGCATATCTGCCATCTGTGGGCCTTCTACATGGCTGAACAAATGCGACTCTCCATGGTTCTTTTCCAAGTGATCTCAGGAAAGTGGAAGGGTGAAAGGTGCCTGCTCCCATTTCCATGTCGTATGGTTGATCAATAATGCATCCTTTACTGGCCCAATAAGCATTGAGATTTGCTATGACATCCTGTAAAAACATTTTTTCCTCCGTTCATTCTACAGAAATGAGATAATAATAGTAGGGCTGATTACCCTTATGAAGTTCAAACTCAAGATCCTCAAATTTATCGGATAAAGAATCAACTAACTTCTCTGCCTGTTCTTTTTTTATGTCGGATCCATAAAAAACTGTCACTATTTCTTTGTCTTCATCCTCTTCCAAAGCTGATTTTAATGACTCAATAATTACTTTTTCAAGTCGTCTACCACTGGCAATTAATTCGTTTCTACCCATGGCGATGTATTCACCTTTTTTTACTTTTTTCCCCTTGATACTTGAATCGCGAATTGAATGAGTTACAGAAATCGGATAAACTGTTTCAATTACCTCTTTCATTTCTTCAACCAGTTCCTCCAATCCAAGCTCATCATTGTAAACAGTAAGCGCAGCAATTCCTTCCTGCACTGTTTTTGTTGGTATAACGGTAATATCTTTTGATGTATTCTTCTCCATAACGTTTCGCGCAGCTTCCCTGGCGGTGAGAATAATATTCGGATTATTTGGCAATATTATAACTGATGAACTCTGTATTCTTTCCATAGCGCTCAGAAGATTTTTCATACTGGGATTCATGGTTTGTCCGCCCTTAATTATCGAATCCGTACCCAGACTGATCATTATTTCACTTAATCCTTCTCCTGGTGAAACAGATATTAGACCATGATTCTTTCCTTCTGCTGCACTTGGTACCTCTTCTTTTGGAGATTCAACCAGGTCCACAACATGCTCATGTTGAACTTTCATATTGTCAATTTTTACCTTTTGCAGTGACCCATAATTAAGTAATTTTTCAATTACATCACCGGGATGATTTGTGTGAATATGGATCTTCAAAATGTTATCCTGATTGACCATTACTATAGAATCTCCAATATCATTAAAGTATTCCTTCATTTCTTTTGTAATCTCTTCTTTGCTCTTTTCGTTGTTCCCAAATCCAACTATCAGTTCAGTGCAGTAATCATATTTGAGTTCTTCTTTAACTATGTCAACAAGCCTTTCAGCAGATGTTGTACCGGTTTCTGTTGATAATTCCAGTAGCTCTACCTCTGTTTCACCTTTTGCTGCTAGTTCAAAGCCCTCAATTATGTATGCTAAACCTTTGGCACCAGCATCCACAACTCCTGCTTCTCTTAATTTTGCAAGTAACTGCGGTGTTCTTTTAACCGTATCCTTTGCAATTTTCGTGAGTCCTTCAAAGTATTCAGTAAATTCATCGATTTCTTCAAGTTTCTCAGCACCTTGAATTGCCAGTTCTTTGATTAGTGTTAGCATCGTACCTTCTACTGGCTTCATAACTGACTTATAAGCAACTTTTCTGGACTCTTCAAGACATTCCGTAAATGCCTTGGTCGAAAGCAATTTCCTACCATTTACTCCTTCAGAAAACCCTCTAAAAATTTGCGAAAGTATTACACCTGAGTTTCCTCTAGCTCCCATTAACATTCCCATTTTTACAGCGTTAACTACTTCAGGAAGATCATCACTTTTCACTCTATCAAGGTATTCAACTGCTTCCAATATGGCTGCAGACATGTTGGATCCTGTGTCACCGTCTGGTACAGGAAATACGTTTAGAGCATTTATTTCATCTTTATTGGCAAGTAAACGCTCAGCGGCTTTTTTAAAAGCCAATATAAAAAACTTACCGTTGAGCCTTTTCATCTCAACGTTCCTCCTAGTCCTGAATTCCAACTACATAAACATTAACTTTAACTGCTGTTGCTTCTATATATTCCTTCAGACGGTGAAAAACATTTTCCTGGATATTTTTGGCTACTACCGGAATGTTAACCCCATATTCAAGAACGAGTTCAATATCAAGAATCAAAGAACCATCAATTTCTTCGTTCACTTTTATCCCATGTCTCTCTTCTGAACCAAAAAGACGTGAGAGCAATCCTTGCTGGGTAGTGCCAACATTCACTGGACCATAAGACTCAGCTACAACTTTCTTCACTATTGATGTTATAACCTGTAAGGAAATTTCTACCTTACCGTACTCTGTTGTTATTAACACGGAATTCACCTCGCAATTCTTTTATCTTTCTTTCAAGACTATCACAATCAAGTGAAAGGTCTCTTAAAACCTCTTCTCGAGTACCCTGTTCCGAAAATTTATCATCTATTCCAATGTTTGTCACTTTTGCCATTATTTCATTGTCACTAAAATAGTTCATCACAGCGTTACCAAATCCACCCAGTCTTGTTCCTTCTTCAACAGTAATAATTTGGCTGTAATTTCTACTAATTTCCTCAAGTACTTCTGTATCAAGTGGTTTTATTGACCTGCAATTATATATAGTTATGTCGAGTTTCTTGCTTACTGGCAGTGCTCTATCTACCATGCTTCCAGTAGCAAGAATTACCGTTTCAGTTTTATCACTGGCTTCATTAATTTTATTCCATTTAAACACATCTATCTTTTTCATTCCAGATATTATCTCATCAGGGTTGCCTTTTTTTGTCTCTCTGGGATATCTAATAAATATGGGCCCATCTATTCTTCCCATACTTAATACTGAATAAAGCATGTCTGAAAGTTCTTGTAACCCTGAAGGAGCTAAGATTGTTACATTAGGAACCACATTAAGATATGAGATATCAAATATCCCGTTATGCGTGGGCCCATCTTTACCAACTATCCCAGCTCTGTCCACCGCAAATAATACGGGTAACTTTTGCAAGGCTATATCATGTATAACCTGATCATAAGCTCTCTGCAAAAATGTAGAATAAACAGCGAAAACTGGACGAAACCCTCGAGTTGCCAATCCTGCAGCAAAGTTAGTGCACAGTTGTTCAGTAATACCTAAATCATAAAAACGCCCAGGAAATTCATCAGCAAAATAGTTCATTCCAGTACCATCAGGCATTGCAGCAGTTATACCAACTATTCTGTGATCATTCCTCGCTAGTTTTCTTAACGTTTTACCAAAAATCTCACTGTACGAAACAAAACCATTATCTTTAATGTTCATGCCTGTTTCAGGGTCAAATTTGGATACACTATGATACGCATCAGGTTTTTCCTCAGCATATCCAAGGCCTCTACCTTTTTTTGTAACTGCATGTACTACAAAAGGTTCATCAAATTTTTTCACTAATTCAAAAAGATCAATTAAATCTTTTATTCTGTTGCCATCAACAGGTCCAAGATAATTCAATCCAAAATCTTCAAATATATTTCTTCCCAGAACGGCATGCTTTAAGCCGCTTTTAAGATTTGAAAGCAATTGTTCAATACCCTTAAGCTTCATCGTCTCAAGTGATTCTCGAATTTCTCCCTTCATTTCTCTATAGAATGGATTTAGTCTTAACTCATCAAGCTTCGAAGACAATAAACCAACATTTTTGCTAATGCTCATGCCATTATCATTAATTACAAGAATGATTTTTGAATTCATTTCACTCATTTGATTTAGAGCTTCAAGGCTGGAGCCAGATGTTAACGCTCCATCGCCAACCACAACTATAATTCTTCTGTAATCTCTATCCATTTCAAGGGCTTTTTCTATTCCCAATGCTACCGGGATACCTGTTCCAACATGCCCTGTGCCAAAAACATCATATTTACTTTCATCACGTTTAACAAATCCGCTTATTCCATTTTTTTGCCTTAAGGTTTTAAATGAATGATACCGTCCTGTCAAAAGCTTATGTGTATAAGCCTGATGTCCTGTATCCCAAATAATAATATCTTTTGATGGATCGAAAACTCTGTACAGTGCAATGGTTAACTCAATAGTTCCCAGATTGGAAGCTAGATGACCTGAGTTATTTGAGACTACCTTGATGATGTAGTCTCTAAAATTATCAGCCAGAGCAATTAGTTCTGTATAAGAATAGTTCTTCAGTCTTTCGAATAAAGGTTCTTCTAGATTACTCATCATTATCACCAAAATTCCCTGAAGCTGCTTTTACAAGATGATCAAACAAAAGTGCTGTTGTAACAGTACCAACACCACCAGGTACAGGTGTTATATTGCTCACTTTATCTTTTACCTGATCGTAGTTAACATCACCCACCATTTTACCATTCAAGAAATTTATGCCAACATCGATCACTGTAGATTCACGTTTTACTTCCTTTTCGGAAACAAAATTCGCCTTCCCAACAGCCGTAACAAGTATGTCTGCATTTTTCATTTTATTTCCAATATACTGTGTTCTTGAATGACAAACAGTTACTGTTGCATCCACACCTTTTTTTAACATCAGTAATGCCAGGGGTTTTCCCACAGTTGTCGAACGACCAACGATTGTTACATCTTTACCTTTGAGATCAATATTATAATAATCCAATATCTCCATAACTGCCTCAGCAGTTGGTGGTTTAAAAATTGGTCTACTTAGTGCTAGCCAGCCGAAATTCTTTGCTGTTCTTCCTTCAATATCTTTTTCGGCTTTTAGCTTTTCAGCTATTAAATAGTGCGGAACATTCTTTAGTGGGTGCATAACCATAACCCCATCAACTGTAACATCGTCATTAAGCTCCTCAATATCTTTTTCAGGTTCTTTCGACGCTTCTCGTTCAATAATTTCGATATTGAGCTTTTCACCCTGTTTACTTATGCTTTTCATATATGATTTTGTAGCTTTGTCTGGCTCGCTTGTGTAAATAATCATTTTCGGCTTTTTATCAAGTTGTTTTATCTCCTCTTCAATTTTTTGATATATTGAATCTGCCAGTTTTTTTCCGGACAGAATTCTACTCATTATACCACCTCAAAACAATCCACTGATCGTTCCATCTTCATCAACGTCAATTTTTGTTGCTCCCGGTATCTTTGGCAATCCTGGCATAAGAAGAATATTTCCAGCCACAGCCACAATAAATCCTGCACCAGCAGATAAGGTAAGATCTCTGATATTAAATGTATAGTCATCAGGTGCACCTTTAATATCTGCATTATCAGTGACAGAATACTGTGTTTTTGCGACTATCACTGGTAGATTCCCGTAACCATGTTCTTTGAACAGCTTTAATTTTTTTCGGGCTGAGGATTCGTAATTGACCCCGCTTGCCCTATATATTTCTTTTGCCAATTTTTCAATTTTCTTTTCAATTGGTTCATCTAGGGAGAATAGCGGCCTGAACTTCTTTTCATTGCTGCTTTCTATTTCATCTACAACTCTCTGAGCTAATTCCATTCCTCCTCTTGAACCATTTTTCCATACATCTGATTTCTCATAAATTATATTATTTTCTTCACATAATCGTGCAAATGCTTCTATTTCATTATACGTATCATTATCAAATTTATTTAAAGCGACTATAACGGGAACGTTGTATTTTCTCATGTTTTCATAGTGAATACGCAAATTCTCGAAGCCTTTTTCCAATGCCCCAATATTTTCAACATCAAGTTCTTTATTGGAAACCCCACCGTTAGACTTAAGTGCACGTATCGAGGCCACTAAAACTACCGCAGAAGGATCGAATTTGCCAGTCTGGCTAACAAAATCAAGGAATTTCTCCCCTCCAAGTTCCGCTCCAAATCCTGCTTCTGTCACCACATAATCGCTGAGTTTCAAAGCAAGTTTGGTAGCTATAAGTGAGTTTGTTCCATGGGCAATGTTTGCAAAAGGTCCACCATGAACAAAAGCAGGGGTCCCTTCTATAGTCTGAACAAGATTCGGATTTAAAGCATGCTTTAAAAGAGCAGTCATAGCGCCATGCATCTTTAACGATTTTGCCTTTACGAATTCTCTCGAATAATCCCTCCCCACCACGATGTCTCCAAGGCGTTTTTTAAGATCACTTATGCTTGTTGCGAGACACAATATAGCCATTATTTCAGAAGCAGCTGTGATTATAAAATTGTCTTCACGCGGATAACCATTTGAATGCCCACCAAGTCCAACAATGATTCCTCTCAAAGCTCTATCATTCATGTCCATGGCTCGAGGCCAATATATTCTTGTGGGATCAAGCCCCAATACATTTCCAAATTTTATATGCGCATCTATAACAGCAGATAAAAGATTATGGGCTAGTGATATAGCGTGCATATCTCCGGTAAAATGCAGGTTAATATCTTCCATGGGCAAAACCTGAGAATATCCTCCCCCTGCTGCTCCGCCTTTTATGCCCATTATTGGGCCGATAGAAGGTTCTCTAAGCGTTACCATGGATCTTTTGCCTAATTTATTTAGAGCCATGCTCAAGCCTATTGAATTTGTAGTTTTTCCTTCGCCCGCACTCGTAGGACTCATGGCTGTAACCAGGACTAACTTTCCGTCTTTTTCTTGCCTGAGATTCTGGAGTAATCCATGGGATACCTTCGCTATGTAATCGCCATGCAGTGTTAACGATGATTCTGGAATATCTAAATTATTCGCGATCTCTTTTATAGGTTTTAACGTGGCCTTTTGCGCAATTTCAATATCTTCCATGTAAACCCTCCTTAGAGTTTCCTTTTTTCTTCATTTGCGTACTTTTTGGCAATTTTATCCAGAACACCATTTACAAACTTCCCATCCTGCTGAGTGGCGTACATCTTTGCAATTTCTATCGCTTCATTTAGCGTAACCTCTATTGGGACATCATCCTCATAAATCAATTCATAGGTTCCCAATCTCAATACATTTTTGTCGACTGAGGCAAGACGGTTCAAAGTCCAGTTAGAAAGCGACTCATCAATTATCTGATCGAGATGCCTTTTGTTGTCAATGATCCCCATTAAATATCTTTTAGCCAAACTAACAAGATCAGAGCTTAATAAGCAGTACGAAATTTCATCATCAAGAAATTTATTGGTAATATCAATGTCTTTATGAAAATCATACTGATATATTGCCTTAAAAACTATATCGCGCATTCTTCTTCTGCCATACATTCTTCCTCTGTTATAGTTCATAAAATCTCATCAGAATACTTATTCTTCAGTTTCCTCCTCTTCTGATCGTTCCTGCTCTTCAACAACTTCTTCAAATATATCAGAAACTCTTACGAATACTTCATCGACTTTTATTCCGCTAAAATTCTCAACATCTTCTTTAATTTTCTTTTGAAGCTGTCTACAATACTCAGGAATAGATTCACCATATTTCACACGTGTATTTACCGTGATTTTAATTGCGTTTATTCCTTCTTCTCCTTCATCTGTTTCAACCTCAATCTTTCCTCGGGCTTCCTTTTTTTTCTTCTGATTCTTGGTATCCAATCCATTGAAATCCATGTATGCATGTATGGCTACATCCTTTATGACAGTGTCAGAAATTTCAATCTTTCCCAGTTCGTTTTCACCATAATTCATATTCATTCCTCCTTAAAAATACTTATATTTTATGCTTTTTCAACATATTCTCCAGTTTTGGTATTTACTCGAATTCTATCTCCATTTTCAACAAAAAAAGGTACGGTTACTCTTAAACCTGTATCACATATTGCAGGTTTCCCCCCACCTGAAGCAGTATCACCTTTGAAATTTGGTGCTGTATCAACTACTTCAAGCGTTGCGATATTTGGCAGAACAACATTAATAGGTTTATGATCATGAATCTGAAGGTAAAGTTCCATATTTTCTCTGAGATAATAAATACTATCTCCAACCATTTCTTCTTCAACTGGGTACTGCTCAAAAGTTTCCAAATCCATAAAATAATAGAGTTTTCCATCTTTATACAGATATTGCACTGATCTTAACGCTAACTGTGCTTCTTCAACTTTGTCGCCACTGTTAAATTTAAACTCTCTAACGTAATCAGTATCCACATTTTTCAATTTGGTCCTTATTATTCCACTTCCACGAGCAGTGAAGTGCTTATTAACATCGAGCACAATATATATTTCATCATCTATAATCAAGGCCATACCCTTTTTCATTGAACCAACATCAATCAAATTTTACACCCCCAAACCACTACAATGATTTCAGTTTTCTATCAAGCGATGTGAGAACTTCGCAATATCCTTCTTTTATAACAACATCGTCTTCAATTCTCACACCAAATTCATTCGGTATATATATTCCTGGTTCAATCGTAATAACAGCGTTTTCCGGTAGTGGATCTTCATTTCTCGGACTAACACCAGGATTTTCGTGAACCTCCATTCCAAGGCCGTGACCTAAACCATGCCCAAAATACTCACCAAAGCCTTCATCTTCGATTATCTTCTTTGCAACGTTGTGTAATTCAACACCGCAGAGTCCAGCTTTTGCCGCTTCTCTTGCCTTTTTTTGGGCTGTTTGCACAATCTTGTAAACCTTCTCCATTTTGGTAGTAGCTTCACCAACCAGAAAAGTTCTTGTAATATCAGAGCAGTATCCATCAACCATGGCCCCATAATCAATAAGTACAAACTCCCCGTTCTCGATCTTCTTTTTTGATGGCATACCATGAACAAGTGCGCTCCTTTTACCTGACACGACAATGGTTTCAAAAGAAGGTTTTCCACCCCTTCTATAGATTTCATAATTTATTCTCGCAGCAATTTCATTCTCCGTATTACCCTGTTTAATATACTCCAAAGAAGACTCAAGAGATTCTTCTGCAACTTTCACAGCTTTCTTGATCTTTTCGATTTCATCGTCCGTTTTCACAGAGCGCATATTTTTAATGGTCTCGTCAACTTCAATTTTTTCAGAGTCAAGGTTTTCGATATATTCCTGAAATTGACTGTGAGTTATTCTTTCCGATTCATATCCAAGCCTGTAAACTTTATTTGTTTTGACCAGATCTGATAATGTTTTTTTCAACTGTTCTTTTCCATCTGTATAAGGTATAAGCTCAAAAGCTGATTCCTCTTGAACCTGTGTGAAATACCTGGAATCAGTTATTACGTATTCCTTATCAAATGTAATAAATAAAACTGCAAAAGATCCAGAAAATCCAGATAAATACCATGTTGTTGCTCTGTTACTGCCTTCGAAATTGTAAATCAAGATCGCATCAAGATTTTCTTTTTCCATGTTTTCTTTTAAATTCTGCAGTCTTTTTTTCATTTCAACCTCCATCAGTATTATCAACACATACTAAATTATATCACTCGGTTTCTTCATTGATTGTCAAACAATGTTGTTTGATCTCTGTGCATTTTTCTTTTCTTCTTCTTTATTTTTGTCAGCTCATCTGTTGACAAAACTTTGACAGTTTTGTCAATGGCACTGGTTTTAACAATCACCTTCAGAATCTCTGAAGCCCTTTCTAATACTAACTCAGGTATGCCTGCAAGTCTTGCTACTTCTATACCATGAGACCTGCTTGCAACCCCGGTTTTTAGCTTGTGCAAAAAGATGATTTCACCATTTCTTTCAGCCACTTTTATGGTTAAATTATTAATGTTTTCATACATGGAAGACAATTCTGTCAATTCCGTAAAGTGTGTTGCAAATACAGTGTGGCATCCAATGGCCTCATAAATGTATTCAGAAACTGCCCATGCAATACTGATACCATCGAACGTGCTTGTACCTCTTCCTACTTCATCAAGCACGACCAGACTATTTTCAGTGGCTTTAGATAATATAGTCGCAGTTTCCATCATTTCTACTAGAAATGTTGATACGCCTCCAGCCAAATCGTCACGAGCACCTATACGGGTAAAAACTCTATCATAAACCGGCATGACAGCGTCTCCAGCAGGAACAAAAGATCCCATCTGAGCCATTACGACATTGAGTGCTACCTGCCTAATAAAGGTAGATTTGCCGCTCATATTTGGTCCCGTTAAAATGTAAAAGGAGTTTTCCTTATCGAAGTAAATATCGTTGCTTACAAAATCACTAACATAGTTCTCAACAACAGGATGTCTGGAATTTTTAAAATACATTTTTCTTTCTTTCGTAAATAATGGTCTACAGTACTTCCTTCTTCTTGCAATATAAGCGTTGGATTGATAAACGTCCAATTCTGAAAGTAGTTCAGCTAATAGCTTGAACTTCTTCAGTGATTTATTAAGTTCATCACATAAATTGTTGAAAATTGCATGTTCAATATCTTCTATTTTTTCGGTTGCACCCAGAACTTTTTCTTCGAATTCTTTTATCTCAGGTGTAATATATCTCTCTGCATTAACAAGAGTCTGTTTCCTCGTATAATAGTCTGGTACTCTATCAGTTTGTCCTTTGGGAACTTCCACAAAATAACCAAAAACCTTGTTGTATTTAACCTTCAAATTATTTATGCCACTTTTCCTTTTTTCCTCTCTCTCAAACTCTTTCAAGCGTTTCTTTGAATTATTGAGCAATTCCCTGAGATTATCGAGTTCTTCGTTAAATCCATATTCAACAACTTCACCACTCCCCACAACTGATGAAGGTTCTTCCATTACTCCATTCTCAAGCAAAAACAATTCTTTTTGAAATTCCGGAAAATGGCCTACCATTTCGTCAAAAACACTCATTGAGCTGAGTTGCTCAATAATCTTTGGAAGTATTTGAAGTGTATTTCTCAAAGACTGTAAGTCTCTGGGAATAGCCTTACCCGTTGTAAGTCTTGATAAGATACGTTCAATATCATAAACATCTTTAAGACAGCTCCTTATGTTATTCAAAACATCGCTGTCATGAAATAATGCTTCAACATAGTCAAGTCTTTTCTCGATTTTCCTCCGATCATTTAACGGATTCAGGAGCCATTCTTTAAGTTTGCGTGAACCCATTGAAGTTGATGTCTCTTTTATTGAACTGTATAGTGAGCCTTTTTTCCTGGATGGAAATAGCGAAAGATTTTTAATTGTGTCGCTATCAAGATACATGTTGTCTGTGCTCATTAGTGAGCGAGGATAGTTCAAATGCTTTAGCACATCAAGATGTGTTCCCTCAAGATATTTAAAAAGTGCTCCAAGCGCTATTATTTCTCCTTTAGAAAGCTCAAGGAACTCCGGAGAAACTATGTCATAAAAACTCTTTATATATTCGATACTTGATGAATAAGCGAAATTCCAGTCCTCAAGGTATTCTGTAAATATATCACTGTTAGCAGGAACAATATATTTCCTTTGCTCTTTCAGATTTTCTTGCAATACCAGTTGTGAAGGATTCAATTTGTTTATGATATCAGAAATATCTTCAGGATCCTCCGATGAAGCAATTCCCATATCTCCCGTTGAAATATCAGCAGCTACAAGTGTGTATTGATCGTTTAAGAATGAAGTAAGTACAATATAGTTGTTAACTTCCGAGTTTAAAAGGTTCTCTTCTATTATTGTTCCAGGTGTTATTATCCTGGTGACTTCTCTCTTAACAAGTTTTTTGCTTTTTGAAGCTTCTTCAACCTGATCACAAATCGCAATTTTATATCCGGCATCAATCAATTTCTTTAAGTACTGATCAAGTGAATGATATGGAACCCCAGCCATGGGATACCCATTTCTCGATGTAAGAACAATTTGCGTTGCCTCCGAAAGCAACTTGGCGTCCTCAAAAAAAGCTTCGTAAAAATCACCAAGCCTGAACAACAGAAGTGCATCCTTATATTTATTTTTTATATTTTGATATTGCTCCATCATAGGAGTTAATTTTTTGTCCATTTTAACACTCCAAAACAACGATAAAAGCCGGCGCCGCGCGCCGGTAGATCATTATTCAACTAACTACTTCTTTACCGTGCTCTTTATTTTTTGGTGCTCAATGACTTTATCAATAATTCCATACTCTACAGCATCCTCAGAGCTCATGTAAAGATCTCTATCAGTATCACGTTCAATTTTTTCCTTATCCTGTCCTGTGTGAAGGCTAAGTATACTATTTAATTGATCTTTTATAGTAAGAAGTTCCTTTGTTCTTATTTCAATGTCTCTTGCTGTTCCTTCAGTGCCACCCCAGGGCTGATGTATCATAATTCTCGAATGAGGGAGTGCAAAACGTTTATTTTTGCTCCCCCCAGCAAGAATAACTGCACCCATTGAAGCAGCTGTTCCAACACATATAGTTGCAATATCAGGTTTTACATACTGCATCGTGTCGTAGATCGCCAGTCCTGGATTCACAGAACCACCCGGTGTGTTTATATATATGCTTATGTCCTTCTCTGGATCTTCGGATTCAAGAAACAAAAGTTGCGCAACAATAATATTGGATATCTCGTCATCAATAGGCCATCCCAGGAACACTATTCTCTCGCTAAGTAATTTCGTGAAAATGTCGTAAATTCTTTCTCCCTTTCCTTTGTTCTCTACAACATAAGGTACTACTGGCATATTTTTACATCCACCTTTCATTAAACCTCCCGGTCTATTTTATCTTCTTTTTCATCGTTGAATAATTTTCCAATGAGTTTCTCTGGAGGAAGAAAAGAAAACATTATATGGCCGCTGTCTGTAATCAGAACGGATCTTGTCCTCTTCCCAAAGGTTAAATTAACTGTTTTTCCTGTTTCTATTCCATGCTGTTTAAGACGTTTCACAATGGAGTTTTCTATTGGTAAAATGGCAAGTATTTTATCGGTTATTACAAAGGAATCAAAACCGATATTAACTATCTTTGGCATTATGTCTTCCTCCCTCCAGCAAACAGTGTTATTATAACATATGAAGGCATTTTGGAGGTGTATTATGGCTTTCAGAAGTGAGAATCTTATCGATACTGCAAAAATTACTGTAAAAGCGGGCAGAGGCGGCGATGGCGCTGTTTCATTCCGAAGGGAAAAATACCTACCCCATGGTGGTCCAGATGGTGGTGATGGAGGAAATGGCGGTAATGTTTTTATCAGATCAACGACTGCAAAAAACACGTTGAATGAATTCATATATAAAAAACACTTTAAAGCGGAAAAGGGTGAAAATGGAAAAGGTGCAAAAATGTCAGGTAGTGACGGAAGAGATATAATCATAAATGTTCCCGTGGGAACCGTGATTTTCGACAAAAAAAGTGGTGAGAAAATAGCGGATTTTGAGGAACCCAATCAAATAATCTGTGTGGCTCGTGGAGGCAAAGGTGGCAGAGGGAACACCCATTTTGCAGATTCCGTTAATCAGGTTCCCAAAATCTCTGAAAAGGGGGCCCCGGGAGAAAAAAAGTTGCTTTACATGGAACTTAAACTGCTTGCTGACGTTGGTATAATAGGGTTTCCCAATGTTGGTAAATCCACGTTAATTTCTCGAATTTCCAATGCAAAACCAAAAATAGCAAATTATCATTTCACCACACTTGTTCCCAATCTTGGTGTTGTAAAGGTTTCAGCTCATACCGGTTATATTGTTGCTGATGTACCCGGTTTAATAAAAGGAGCTCATCAGGGCGCTGGACTTGGAGACACTTTTTTAAGGCATGTGGAACGATGCAGTTTGCTTTTACATCTTATAGATTTATCTCACTCAGAAGGCAGGAAATCTTTTAAGGATTACTTTGATATAAGAGATGAATTGAAAGCCCACAGTAAGAAACTTGCAGAGAAAAATGAAATGGTCGTGGCAAATAAATGTGATATTCTTTCTGAAGAAGAAATGAATAAGAGAATAAATGAATTAGAGAAAAAAATTGAAAAAGAAGTCTTGCCAATTTCTGCGGTTACTGGGTACAATATCGAAGAATTAAAAAAGAAGATCATTGAGAAGCTGAAAAAAACAAAATCTTTTTATCAGAGATTTCGAAGAGATTCCTTCCTTGAAGTCGACAAACCCAAGGTTAAGCCTGTATCAAGAACGATGCCAGAAGGCAATGTAATAAATATCACTAAAAACTCAAAGGGTCATTTTGTGGTTGAAGGTCCTTTAGTTCAGTATTATTCTGAAAAATTCAACATTCCTGAAAACAGAGAAGAATTCATTATAAGAAAATTAGAAGACCACGGACTCACTGAAGAGCTAAAGAAAAAAGGCATTCAAGAAGGAGATACGGTGGTAATAAATGACAGAGAATATGAATTCAAGGAATAACAAAATTGGAATATTCGGAGGCACCTTTGATCCCGTTCACAACGGCCATCTAATCGTTGCCTCTTATGCGATAGAACATTTTGAGTTAAACAAGCTATTCATTGTTCCCGCCTATATCCCTCCACATAAAAAGGGTACATTTGCTCCTTACAATACGCGTTTTCAGTGGTTAAATAGTGTTTTTTCAAACTTTGATAGAATTGAAGTAGATAATTATGAAGGAAGGAATTCGAGCACATCATACACCATAAAAACGGTAAAATACTTCGCAAAAAAATTCAATGCCAGACCTTTTTTGATTATTGGTGAAGATAGCTATAATGATCTGGAAAGCTGGTACAAATATGAAGAAATCCTTGATTCAGCTACGATATGTGTATATCCGAGGAGAATTCACGCCAACAGTCCTAAATCAAAAAAACATGAAACAGTATTTTTCTTTGATGCACCACTAATTGATATTTCATCATCTTTGATTCGCAAACGTATTTCAAACAAAAAAAATGTCCTGGGCATGATACCATGCACCATTAGCAAAGAAGTTATTACGTTTTATGAAGAAAAGCTATAAAATAGGGCAAGCACCTTTAGCTGGTTATACTAACAAAGCCATGAGAGAAATAGCATTAGAGCATGGTGCTGATTTCGTATTCAGCGAGATGATAAGTTGTGAGAGTATATTACAGGGTGATATTAGAAATTTAAAAATCATACCTGATAAACCATGCAGAATACAACTGTTTACCGGTAACCCTGATTATATAGGTAAAGCTGCTGGAAAACTCAAGAATGTTGCAACATGGTTTGACATAAATGCCGGTTGTCCTGTAAAAAAGGTAATAAAAAAAGGTGCCGGAAGTGCATTGTTAAAGGATCTTAATCGATTGAAAAAAATGCTGAAAAATCTTAAAAACTCAGCTGATGTACCGGTTTCTGTAAAAATCAGGTTAGGCTGGGATAAGGATGAGATTGAACATATTGTTACACAGCTTGCAGAAGAACAACCGGACGCGTTTTTTATTCACGGAAGAACCTTGAAACAGGGCTTTTCTGGCAAATCCAGCTGGGACTCAATAAAAAAAGCTGTAAGAATCTTAGAAGGTTCCGGTATCAGGATTTATGGATCAGGTGATCTTTTTACTCCTGAAGACATAAAAATCACATTAGATGAATACGGTGTAGATGGTGTTATTGTTGCGAGAGGAGCAATAGGTAATCCCTGGATTTTTTGTCAAACAAATGAACTCCTTGAAAAAGGGCAATATAAACCCGTTGAAGATGTAACAAAACTTATGGTTTTTAGAAAACATCTACATATGCTTATAGACTTGTTTGGCGATAGAAAGGGTATTCTCGAATCAAGGAAGTTTTTCGCTGCATATACCAAAGACTTAATAAATAGCAGAGTTGCTCGTACAAAATATATGACATTTAATACACTTCAAGAAATAAGTGAGTTTTTAACAAAGTACATCAACGATATAAAAAGGAATTCGAACTAGAAACAATCCAGAAGCCTTTAGTTGCAAATATTAAAATTTCCTTTAAATTACTATGTGTTTTAAACTCATAGTGACAATACAAAAGGAGGTAGTTATCTTTGACCAATACAATGAAAGCCATAATAAAAGAGAAACCGGGTAAAGGCTTCAAAATGAAAGATGTTCCAGTTCCTCATGATCTCGCACCAAATGAAGCCCTTGTAAAAATTAACAAGGCTTCTATCTGTGGTACTGATCTTCATATATATGAATGGAATGAATGGGCTCAACAAAATATCAAACCTCCCCAGATTGCAGGACATGAGTTCACCGGTAAAGTTGTAAAAACCGGAAGTAATGTTTCGCTTGTATCGACCGGAGACATCGTAACGTCAGAAACACACATTCCCTGTAGAAAATGCCTTCAATGTAAAACAGGTAGATTGCATGTTTGCAAGAATCTGGAGATTCTTGGGGTGCATAGGGATGGAGCTTTCGCTGAATATATTAAGGTTCCAGAAACTGTGTTATGGAAGCTACCTGAAAATTTTCCAAAGAAATACGCTTCAATCATGGAACCGTTTGGCAATGCAATACATACGTGCTTTGTAGAAAATTTGGCCGGAAAAAATGTTTTAATCACCGGTGCGGGACCAATCGGATGTATGGCTACAGCAATCGCTAAAGCAACAGGCGCAGCTAAAATAATTGTTACAGAAATAATAGAATACAGAAAAAAACTGGCTAAACAATCAGGAGCTGACTATGTATTAGATCCAACTGAAACTGATATAACAAGTTCAGTCAAACAACTTACCAATGATAATGGAGCAGATATTTTGCTCGAAATGTCTGGGAAAGAAAATGCACTAATTCAAGGTTTGGAATCGCTAACAAATGGTGGCACTGCGTCTATTCTTGGCGTTTTCCCCGGAAAAATCTCATTTGACATAAACTCGCTGGTTATCTTCAAGGGTATCAAGCTTTTTGGGATTACCGGACGTAAAATGTTTGAAACCTGGCAGATAGCTACTGAATTGATAAAAAACAACCGCGTTGATTTATCCTCTATTATTACCCATGAATTGAAGTTTGAAGATTGGGAAGAGGGTATAAAAAATATGCTTGAAGGGAAAGCGGGTAAAGTAGTTCTTGATATAGAATAAATAACTGGAGGTGTTACTGTGTTTCAATTCACTGAATTTAGAGAAGAACTTAAAGAACTTGAAGAAAGCGGCTTGCTAAACAGAATCAGAACACTTGAAACCCCTCAGGGTGCATGGTTGAAAGTAAATGGGAAAAAGGTTCTGAACCTTTGTTCCAACAATTATTTAGGACTGGCTTATGACGAAAGGTTAAAGAAAGCAGCAAAAGTTGCGATAGACAAATGGGGTGTCGGTCCAGGTGCAGTTCGTACAATTGCAGGAACAATGACAATCCACGAAAAACTTGAAAAAGCTCTTGCTGAATTCAAAGAAGTTGAAGATACCCTTGTAGTTCAAACAGGATTCAACGCAAACCAGGCAGTCATTCCAGCAATCACAACAAAAGAAGATGCAATTCTATCTGACGAACTTAATCATGCCAGTATAATCGACGGTGTAAGATTATCTAAAGCTAGTCGTTATGTTTGGAAACATAGAGATGCAAATGATCTTGAATCCAAACTGAAGGAAGCAAAAGATGCAGGTGCAAAGAAATTATTGGTTATTACAGATGGTGTGTTTTCAATGGATGGAGACCTGGCGCCACTTCCAGAATTAGTTGAAAAATGCAAAAAATACAATGCGATATTGATGGTGGATGACGCCCACGGCGAAGGAGTTCTCGGTAGCCATGGAAGAGGTATAGCCAACCATTTTGATGTAAATAAAGATGTAGACATTGAAGTAGGTACGTTATCCAAGGCCTTCGGCGCTGTTGGCGGTTTTGTTGCAGGTAGTAAAACGCTTATTGATTTCCTCAGGCAAAGGGCAAGACCTTTCCTGTTTAGCAGTTCTCTTTCCCCTGCTGAAACAGCTGCTGCCCTTGAATCAGTCAGAACATTAAGCGAAAGCGATGAACTCGTGAAAAAATTGTGGAACAACGCTAAATATTTCAAGTCAAAGATGAAAGAACTTGGTTTTGATACCGGCCACAGCGAAACACCAATTACACCTGTTATGCTATACGATGCAAAATTGTCAAGTGACTTCAGCGCAAAACTCTTTAATGAGGGTATTTTTGCGCAGTCAATAGGCTATCCAACCGTTCCAAAAGGTAAAGCAAGAATCAGGGTTATGATAAGTGCAGCACATTCAAAAGATGATCTTGACTACGCGATAGAAAGATTCGAAAAGATTGGAAGAGAACTCCAAGTAATTTAACGCTTATTGAGCTTTTTAGTATTGTTTGACATATCGTTTATTATGTAGTTATCATTATAAACATCTTGCAGGATTTTATTCTGCAAGGTGTTTTGTAAATTATCGATAGTTTCGAAAGGAGGACACATGATACTAAACATCATCTTATTATTAGTTGGAATAATATTGCTTGTAAAAGGTGCTGATTATTTGGTAGAGGGTTCAGCCGCAATTTCTAAGAAGCTAGGTGTCTCTGAATTGTTCATTGGACTTACTGTCGTCGCCTTTGGAACAAGCGCACCGGAACTGGCAGTTAGCATAAGTGCTTCACTCAAAGGATCAGGTGGAATTGCAATAGCAAATGTCCTTGGTTCTAATGTTGCGAATGTTGCATTGGTTTTGGGATTCACAGCAATTTTATCCCCAATTTCTTTTCAAAAATCAACCTTTAGATCAGAAATACCTTTCGTCATTCTCGCTTCTATCGCAACAGGTATGCTCTTGCTTAATGATAACTATATCCTCGACAGGTTTGAAGCTGTTGTTCTCCTCGCATTTTTTATCATTTTCATGGACTATCTCTTAAGCATGGCAAAAAAAGACAGAAAATTTCAAAAGGATCTGGTTTCACAGGGTGTTAACAAAGAAGGTCTCTCCAAATTGGAAAAAAATACTGCTCTGGCTTGGTTATCAACCATTGGTGGGATAATTGCTGTTGTTGCTGGTGGGAATTTTGTGGTAAATTCAGGTACATATTTGGCCCAAAGCTTTGGCGTCAGTGAAACATTAATAGGTGTAACTATAATCGCTGTAGGAACATCTCTTCCCGAACTTGTCACTTCAATAGCAGCGACCCTCAAAAAATCACAGGATCTAGCAGTTGGTAATATTCTCGGTTCAAATGTATTCAATTTGCTTCTTGTTTTAGGAACAGCTTCATCAATAAAAACAATACAGGCTGACCGACCTGTACTGATAGATATAGTTGTTGCGACATTTCTTGTCATTCTTCTACCTGTTATTAGCTTCAAAAGAAAAAAACTGGGACGAATTGGTGGCATAATCTTATTTTCAATTTACATTTATTATATTTACAACAGTATAATATTAGGATGAATAAGAAATCAAACAAACTATTTATGCCAGCTGAATACGCTTTCAACGGGGGCGCGTTTTCTGCCTGTAATCTCACCTTTTTGACTCTTTTCATCTAGTAACGAAGATTCACCCTGATAACCAACTGCCATTACTGTTATCAAAACAGAATCATCAGGTAAATCAAGCTCTTTTCTAAATTTCTTTGGTTTATATCCAGCAACAGGGTGTGCTATCAAGCCCATTTTTGTAGCCTGCATTTGCAGTAATCCCACTGCAAGACCGGTATCAAATAGATAATATTCACGGTTATCACTGAGGTTGCAATCATCTTCCTGTGTGGAATAAACGATAAGTAGTACCGGTGCTCTACGCATCCAGCTATTCCCTTCAGGGATATATTCATGCAATTTCTCAAGTGTGGCTCGATCATCTACAGCAACAAATCTCCATGGTTGTTTGTTGAAACACGACGGTGCAAGATGAGCAGCTTTAATTAACTGCTCAATGTCCTTTCTTGAAACCTTTTGTTTTCTGAAAGATCTTCTTGCCCGTCTTAAGATAATGAACTTACTTATGTATTTATCTTTTCTTATCACACTTTCCGCTTCATTAATTATTTCACTTATTTGAACCTTATTTTCTAAAGATTTCCAAAATCTTCTTTTTATGCCCCAGCGGTCGTATAATAGTGCAATGTTATCTTTAACATCGTTAACGTGTATTCCAAGCTTTACGAGTTCATCTTGATTTTCCAATGATAATATCGTTAAAGAATATTTACTTGACTTTTTTAGCTTTGATATTTCTTTTGGTGACAATTCACTAACAACCAAAAACCTTAAATCATGACTGTTAAAAGCTTCAATTTTGTTATCAAAATAACTCAATAATTCTCTGTGCTCTGAAGAATCAATATTTTTAATATACAGAATAATTGAATATCTACCCTTTAGGATTTCGCCATTAATTACTCCGTTATTCTCATTTTTTAAAGAAAAACCAGATGAAATTCTAAATAAATCAGTCAAACCATCATCTCTTGAACTCATTCAGCAGATCCCTCAAATGTTTCTTCTCTTCATTAATGACTCTTTCAAGAGCACTTTTTTCAGGAATATAATCAATTAATTCTGAATAAAAAACTATACTGTCCTTTTCAACATTTATTGCAATATGGACCGCCTCATCCAGATTATCAGGAGGATTATCCACATTGTTATCAGAAAATACGGAGACTTCTGCGAGACTTTTCAGATATCCAGCGACCTCATCATCAAATCGATTACTTTTTTCATCTGATTCAATTTTTCCAAGAATTTTCCTGAATATTTCACCATGTTCTCTTTCCTGTTCTGCCAGTCTATTAAAAAGCTCTTTTTTTTCTCCTTCAGTTCTTTCAGCAAGCTTGTTGTAAAATGAATATCCTGTACCTTCAACTTTTAGTGCTATACCCAATAATTCCTGAATATCTATCATTTCTCAACCTCCTACTTAATTAGAATTAATATAATTATAGCATTCATATTTTCACTACTAAAAAGCATTGATCTTTGCTTTAATGAACACGTTAAAATGGTATAATAAACGAAAAATGGAGGTGATATTGTGTTGAGGGAAGTAAAAACCAAAAATGCTCCCCTTCCAGTTGGTCACTACTGTCAGGGCATAATTCATAATAATCTGTTGTTTGTCTCTGGCCAGATACCCCTCGACCCTTCTACAGGTACTCTGAAGGAAGATTTCGAAGACGCTTGCAGACAGGCATTAAACAATATAATGGCTGTTGTTGAAGCTGGAGGTTCTTCTCTAAAACAGATTATCAACATTAAAATATATATAACAGATATAAGTCTTTTTGCCAAATTCGACGAGATATATAAACAATATTTTGGAGATCATAGACCCGCAAGAGCAGTTATAGGTGTTTCAGAACTTCCAAAAAAAGCCCAAATTGAAGTTGAAGCCATAGCTGCCATTAAAGATTAGATTGTTAAGGAGGAGTAATATGAACTATATTGTGGAGTTACCTGATGGATCAACAATGGAATTTGATCATAAAATTACACCAAAAGATGTTGCCCTTGAAATTTCCAAAGGACTTGCCAGAAGAGCAGTTGGCGCAAAAGTTAATTCGCAATTGTGGGATTTGAATAAAACACTACTAGAAAAATCAAAAGTAAAACTAATCCTGGATAACGATGATGAAGCCGCTGAGTTTTACAGACATACAATGTCACATATACTTGCCCAGGCAGTAAAAAGAATTTATGGTAAAAATAACGTAAAGCTCGGGATAGGTCCTGTCATTGAAAATGGTTTTTACTACGATTTCGATCTTGGAGAAATTAGTATTTCAGAAGAAGATTTAGAAAATATTGAAGAAGAGATGAGAAAAATAATCAAAGAAGACCTCTCAATTGAACGGATTGAAATGAACAAGGAAGAGGCCATAGAGTATTTAGAGAAACTGGATGAGCCATACAAGATTGAACTTGTAAAAGGACTTGACTCAGATACAGTCACGTTTTACAGACAGGGAGAATTTGTTGACCTATGCAGGGGACCGCATATGCCCTCAACCGGTTCTATAAAGCATTTTAAATTGATATCTGTCTCCGGAGCATACTGGAGAGGTGACGAAAGGAACAAAATGTTGCAGCGCATATATGGCGTCGCATTCGCAAAAAAATCTCAGCTCGAAAATTATATAAAGTTGATTAAAGAAGCTAAGAAACGAGATCACAGAAAGCTTGGACCACAACTTGGGCTGTTTATAATTAACCATGAATACGCCCCCGGTATGCCACTGTTTCAGTATGCCGGAACGGTGATGTTGAATGAACTTATGGAATTTTCCAGAGAAATGCATAAGAAAGATGGTTACAAAGAAGTAACCACCCCTCATATAATGAACCGCCAACTATGGTTAAGATCAGGTCACTGGGATCATTACAGAGACAATATGTTTTTTACAGAAAAGGAAGAACAGGAATATGCAGTTAAACCCATGAATTGTCCGGGACACATATTGCTTTATAATGCGGATACCGTTAGTTATAAAAATCTTCCTATAAGAATGTTTGAATTTGGTAAGGTACACAGATATGAGAGAAGTGGTGTGTTACATGGATTGTTCAGAGTAAGAGGATTTATTCAAGATGACGCTCATATTTTCTGTACTCGCGATCAACTAGTAGAGGAACTCAGTGGAGTAATTGAATTTGTCGACAAAATATATAGTCCGTTTAATTTTGAATATAGGGCTGAATTGAGTACCAGACCTGAAGATTATATGGGAGAAGTAGAAATTTGGGATATAGCTACAGAAGCGTTAAAAGAATCCCTTGATAAAACTGATTTAAATTACGTAATCAATGAAGGCGAAGGCGCTTTTTACGGGCCAAAAATTGATTTCCATATAAAGGATTCATTGGGCAGAGAGTGGCAGTGTGCAACAATTCAGCTAGATTTTCTGATGCCTGAACGATTTGATCTTACTTATGTCGGATCTGATAATAACGAATATAGACCGGTCATGATTCACAGGGCAATTTTTGGTTCCCTTGAACGATTTTTGGGAATCTTAATAGAACACTACGGTGGCGCTTTTCCAACATGGATCGCACCAACTCAGGTGGCATTTTTGCCCATTGCAGATAGACATGTAGATTATTGTAATAATGCTGCAAAAAAGCTTTTTTCACATGGCATCAGGGTAGAAGTTGATGACAGACAGAAATCAACCAACTTCAAAATACGTGAAGCGCAGCTGAAGAAAATTCCCTACATGATTATTGTTGGAGACAACGAAGTCGAAGATGAAAATCTAACGGTTCGATTGCGAAGTGGAAAAAATCTAACTGGTATTACCTTTTCAGAGTTCGCTGAAAAGTTGCTGGACGAGATAAAAAATAAAAAGTCAACTTCAATATTTGAATAAATACCTCCCCATGCGGGAGGTATTTGTTGATTGGGGGGGATTCCTTTGAATATAATAGACATATTACCAGTGGCAAGGGGCAAAGTACCTGCAGACATCATTCTTAAAAACTGCAGAATAGTAAATGTTTTTAGCGGTGAAATTGAGAAGAACAATATTGCTCTTTTCAGAAAACGTATAGCCGGAATCGGTGACTACAGTAATGGCAAAGAGACAATCGATGTTGGTGGTGCCTATGTTGTTCCGGGACTTATAGATGGTCATTTACACATTGAATCTTCAATGCTATCACCCGTGGAATTTGCGCGAACTGTTCTTCCGAAAGGTACGACAACAGCTATCGCCGATCCTCATGAAATAGCAAACGTTCTCGGTCTTGATGGTGTTGATTATATGCTCAAGTCGACGGAAGGAATACCACTTAATTTATATATCATGCTTCCTTCAGCTGTTCCCGAGTCAAGTATGGTAACAAGCGGAGCATCAATTTCTGTTATGGACATGATAGGGTTTGTTGAAAAACACCCCCGTGTACTTGGTCTTGGTGAAGTAATGAACTATCCCGGGGTAATAAACGGTGATGAGGCCACAATAGCAAAAATAGAACTGTTGAGACATAAGTACAAAAAGATAGATGGCCATATACCCGGTATATTGGGTAAAGATTTGAACGCGTATATAACCGCCTTTATTCGATCCGATCACGAATGTACAACCGTAGAAGAAGCAAAAGAAAAACTTTCCAAAGGTATGCAGATACTTATTAGAGAAGGAAGCGTGGCCAGAAATCTTCTACCATTGTTGCCCTTAGTTAATGAAAAAACCTACCCCTTCATATCTTTTTGTACTGATGACAAACAGCCAAATGATATTTTGAATGAAGGACACATTGATTATATGATAAGAAGGTCAATCAAATGGGGCTTAGATCCAGTAACCGCATTAAGAGCAGCAACGATCAACACGGCGCGACATTATAATTTAAGATCAATGGGAGCAGTCGCACCTGGATATAAAGCAGATTTACTTATCGTAAACGACTTAGATAAATTTGACGTATCAGTTGTTATGAAGGATTCACAAATTGTAGCAAAGGATGGAAAGCTTACAAAAAATATTGGTGATAAAGTTAAGGCAGATAGCAACGTAGAGGTTTTTAGATGTCCTCATTTTGAATCCAGCGATTTTGTAGTAAAATCTAAGGATAAACCTGTACGTGTTATTGAATTGCAGGGAGAACAGGTCTTTACCCGACAAAAAATAGAAGAACCAGCGGTCAACAATGGGAATCTCGTCAATGATCTTGATAGAGACATCCTTAAGCTAGGTGCAATTTGCAGATACAGCAAACAAAAACAGTTTACTATGGGACTTGTCAGCGGAACAGGTCTTAAAAAAGGTGCTGTTGCGACCTCTGTTGGACATGATGCACATAATCTATCCGTTATGGGTGTCAACGATGAAGACATGGCAACTGCAGCAAACAGGGTAATCGATTTGAAAGGCGGTCTTGTTATTGCTGAATCCGGAAAAATAATTGAAGAACTGCCTTTACCTATTGCCGGCTTAATGTCTGAATTTTCCGGTAAAAAAGTTGCAAAAAAACTGGGAGAATTAAAAGATGTTTTGGACAGTTATGGCTGTATTTTACCCGATCTTTTCATGGCTCTTTCATTCGTTCAGCTCTCGGTTATCCCTGAACTCAAAATAACAACAAACGGTCTTGTGAACGTTACTGAAGGAAAATTTGTTTCACTTTTCGTAGAAGGGGATTGATATGGAGAAACAGTCAACTGTTATAGGTAAAAAAACAAAAAGAGTTGATTCGTCACAGAAAGCAAAAGGGATTGCGCTGTTTGCAGATGATCTCCACTTCGATAGAATGCTTCATTGCTGTCTCGTGCTTGCAAAAACTGCTCACGGAATTTTAAAAGATCTTAATTATCAAAAGGCTATGAACACTGACGGAGTTGTTGATGTTATTACACATGAAGATATTCCCGGAGAAAACCAGATTGGAGAAGTTTTTGACGATATGCCATGTATTGTTCCCATTGGAGGTAAAGTTCGTTATTATGGCGATGTTGTAGCCATAGTTGTTGCAAAAACACGTGAAGCAGCTGAAGAAGGAGCGAGAAAAGTAAAAGTAGATGTAGAAGATTTGGAGCCTGTTCTTACACTTGAACAGGGTTTAGATGACAAGATTAAAATCCATGAGAATACAAATATTGCTATACATAAATGCATTCGAAAAGGTGATATAAATGAAGGATTCGAGAATTCGTCTCATATTTTCGAAGATGATTTCTATGCGTCTTACCAGGAACACGCCTATCTGGAAACACAGGGAGTTGTAGTCGTTCCAGATATTGATTATGGATATACAGTTTATGGTACAATGCAATGCCCTTATTATGTTCAAAAGCATGTTTCAAGAGTGCTCAACAAACCTTTCAATCATATTAGAGTAATACAATCAGAAACTGGTGGAGCCTTTGGTGGCAAAGAAGATGTTCCGTCATATGTAGCCACCTACGCAGCAGTTGCCTCTTACAAAACAAATCGACCCGTAAAACTAATATATTCTAGAGAAACAGATATTCAAACTACTTCAAAAAGGCATCCCATAAAGTCTCACTATAAAATTGGAGTAGACAAAAATGGTAAGCTGAAATCCATGAAAATCATGGCATATATGGATATGGGAGCATATGCAACGCTCTCGCCTATTGTAATCTTTAGATCACTGGTTCACGCAGCAGGAAGCTATGAAATACCAAACGTTTCTGTAGATATATACGGAGTTTATACAAACAAAATTCCATGTGGCGCTTTCAGAGGATTTGGAAGTCCTCAGGTTCTATTTGCTGTAGAATCAATGATGGACGAAATATCTGAAAAAATGAATGTTGATCCGATAGAGATAAGACTAAATAACACATTAAAAAAAGGCAGCAGGACTTCAACAAACCAGCTGTTAGAAGAAAGTGTTGGTGCAGAACAGACTTTAAAAAATGTGTCCAGGATATCAAATTGGGAACACTTAAAAGAAGAGGTTAAAGAATTCAATGAAAAAAATAAGGACAGGAAAAGAGGACTGGGAGTTTCTCATATTATTTACGGAGTGAGTCTGGGTGCAGGTGGTCAACACCTCGACGCTTCAGGCGGACATGTACAAATAGATTCAGATGGAACGGTAAATGTAAGAATTGGTGGTACAGAAATGGGGCAGGGCGCAAAAACAGTTATTGCGCTTATCGCTGCTGAAGAACTGGGAATAGATACAGACTTTATAAACGTTCACCAGCCCGATACAGCCTTTGTTCCTGACAGTGGGCCAACTGTTGCCTCACGTACTACAATATACTCAGGAAATGCGGTTAGACAGGCATGTATTGACTTAAGAACAAGATTATTAGAATTGTTTTCGAATATGTTTGGTTCGGAATTATCAGATATTAATTACTCTGACAATTATTATTACGACAATAACGGAAACAAATTATCCTTCGTCGAACTGATTGCTGAAGCTTCGAAAAGAAATGTGAAACTAGTTGAGACAGGTTGGTACAAAACACCCAGTTTAAGTTGGGATGAAAAAACCGGTCAGGGAGAAGCATACATTGTCTATTCATACGCCAGTCAGATAGTGCTTGTTGAGGTAGACATGATCACAGGATTAACCAGCGTGATTAAGGGTTTCACAAGTCATGATGTTGGAAAAGCACTCAATCCAGAAGGCGTCGTTGGACAGATTCAGGGTGGTTTTGTTCAGGGAATGGGTTATGCAATCTATGAGGATTTAAAGATAAAAAATGGAAAGATTATGACTGACAACTTTAATACATATATTATTCCCACAATAAGGGATATTCCGGAAATTCTTGAAGTAGATATTGTAGAAGATCCTTACTCACAGGGCCCCTATGGAGCAAAGGGTATTGGCGAACCTTCATTGATGCCCACACCTGCAGCCATAGCGAATGGAATTTCCAGAGCTATTGGTGGGAAACGTGTCAAAAGAATACCTGCTACTTCAGAATACATACTAAAATTAATTAAGGAGGATAGTTAATGAAGAAATTTGTTTTAGGACCAACATTTGAAGAAATGCTTCATCCTGAAAAAATTAATCCAGATATTCGTAAAAAAGCATGGGAAATGCGAAATAAGGATCCTCTCGATCCGATTAATCTTTACAACATTACATGGAAAAATATCAATAACGAGGTTTATTACGTCGTTTTACCAAAAGAATTAACTGGCGTTGACGCAAATATAATTTACCTTTATGGTTCTGAATTTCCAAGTGAAAGTCATAAAGTAGGTGCCACATATTCCATTTTGATGGAACTTGTATTGAAAGGTGAAGTTGATCCCAGTTATCATACACTGGTATGGCCTTCTACTGGAAATTACGGCATCGGTGGAGCCTGGGTAGGGTGCAGGATGAAGTTTGACACAGTAGTTATACTCCCGGAAGAAATGTCTAAAGAACGCTTTGATTTAATTGAAGAATATGGAGCCAGAGTAATAGCAACACCCGGTTGCGAATCCAATGTTAAAGAAATATATGACAAAGCAAAGGAGCTTAAGGCTGCAGACCCCGATCGTGTCAGGATACTCAACCAGTTTTCAGAATTTGGGAACTATAGATTCCATTATTACGTTACGGGAAATACCATACTGGAACTAATGAATCAGCTGAAGCTTGGTAACGGTCGAATAGCTGCTGTTGTAGCCGGAGTAGGTTCTGGTGGCACCATTGCGTGTGGAGACAGAATAAAAGAAGTGTTTCCCGACACAAAAAATGTAGCCCTTGAACCAATCCAATGTCCAACGATTTCACTCAATGGGTACGGAGGACATGACATACAAGGTATTGGAGACAAGCACGTCACGTGGATACACAATGTAATGAATAATGATGCAGTCGTCGCTGTTGATGATATCGAATCAAAGAAAATGCTTCAGGTTCTAACAGATCCTGTTGGAAAAAGATTCCTCAAGAAGCTTCTTAAAGATAAAGATGTTGAAACATTATCAAAGACACTTGGTATTTCAAGTGTTGCCAACATTATTGGTGCAATAAAAATGGCAAAATACTACAACATGACTTCTGAAGACAATATTGTAACAATCGCGACAGATAATATTGATCGCTATAGAACGGTAATGAATCAGCTAACAAAGGATTATGGGGAACTAACTGAAAGCGAAGCAAAACACCGCTATGAATCAATGTTCCTTGATGCAAAAACAGACTGGATATTCGAGGGCACCATGGACAACAGAAAACGCTGGCACAACTTGAAGTACTATACATGGGTAGAGCAGCAAAATAAAACCGTCGAAGAACTTGACTCGCAAAAAACCAAAGAGTTCTGGAAAAAAGAACAAAACGAAGTAAAAAACATCGATAAACTATTGCTGGAATACCGCAAGAAAAATTAGAAATACAACCATAAAAGGAAGAACCCTGTATCCTAAAAAGATACAGGGTTTTTCATATATATTTCTAAACAATGTACACTATTTTGTTAATGCTTCTGAATCGCCAACAAAAGATTTAAAACTCTCGTCCTCTCTGCCTTTCTAGCCATCTCGTCAACTCGGTTCGTCTCGGATTTCGGGCTCTCGGAATCTCGTTTTACTTTTCTGAACTCTTCGAACAACGTACAACCTACTGTCGTACAAGATGTTATCTGAAATATTCTCCTTTTCAGAGGAGTGTCACGAAGTGACGAGGTGTGTGAACTTATTCTCGGTTTTTTCTCAGTTTCTCGTCTCCTTGATTTTTCTCGGCCTCTCGTTTTATTATGATTCCTTCCTCGAGGAAGGTCCCTGTGAAGCCGGGGGGGAAGGTGTTCACTTGCTCTTTATCTTTTTCTTCTTTTTTGTATTTGCCGTACAACAAACAAACTGCTGACGTACAACGTGTTTTGTTTATTTTAATGATTCCTCACTTAATGGCGGGAGACCATTTGCGGTGGTGTGTGTGAAAGCACTTCATTGTATCTGCAAGTGCAAAGTGATCCATCAATCAGAAATCGCTTCTTTTAGGGCCCACGTAGAATATCTTGTTTCCTTTCTTGAATGCATACTCCTGCAGAAACACATCTGCATCAGAGTAAGCGTATGGGTCTTTGTTGTATTCTGTCTTTACTGCTATACCTGGCTCCATATGCTCTATCATATCTATCATTGCCTCGTCAAGGGGCATCTTCTCCCCATCAGAACCTACTCCCCATATGCTATTCAAGCCCATTAGAATTTCACCCTTATTTGCCATCTCTGCCGTCACCTTGCTTCCTGTGGATATTTCCTTTCCTGCTGATCTGCGACCTATGTTATAATTGTCTTGATCATAAGGAAGACTCACTATTCCGTATGCAGTATAATTGCTGTCATCATAAGGCCAGACCGCAACATGCGGATTTTCATCGTTCTCAATAAGCAGAACCCCGTTTGGTATTGAAGAGGGATACTCGGTTATGGTTGATATGCTGGATTCTGGGAACCATATCCCTAATTGGTCCCGAATAGCGTCATCCATTTCAGGCGTTGGAGTATTATCCTCATTTTGATGATACCATATCTCTGGCGGGCTTTTCCACTTGCTTGTTGAATTTGCTACCTCATACCTATAATCAACAGGCTGATCTCCGCTGTCTTCATGGTTAGCCGGGCCGTAGCCAAAGCCGATGTTCATCAATTGCCCGTCCAATCCTTCTTCCTCTCCCACCACAACCTTTCTCTGGGAATCCTGCGAGGGATCCACGAGCATGGAATAATCATGATATTCATCACTCATATTGTGGAACTTCGCGTAGTATATCCCGTCATGGTAATCCTTCTCCGGCAGTTCAATGTTGATAGTCTGCTGGCTGTCGTATTCCGTCAGGTCCTTTACCAATTCCTTGTTCGCCCAATCCACATCCATATAAATGGCATCCGAGGTTTCATTGACACTTGTGCTTGGCACCCAGTATATTTCCACACCCCAGTTCCCGGCATTCATGTTGCCGGTCCAGCCATCAATAACCCTGTTATCGTCATCATCATGCACCGCAACCGCATAGGTATTGACAGAGAAAGTAATATTTTGTGGAGGTGCTGTTATCGTCAAAGGCAATGTGTATGTATTATCATTGCCTTCATCATCCTGGGCATAAATCTCCACCTGAGTATCTCCAACATATCCCTGATTAGCATTAATCACAATGTTAAACAAGTCTCCTGATTGCTTCTCAATAGATACGGACGCATTATCACATGCAGCATTCATCACCAAATCCTCTAAAGGCGTGTAATCATCTTTTATATATCCCTGTACTGTTTTAGTTGTACCATCCTGTATGGTTACAGATGAAGGCATATCATAGAATACTACATCAGGGGTATTACTTACATTTAGTGTTATGTTCTCTGTTGTTTCTCCTCCGT
>JBNGCV010000018.1:22407-31530 GCA_049975465.1 Kosmotogaceae bacterium | reverse complement strand
GAGGGCATTAGAACCAATCGGTTCACAGTCAACGGTTCATGTGTTTTATGGTTTTTTATTTTAAATTACCTGCTCTGTCAGAGCCTCTTGAACGAACGCAGTGAGTGGTTCCAAGCACCTTGTACCACCAGATCAAGCCCCTCTCTTCGAGCGTCGATTGTTTTACCAAAGTCCAAATCTTATTTCATTCCAAATCTTGTTATATAGTTGTAAATCAGCACCGAGATCGTTTATCATTTCACAGTTATGTAGATCTTTAACCGTATAAATTCGTTCTTCTTCAATGTACTGTTCAGCAGCTGGAACTATGCTTGGCAGAAGCAGATAATCAGATATGGTTGCTGATACTTGAGGATCTAAAATATAGTTAATGAATTTGTGGGCCAGTTCTACATTTCTTGCGCCTTTTAAGATAACCATATTGTCTATCCACAAGGTGCTTCCTTCCTCAGGAATGAAAAATTCTATATTCTTCAGTTCTTCTTCTGTACCTTCATAATATATATTTTCGCCGTAACCGTGGACAACCCAAAATTCTCCTGAAATAACTCCTTTGGCGAAGACTTCATTGTCAAATTTCACAATATTATCTTCCCATTCAAGGATAACTTCTTTAGCCTGCTGTAAGTGTTCGGTGTTTGTTGTATTAACTGAATAACCCAAATATTTTAGTGCTGCTCCGAAGACCTCTCTCATGTCATCAAGAAGCGTCATTTTTCCCTTTAAATCTTCTCTTTCATAAATTGACCATGATTTTTTGTATTCGTCAACGTAGAGAGTATTTACGGCTATTCCTGTTGAACCAAGCTGATAGGGAACACTGAATTCATTATTTGGATCATATTTAATCATATTGAGTACATTTGTATCAAGAAACTTGAAGTTAAGAATTTTATTTTTATTAATGGGTATGAGCATTTCTTCCCTTATCATTATTTCTGTATAATCTCCAGATGGAAATGCAACATCATAACCCCGTGCTCCAGCCTTTAGTTTGGCATACATTGTTTCGTTCGAATCGTAGGTATCGTAAATGACATTACAGTTGTAAGCATTTTCAAAACCCTCAATAACATCCTCAGGAATGTAATCTGACCACGAGTAGATATGAAGCGTTTCACTCACACCAGGAATAGCTACCATAATAAACAGGAACAGAAAAATGAATGCTTTTTTCATACAAACACCTCCCTAGGTGAAAATAATCTTTCTAAACCGTATGCCTATTGTAGATAAAACCAGTGCAGATCCCAGGAGCAATGTAGATAAAGCGTTTATTTCTGGTGATACACCAAATTTTATCATTGAGAAAATCTTTAATGGTAATGTTGTAGAACCAGGACCAGCAACGAAAAATGTTATCACAAAATCATCTATGGAAAGTGTGATACTTAATAGAAAACCAGCGACAATGCCAGGAGAAATAAGGGGAATGATGACTCTGAAAAATGTTTGTGAACCATTTGCACCCAGATCTTTGGCTGCCTCTACGATTGTATAGTCGAAATCCTGAAGCCTTGCGACTACTATCAGTGTTACATACGAAATGCAGAACGTCACATGTGCAAGAAAAATTGTGGTTAATCCCAACTGAACGTTTATTGCGACAAAAAATAGAAGAAGGGAAACACCCATAAGGATATCCGGTATTATTAACGGGGTATATATGAGTCCCTGAAAGTATTTTTTGGTTTTAAAACTATGCCAATAAATGCCTATTGCTGAAAGCGTTCCAAGTACTGTGGCCACTGTGGCAGAGGAAAGTGCAATTATTAATGTATTTAAAAATGCCTGCCAAACGTCCGCATTATTGAATAAATCACGATACCATTTTAGAGTGAATCCTGTCCACAAAACTCCGTGGCGAGATTGGTTAAATGATAGGACAACCAACGTTATTACCGGCAGGTAAAGAAACAACATCACCAGTATGGAAAATATTAAAGAAAATCGCCGTTTTCCAATTACCTTTTTGTAGTAACTCATATGCTTTCACCGTTGTTACTAATGTAGTCTTCGTAAGTCTTTTGTCTTTTATATTGGATATTTGCAATTCGCAAATAAACCAGCAAACCCAGTGCCGATATCAAAAGAAAAATCATTGAAATTGCTGATGAGGAAGGCCAGTTTCTGGCTACTGTAAGTTGCCTCGCTATCAAATTACCCAGCATAGCCCCATCTTTTCCACCAACGAGTTCTGGAATAGCGTAGGATCCAAGAGCAGGAATAAGCACAAGAATTATACCTGCTATTATTCCGCCTTTAATTGAAGGTATCATAATTTTCCATAGAGCCTTTAATTTTGTAGATCCAAGATCCATAGCAGCTTCAAGGAGCGAAAAATCGAATTTTTCTATGGAACTGTATATTGGTAAAATCATGTAAGGTAGATACATGTAAACGATAACCAGAATAACCGTAGAAGGTCTGTACATAAAGGATTCTGGATTTTCTGTTATTCTCAAGAAATTTAGAAACCAGCTTACCAGACCATTTCTTCCCAAGACAACCATCCAGCCAAATACTCTTACAAGAAAGTTTGTCCAGAAAGGAATAATAATTAGCATAAGTAAAAAGTTCTTGTTTTTTGAGGTTGCAATATAATAAGAAATTGGTAATGCAAGAATTAGAGTTATAAGCGTTGCAATTACAGAAATATATGTGGTTTTCCATAACAATAACCAGAAACCAGGATTTGATAGCATTGTTGAGTATGATTTAAAAGAAAGAGGTAAAGCGGCACCACCGTATATTCCCGGTGTAAGGAAGCTATATACAACAATTATCAGCGTTGGAATAAGAAAAAGTAAGGTTAACCAGACTATACCTGGTAGAGAAACAAATAATCCCGTTTTGTTTTTCTGAGGCAATTATTGCACTCCTTCCTTTAAAATATAGCTGTCATCTGCAAACCACCAAATATATACCTTATCTTTCCACTCTATAATATCTTCGTCAAGAAGATATCTTATATGTTGTTTAAAAACCTTTATATATGAGTTATTGATTCTTACCGTGTATTTTGTTTGATTCCCAAGGTAAATGGTATCTTCTACAACACCTTCAAAGATGTTAAGTTTCTGGTTGGCATATTCTTTAGGAGCTTTTTTCGTGATTTTTATTTTTTCGGGTCTGAGAGATACTTTAACAGTTTGACCTTTTTCCACTTTAAGATCTTTGTAACATAAGATTTCTCCAAATCTATCCGAGTCAAGTTCAATATATTCCTTATTTACATTAGAAACGTTACCTGTGAAAAAATTGGTTTCTCCTATGAAATTTGCAACAAACGTATTCACGGGGCTTTCATAGACTTCAGGGGGAGTACCATACTGTATTATTTTTCCATGATTCATTACTGCAAGATGATCGGAAATAGACATGGCTTCACTTTGATCATGTGTAACATAGATAAACGTTATACCAACTTCGTCATGGATTGAATCAAGTTCCAGTAGCATATGCTGCCTTAATTTAGCGTCCAGTGCAGCGAGAGGTTCATCCAGTAACAATACAGAAGGCTGATTTATTAGAGCTCTACCAATGGCTACCCTTTGTTTTTGCCCACCTGAAAGCTGGGCTGGTTTTTTATTTCCCTGTCCTGTTAACTTGGTCAATTCGATCATTTCCATGACCCTCTTTCTTACAGTTGTTTCCCTTTCTTTTCTCAACCTAAGACTGAAAGCGATATTTTCAAAAACTGTCAGATGTGGAAAAAGAGCGTAGTTTTGGAAAACTGTATTTACCTCTCTTTTGTGGGAAGGAATGTTGTTGATTATTCTGCCATTTAAATAAACCATTCCTTCTGAGGGATCTTCCAAACCGGCAATGATTCTTAAAAGAGTTGTTTTGCCGCATCCAGAGGGTCCCAACAAAGAAAAAAAGTCTCCCCTTTTTATGGAAAGAGAGACATTATCAACAGCTATAAAATCCTGGTCAAAGATTTTTGTGACATTTTTTATTTCAATAGAATTGTCACTTGCTTTACGGTTCAATCCATTCCCACCTCCAGATTAATGTTCAAACTACATTAATTCAAAATCATGACCGCAATTCTTGCAAAATCTTACATCTGGTTCGTTCAGTTTTCTGCAATAAGTACAGAGTCTTTTTCCAGTTAACGAAGCTCCACAATTTTTGCACGTTCTAGCACCTGTTTCATTTTCAGTATCACATTTATGACATCTGACATAGGTAGAAGATTTTTTTGTTTTCAGTTCCTTATAGTCAAATTTTTCTGAAGGCAGGATTTTGTTATCTGGTTGTAAATTTTGATTCTGAACAAATTTACCTGATTGTTCTTTCTGATATTCAAGTTTTTCTGATGCGACTTTCATAATTGCCTGTCCAACAAAAATCATTATGAGACCGGGAAGTCCCAGGATAAAAAATGTATTCATAAAGGCAGTAGGTGGAGCGCCTATTATTCCAACAAAAGAATATATAAGCAAAGCAATACCGATAATCAGTAATGCTAAACCTCCGTATTTTGCAAGCATGTAAAATAACTCTAATGGACCACCCTGTTCAGCAGTTCCTGACATTGATAACACCTCCAGTATGTTGCGTATTTACATTATAAATCAAAATGAGGATTTCTTTAAAGAGTTATGTATGAAATACCAAAATAAAAGAATACTTTAAAATTCTATTAGTTCCTTGTTTTCTAATTCTACTGATTTTACAGTAAGGTTCATGTAATTTTCTAAAGGCTCGCTTGAGATAATTTGAGTGCTGTCATTACCGATGAAAAAAAGGTTGTAATAACTATCTTTTTCATTATCGTTGTGTTTTAAAGCCCAAACATTATCTAGATCAGTAAGCACCGATGTAAGTGAAGTATATTTATATTGATCTTCAATCTCAAGAGCAGCATTTTTTAAAGCTTCACCGGGTGAATAATTATCAAGATATTTTATGACAGTATTGAAGTAGAATTGACTGTCTATCATACCGTTCCTTTCTTTTATCCCATAAATAGTTCCGTTGTGCATAAAAGCGAAGGTCTTACCCTTTACTTCGCATAAGAAGGGATGAACATGATCTAAATTTACTATGTAACCTGGAGAAGCCTTTCTTGCGTGAATTATGGCGAAATTACACTTTATTGATGGTAAATCAGTTTCCCAGATGTGATTGATAAATTTTTTGTATTCCATAAAACCATTTGATAATACTAAATAACCACATCCGTCCCCATGAGGATTGTTTTTTCCAGAATAAGCCATTTTACTTAGTGAATTAAAGTAGTCACTGACTTTTACATTAGTTTTAGATTTCATTACAAGCATTCGGCACATTTTTACACCTCATGTATAGTTTAGATTCATTATAGCAAGATTTATAAGTAAGAAAGTGATTTCGGCTTACCGGTTGCTTTCTGCTAATATTGTTACAAGGAGGTTTTTATATGAAATATAACAGACTGGGAAAGACTGATATTAAAATTGCTGAACTGGGACTTGGTGGATTCCATCTACTGGAAATTGAGCAGAAGACGGTTGATAACATAGTAAGTCGATATATCGATGCTGGGGGTAATTATTTTGAAACAGCCCATGCATATGGTGAAGGCGTGTCAGAAACGAAGCTGGGTAAAACGCTTCCAAAAAAGGATGTTATTGTTGCCACAAAATCAGGAAGAAGAGATGAACAGAGTCTGAAAAAAGAATTGACACAGAGCTTGAAAAATCTAAAAAGAGATTATGTAGATATTCTTTTTCTACATAGTGTTACAAATGATGAAGACTGGGAGCGGCTTATTTCGCCTGAAGGGGGACTTAAAGCTGTTGAATGGGCAAAAAAAGAAGGTCTTGTAAGATATGTTGGAATCACCAGTCATGGTTATGGAGGGACGTTACTGAGAGCTCTAAAAGAATATGATTTTGACGTTTTTATGACCCAGATGAATTATTTTGACAGATTTAATTTTCCTGAAATTGAGACAAAAGTAATTCCCTATGCAGTAACAGAAAAGATTGGAATTTTGGCCATGAAATTTCTTGCAGATGGTTATTTATATAAAAACGTGGAAAATGCATTCAGATATGTCAAAACATTGCCAGTAGATTGCATCGTAGCGGGGATAAATTCTCTTGAACAGTTAGAGCAAGACCTCTCTTTACTGAATATTGAGCCTTATGATGAGGAAGGACTTGAAGATTTATTTATGAAAGCTCCAGAACTCGGAAACTATGTTTGCAGACAGTGTATGAAATGCCTTCCCTGTCCGGAGAATATAAATATACCCAGATTCTTCCTTGTAGAGGGTAGATATGATAGACAGATGCTTGATGGAGTAGTAAAAGATGCTGCTGATTATGCATTGAGTGATAGATTGGCTCACTGGTTCCAGAATGAAGATGTTGCAAGGAGGGAATATCAATTGTTAGAGCCGAGTGTAGATAAATGCACTGAGTGCAATATTTGCACTGACCGTTGCCCTTATAATATTGAGATTCCCAGAAAACTAAAAATCGTTAAGTCCAAAATTGAAACTGGGTTTGTGAGATAGTCATTATTCAGGTATGTAAGTAATGTTCAGTTCTTCAAGTAAATTTTTGAGAACATCTGGATAATCTGTAATTATTCCGTCAACGCCTTTTTCAATAAATCTTTGCATCGTTTCTTTATCATTTATTGTCCAGGGAATAACAGGTATACCCTGTTCGTGGGATCTTTCAATCCATACTTCACTGCAGTCAGAGTATCTTGGAGAGAAATAATCTGCACCGCTTGCTTTTACAAGTTTTCCCACATCAAAGCCAAAGCTTGCAAATCTTAAACCATTTAACCATTTTGTGCTAAGCATTGTACTGGAACTGAGTAAAGCAGCAGTTTTTATTGAAGGGTTTTTTTCTTTTGCAAGCATTATTGTTTTCCAATAAAATGACTGGATTATTACTCTGTCTTCCATTTCATATTCTTCAATGAGTTCAAGTAACATATCAACAAATTCTTCTGGTGGGTAGCTTTCTTCAGGAGCACTGGGAGAAATCTTCGTTTCAATGTTTAACATTATTTTCCTGTCATGCAGTTCCTCATATTCTTTTACTAATATAAAAACATCTTCTAGGCGAGGAATTTTTGCACCAGGAATTACTTTTTGTCTAGGCCAATCGTAATCACTTCTCATAACTCCAACATCATACTGACTGAGTTCTTCATATGTGAGATCCTTTATAAGAATTTCTTCAGTTATAAAAGTTCCATTAATTCTCGTTTTTTGAGGATTCAAAGATCTATCATGAGAAATAACAATAACCCTATCTGCTGTGATAACTGTATCCATTTCCAGTGTGGTGACACCAATTTCCAGAGCATGTTCAAATGCTGCCATTGTGTTTTCTGGTCTTAGACCTCTGCAACCTCTATGCCCTTCCAGATCAAAATAAGGTAAAATTCGTTCTGAAAATGAAACTGAAACAACCAGAATAGCAACTAATGCAATAATGAGTACTTTTTTCATGAAATCACCTCAATTTTATATATAAAACAATAATAACACCTTACTGAAAATAATTATCTCACTTTGTGTTTATTTCCATTCCTGATAGAATTTTATAAAGCAAACTAAAATGAATGGAGGAGATTTAATGAGTTCTGTAAAAGTTAGCATAATCGGTGCAGGTAGTGCAGTTTTTTCTCTAAGATTGGTTAGTGATATTTGTAAAACTAAAAGTTTGCACGGTAGTACCGTAACGTTGATGGATATTGATAAAAGTAGATTGAATGTTGTTTTTGTACTGACAAAAAAGTATGCAGAGGAAACAGGCGCTGACATAAAGTTTGAAAAGGTCGAAAATCTTGAAGACGCAATTCGAAATTCTGATTTTGTTATAAATACTGCCTTGATAGGCGGACATGATTTTCTCTTAAAAATGAAAGAAATTGGTGAAAGACATGGCTACTATACAGGAATTGATTCACAGGAATTCAACATGGTCTCTGATTATTATACACTCACGAACTGGAATCAACTATCTTTTTTCCTGGAAGTCGCAAGGACCATAGAAAAACTCGCACCGGATGCCTGGCTATTACAGGCTGCTAATCCTGTTTTTGAGGGAACAACATTAATTCAGAGAGAAACAAATATCAAGATGGTAGGTTTTTGTCATGGTCACTATGGTGTTGACGAAATAATCGAGACGCTTGGTTTGAACAGCGAAAATGTTGACTGGCAGGTTGCAGGAGTGAACCACGGAATCTGGCTCAATCGTTTTAGATATGAGGGTAAGGATGGATATCCGTTACTTGATAAGTATTTTTCATCAAGGAAAAGCTGGGAACCACGTGATCCCTTTGACGACCAACTTTCACCTGTCGCTTTGGATATGTATAGGTTTTATGGAGTCATGCCCATAGGAGATACGACAAGGAATAGTACCTGGAAATATCATTATGATTTAGAGACAAAGAAGAAATGGTATGGCGAACCCTGGGGTGGTGTTGACTCAAAACCAGGCTGGAGATGGTATGAAGACAAACTCAACATGATAACAACTGCGATGAACGAGCTCGCGAAGGTAGTAAACGCTGAACCCGAAATAAAGCTCAAAGACATGCTTACAAGATTTATGTCAGATGAAAACATCCCTGAAACATTTGCTGAGGAAATCAGGAAGTTTTATGACCCAGAAGTATTAAGTGGTGAGCAACATATTCCATTTATTGATGCAATTGTTAATAACAATTCGGGAACATTTATTGTGAATACAATGAATAATGGTGTGATTGACGAATTGCCCGATAATATCGCAACAGAATTCCCGGCAATTGTAGATCAAAAAGGTATTCATCCTGTAGAAATTGAACCTAAATTACCTGAAAGAGTTATGAGCTGGTATCTTAAACCAAGGATATTAAGAATGGAATGGGCGCTTGAAGCATTTCTTAAAAGAGACCCTTCAATAATTACCGAAATACTGGTAAGAGACAGACGAACAGAATCCTTTGAGCAGGCAAAGGCGGTTGTTGAAGAGATATTTGAGCAGTACGAAAATGGTTAGGAAACGAGAAAGCGAGAAGAACCGAAAAGACGAGAACCGAGACCTTATAAAAAAATCGGGTTTGGGGTATAGGGTATGGGGTTTAGTAAAAACAAAATAACATCCACCACCG
>JBNGCV010000018.1:0-22307 GCA_049975465.1 Kosmotogaceae bacterium | reverse complement strand
CAAACGGTCCCCCGACCTCAAGGGCGGATTACACACCTCCCCGCTTCGCGGGACTACTCTCATTAAGTAAAAAACACGTTGTACGATAGTTCGTTGTTGGTTGTACGTAAAGTTCGAAAAAATGAAAAACGAGAGGGCGAGAAGGACCGAAAAGACGAGAACCGAGACCTTATAAAGAATCGGGTTTGGGTTATAGGGTATGGGGTTTAGTAAAAACAAAATAACATCCACCACCGCAAACGGTCCCCCGACCTCAAGGGCGGATTACACACCTCCCCGCTTCGCGGGACTCCTCTTATTAAGTGAAAAACACGTTGTACGGAAGTTAATAAAACCAGAAACCCTTGTACGTCAGTAGGTTGTACGTTGTACGCAAGTTCGAAAAAAGAGAAAACACGTGAACAGTGAACCGATAGGAACAAAAAACGTTGTACGTCAGTAGGTTGTACGGAAGTACAAAAAAACATAAAACCTTTGATATGCTGAACTACGTTCAGGATATGCGAGCTATGCTCGGATTTGCGTCTACGGCTGATAGAACAATAAAAAATCGGGTTTAGCTGTAGGGTATGGGGTTTAGTAAAAAACAAAATAACACCCACCACAGCAAACGGTCCCCCGCTCTCAAGGGCGGATTGCACTGCTCCCAGCTTCGCGGGTAATAACTAAAAAGTTTTAAGATAGCGATTTATAGCTGTTAGGCAATTAATATAATTAGTAAATGATATAAGTATTGAAGTAAGGTTTTTTTGGAGGTAGGATTAATGAACGTAACAGAAAAAAATGGGAAGCTTTTTGCTTATGAAAAAGATAATGAGATATTTAAGATTTCACAATGGCAAAGAGGAAAAAACAAGGCCACAGGAAAAGTAGAGAAATTCTCTGGTAATAAGGATTCTTTGGTTGAATGGTTGAAGAATTTGAAGAAAAATATTGAAAAAGATTTTTCTATTAAAAAGCTCGAGTTGAATCTTGGTAAACTATATCTCGCTGATCAAATTGTTGATGACATTGTTATTTGTAATAGAGGTATGATGCAACTGAATTTGCGCAAATATGAACCGGATAACGAGGTTTCAGAATCTTTGGGTGAGTACAAACCCTTTGAACTCGTAGATCTAAAAAAACATATCAATGAAATTTACAAAGCAACACCTGATTTTGATAGGAACTATATGGGTGTAAAAAATCCCAATGAACTTTATGAAGTATATGAAAGAGCAATTTTAAAAGAAGAATTTGGTTCTATGAATCCGGATCTTTCTTTTGAATTAGTAAATCCTTTTCGCGGTTTCATTTTATCTATTGATTTAATAAATAAAAATAACAATTTTTTGATTGGGGATCTTCTGGTTTTGCCCAAACATAGAAATAAAGGCCTTGGAACAGCTCTAATAAAAGAAGTGCTCAAAAGAAGCAAGACAAAAGGTTATCATAAGGCACTTCTTGTAGTAACGCTCAAGAATCCGGCGTTTGCCATTTATAAAAAAATCGGTTTTAGTTTTATTGCAAAAACAACATTAATGCTTGTGAACAACTGAGCACAGTCAGTTATTGATACTTCTTTTTGTCAGGACACTGATATAGAATATCAATATAGAACAAATTAATTTGTGTTTTTCTCTAACAAGCTTGATTTTTGAAGATTTAAATTAGTGAACTACTTTATTGTTAAAAATGTCATTATATTAGAACTAATAAGCCCGACTTTATGAATTTTGAGAACTTTTTTAATAGGGCGAATATAACTTTTACCACTCAGCTTTTGCCTGGTGGTTTGTGTTTACTTATGGATGTTTAGATTTTCCTGGTGGGGTGGTACTTTTGGAACGAATAATTGAAGTCAAGGGATTGGAAAAATTCTATGGTAGTTTTCAGGCGTTGAAGGGCATAGATATTTATGTAAACAAAGGTGAGATATTCGGTTTTTTAGGACCTAACGGTGCAGGGAAAACCACAACTTTAGAAATCCTCGAAGGTTTGAGGAAACATTCTGGTGGTGGATTCTGGCTTTTCAATAATAAGATAGAAAACAAACTACCTCGAAAAATAAAGGAAAAAATGGGTGTAATACTTCAAGAAAGTGAATTCATTGATCATCTTAAGGTGAGAGAAATCCTAGAACTGTTCGCTTCCTTTTTTGAGCATTCGGTGTCTATTGAGAGAATTCTAAAAATGTCACAACTTGAAGAAAAATCGGAAATATTTGTTGAGAATTTATCTGGAGGGCAAAAAAAGAGGTTAAAAATCGGAGTTTCGATGATTAATGATCCTGAACTGATTTTTCTTGATGAACCAACTACCGGTCTTGATCCACAATCCAGGGAATCTATATGGACTTTAATTGAGAATCTAAGAGAAGAAGGCAGAACGATTTTTCTAACAACTCATTACATGGAAGAAGCTCAGAGATTGTGTGATCGAGTTGCAATTATAGATAGAGGGAAAATCATTGAAGAAGGATCACCTAGAGAACTAATAAATAAATACGGAGGAAATAGCCAGATTGACTTTGAATGTGTCATAGTACCAAAAAGAGAGGTCATTGACAAACTGGATGAAACCGTTTCCAAAGTAGATGATCATTACAGGATAGAAACTTCAGATTTGACAAACACTCTGGAAAAACTCGTTAAGTGGTCAGAAAAATTTGAAATAAAACTTGCAAATATCTTTTTGGTTGAACCAGATCTTGAGGACGTGTTTTTAACCCTAACAGGAAGAGAACTTAGAGAATGAAATCGTTCTGGAAGTTTTTTAAATTACATCTTTTCGCTGATCTTAGAAATCGAAGGTCGTTATTCTGGGTTATTTTATTTCCAATGCTACTGTTTTCTATATTGGTTCTTACCTTTACCAATATGGGATTAAGGGAATCAATTGATTTCAAGGCTTTGTTAATTGATGAAACGCCCGGAAATGCAACCGTTAGATATTCTGAGAAGGTAATTAAAGCCCTGGAAAGTCTTTCTTATCCAAATGAAGAAGCGTTATTTACATTAGAAAAGCTAGATGTTCAAGAAAAGAATTATGCCATTCAGTTATTGGAATATGCCCGGGCTGATATATTAATCGTTGTACCTAAAAATTTCAACACGAAATTTGCTGGACTCGCACTTTCAAGCAGTCTGGGATTACCATTCTCGCAGGCAAATTTAAAGATATATTTTGTGCCCAGTAGAGCTTCTTCGAATTTCGCGAGAGGTACTATTGAAGCTGTTTTAAGCAATGTAAATTCCCAGTTGGCTAAGGATTTCAATTACGATGTCGATCAGGTAAAAGTTAATAGTGAGACAATAGGAGCAATAATGGATTCACCATCCTATACGAATTTTGTAGCTCCGGGCATAATTGTTATCGCCGTTTTCATGTCGGGGACCTTTCTCGTTGGACCCAAAATAGCAATAATGAGACGATTCAACATTTTGAAAAAATATGCTACAACACCAGTACCGTTATCTTCTTTCTATTTTGGATTCACTTTTTCACGAATTTTTATTATGGTAGTTCAGTACATTGGTTTGGGTTTATTTGGAATCTATTTGCTCAAGGCAACAGTTTCTTTGTTTTCACCAGGTGCAATATTATATTATCTTTACCTTTGCGTGGTCTATACAGCAATTGGTTTTGCGCTTGGTTTTATTTCAACAAATCCCACAGCCCAGGGAGCAATTTCGGGATTTCTAACTTTGCCCCTTCAGTTTCTCTCGGGGATCTATTTTCCATTATTCAATTTGCCCTGGTATATCAACATTTTTGTCTACTCGAATCCACTTTACTATTCTGCAAACGCTATGAGGGAATATATGGGTGTAGCTTATTCAACAACACCAATGCTTTTGAATTATTTAGTCCCAGGAATCTGGTTGTTAATTTGTACAGTATTTTCTCTTACAAGACGTTTGAGCGAGAAGGGTTAATGATGAAGATTATTAGTTTTAGAAGATTGATTGAATTTACAAAAAAGAATTTCTTCATATTGATTCGCGATAAGCAATCGCTTATTTCTATAATAATACTACCAGTTGTTATAGTGATAATCCTTGGCTTTGTTATAGCCGGTCTATCAGGGGGAACAAATACAGTAAAAGTGAGGATGGGAATGTATATACCTGAGAACCTTTCAAGCAAGTACATTAATGTGATTGAGAAAGCAGCAAAAAATTCAGGAATAAGCCCAATACTGGTCGAAAATCCCCAAGAGATAAGAGAAATGATTATTGATGGAGAAACGCAGATTGGTGTTTCTGCTTCTGCGTCAGAAATCACTTTCTATTATGATCAGTCATTTGGTCAGTACAACAATTATCTAATGATACTACAATCATTCATGGCAGATGATATAAACGAAAGGCTTTCCGGTATTCCACGTTTTGTAGGCATTGAACCGATAAAAGTAGAAACTGGAGCTTCATTAACGGTGATTAGCTTCATTGTACCTGGAGTTGTTGCTGTGGCGATTATTATGGTGGGCGTATATGGAATGGCAATAACGTTGGCTACACATAAAGAAAGTGAAGTCATTAAAAGATTTATCGTTACACCGGTTAAAGGAAGTGAATATGTTCTTTCTATAGCAGCAAATAGATACTGGCCTTCATTAATTTCAACGTTTCTTACTTTATATGTATCAGGATGGATTTTCTCCACCACCTATGATGTAAAATGGATTCCATTCATTACGATAATAACCACTGGTTTAATCCTTGCATTTGGAATAGGGACAACACTATCTTTGGCATTCAAAGATCTTCGGACCACAATGAGTTTCACAACGGTTATCCTTGTAATTATGATGCTCTTCTCAAACGTTTATTATCCTTTCTCAATAATGCCCGAATATATGAGAGTTATAAGTCATCTATTTCCAATTACTTATTTTGCAGCTGGATTTAGATACTCGCTGGGAATCGAGGGTATGTTTCTTTCGAGGTTCATAACAATCAATCTGGTTTTTGCTTTGTGTGGTTTTTTACTGCTTTTCATTGGAGGAAAATTACTCTTCCGTTTTGAAAGAAGGTAACTTCGCAGGAATATCCATGCTCATCTTTATCTTCAGGAGAAACTTAAAGGATTCTTCAAAATTTCAGTAAAGATACTTTCTTGGTTGTACAACAATGCAATAATATGATATCATGCTTTTAGTAATACATCGGGAGGTTTTAATGTGGAAGAAATGGTTAAGTTGTTCAAAGCATTAAGTTGTAAATGGCGTATAGAAATACTAAAAAAGCTTTCAGAGGCCGAATATTGTCAGTGTGAACTAAATGAAGAAATACCAATAGACTCAACTACTCTTTCCAGACATGTAAAGGCCTTGGTAGATGCTGGATTGATTGTCCAAAAAAGAAATGGTCAGAGGAAAGATTTATTAATAAATGACAGAGATATCATCAGTCTAATTAATCTAGCAGCAAAAATAATCAAGAATCTCTGATAATAAATCCAGAAGGTGATTATCTAGTTGAGAATAGTTTGAAAAAAGAGTTATGGAAATTCTTACTGCTTATTTCGGGTTTTTTGCTCTTCTATATTGTGCCCTTCGATTCTAAAATTGTTGAGGATGCAATTTTAAATGGATTTAGGATGCTTGGTTCTTATGCAAAGGAACATGTTTTACTTTGCCTTGTTCCTGCTTTCTTTATAGCCGGTAGCATTTCTGTCTTTGTTAAAAGAGAAGCAATACTGAAATATCTTGGACCTGATGCAAAAAAAATTATTGCCTATCCAATTGCAGCATCTGCAGGAGGAATATTGGCAGTCTGTTCATGTACAATTCTTCCTCTTTTTGGAGGAATATATAAACGTGGAGCTGGTGTTGGACCTGCGGTAGCCTTTTTGTTTACTGGACCGGCCATAAATGTTGCAGCGATATTTCTTACCGGAACAGTACTGGGATGGGAGTTATCAATTGTAAGGCTTGTTGCTACAGTAACTTCAGCAATTATTGTGGGAATTATAATGCAGGCAATATTTAAAGAAAAGGGTAAGGGTGGATTTAATTTAGCTGAAGACAAATCTAACATAAAACAATCAGCAGTCATAACATTTATAGGCTTCCAGCTGGCTTTTTTAATTGTTGGAGGTCTTAGTATTAACCATCTATTAAAAACATTTTTAATGCTCGGGCTGTTTATTGGGACAGTTATAATGGCTATGAAATTCGAAGCAGCTTATAGAAAATCATGGATGACAGAAACCTGGGATTTCACCAAGAAAATCCTCCCATACCTTTTGGGAGGTGTTTTTGTAGCAGGTATATTGACTGTTGCACTCCCAGAGGATCTTGTACAATTATTCTTAGGGGGTAATCGAGTAACATCAACGCTTTTTGGCTCAGTCTTTGGTGCCCTAATGTATTTTGCTACTTTGACTGAAGTACCAATAGTTGAATCTTTTATGATGCTGGGCATGGGTAAGGGACCAGCTCTCGCTCTTTTTATGGCAGGATATACTTTGTCTTTGCCCAACATGATTGTGTTAGTTAAATTGCTGGGTAAAAAGAAAGCATTTACTTATTTTGGACTAGTAATTATATTTTCAACCTTCTGGGGATTTATTTATGGTAATTTATTTTGATCGATTGGAGGGATGTTTGTGAAAATTGAAATACTGGGTTCTGGCTGCCCAAAATGTAAACAAACGGAAAGAGTTATGAATAAGGCCGTAAAAGAGTTGAATCTTGATGCGGAAATTGTGAAAGTAATGGATATATCAGAGATTATGGAAAGAGGTGTAGTTGCTACTCCGGCTGTATCAGTTGATGGCAATATCGTTATAAGTGGGAAAGTACCAAAGGTAGAAGAAGCAAAGAAGCTTTTGATTAATTTACGGCTGTAAAAATCACTTCAAAAGTCATAACAGAAAGGTGTATAGTCTGATTGTGTGGAAAGATTAATGAGCCCTTTTGTCAAAAGGGATTTAAAAAACTGTGAAGAAGGTTATGAAATGACTTATAAAAAGATCATCAACTGGCTTTTAGATGGTGATATATCGATCCAGTATCAGACAAAGAAAGACCTTTTAATGGAAGAACCGAAAGAACTGCAAAATCTTAGAAAGAAAATAGAGAAAGAAGGCTGGGGAAAAGCTTATATTGATAAAAAAGGGAAAGATGGATTATGGGGAAATGGAGTTTATTCTCCCAAATGGATTTCTACTCATTATACTTTGATGGACCTTAAGAGTCTTTGTATAGATACCTATAACAAAGAATCCAGAGAAGCTGCAAAATTACTAATTAATAGGGGACATGGAAAAAGCGGAGATTTATGTATTACCGGTATGTCACTTGGGTTTTATTCATATTTTTGTGTTCTTGATGACAAGTATAAGCCTTATGTAGATTACATACTTGAGAAGCAATTTGAAGATGGCGGCTGGAACTGCCGTTATAAAGAAGGGGCAACACATAGCTCTGTACATACTACTATAAACGTACTTGAAGGTTTGCTAGAATTCAGAAAAACAGGAAAACAGTACAAAAATAAAGGGATTTTATCAGCTGAGAAAAGAGCACAGGAATTCTTACTTCAGCATAGACTTTTTAAATCACATCGAACAGGTGAAGTGATGAATATCAAAATGACAAGATTGTCTTTTCCTTCGCGCTGGTACTACGACATTTTAAGGTCATTAGAATATTTCAGAAATACAGGTGCAAGCTACGATAAAAGAATGGACGATTCCATTGAGTTGATTTTAAAGAAAAGAAGAAAAGATGGGACCTGGCCTTTGCAGCAAAAACACAAAGGAAGAGTACATTTTGATATGGAAACACCTGGCAAACCAAGAAGATGGAATACTTTGCGTGCTCTTCGAACGTTAAAGTATTTTGGGAAAGTTGCTTAGTTTTTGCAGAAACTCCAGAACTGATTTTTAAAGAAATGTCTTACGTTTTATTCCATGAAGTACTGGCAGTTACCACCGTTTGATTGTTCTTCAGTATTTCATGGTAGAGGTTAAGTAGCTGGTTTTTCCTTTCAAAATAGCTGATTACTGAAACACGTTCGTTTTCGAGAACTTCTTTTTTGTATGAAATAGTGATCTCATTAAGTGAGTAGTCTCTGTAGGTTACTTTTGGAAGGCTATCCAATATCCAGCGGATATAAACGACATTATTTACATGTTGATTTGTGTCTATATCAGAATCGAGTGCTATGAATTCTTTATGTGAGTATTTATTTGATTTATTAATATTATCTGAAGCAAAAGATATTGGCTTTTCCTTACCGGATAACTGATAGAAATTTGTAAGCTCGTTGTTAATCCTAAGGGGTTTTTTCTTTTTACTGTCAATGAGTAACCATAAAGAATTGGCTTTAACGATAGTTTCGTTATTAAAGGAAAGGTCAAATTTTCTATATGCATAGTATCTATCCATAGCGTGAGGCCAGGTTCTCGCAGTAATTGTATCTCCAAAAATAGGTTGTTTTCCATTCAATTTTATATGCCATTTTAGGAGCAACCAATTTAAATCATTAGCTTGAAGATATTTTCTTCTTTGGGGATTGTTTTTATTTTCTAGAGTAACAACATCATTGAAGTAATTTAGAATCGATTTGAGTGTAAGTTTCCAATTTTTATCTATTTCATGATATCTAACTCTATATGTTTCTATTTCTTCATTCATCTTTGAATTTCCATCTTTCTAAGTATTCTCTTAATAAATGGTTCCTTTGATTTTGTGTATTCTTTTCTCTGGAATTGATATTTTTTGGCGAGATCCATTTTCAGTTTACAGTATTCATCACGTACATCGGGATGATTTCTTAAATATTCTCTAAAGAAAATATGTGTCCTCCAAAAGTCAGAATTTCTTTCCACCATATGTATATGAAAACCAGGCTTATCAAAATAACGCCTTTCAGGTATTGAATCTTCAGCTTCCGGCTGGTATTTGTAACCCAGTGCGGTAAGGGGTTTAATAAGTTTTTCAAAATCTTCTATTCTTTCAATTCCTATCATGATATCAATAATTGGTTTGGCGCATAAATATGGAACAGACGTACTTCCAATATGTTCAATATTGATACTTTCATTACCAAACTCAATCCTCATTTTTGAGCGCTCTTTTTGAAAAACTTCCGGCCAGTGTGGATTATAAGGAATGATTTTTACTGGTTTATCCATTTTTTTACCCCCTTGTAAATTACATATCAGGGATATAGCCTTTAAATTGTGCTTTATAGAGCCTTGAATAATGGCCACCTTTTTCAAGGAGCACTTCATGACTACCCCGTTCAATTATACCCTTTTGTGTTATTACAACAATCTCATCGGCATGCTTTATTGTAGAAAGTCTGTGTGCAATTACAAGGGTAGTTCTTCCTTTAGATAGCTCTAGAAGGGAAGCTTGAATTTTCAATTCTGTTTCGTTATCGAGAGAAGAAGTTGCTTCATCCAGAATAAGGATCTGGGGATCTTTCAGGAATACTCTAGCAATAGAAACTCTTTGTTTCTGTCCACCAGATAGGAGAACTCCTCTTTCACCAATGTAGGTTTCGTATCCATTTTCAAGGGACATTATAAAGTCATGAATATTAGCTTTTTCCGCTGCTTCAATAACCTCATCGTACGTGGCATCGCCTTTTCCGTATGCAATATTATCTTTAATGGTGCCAGCAAAAAGGAAAACATCCTGCTGGACAATGCCAATATTCTTTCTCAGAGACCTCAATTTTATGTCCCTGATATCAATACCATCGATAGTTATTTGTCCTTTATCTATTTCATAAAATCTGGGTATTAAATGACACAATGTAGTTTTTCCGCCTCCTGATGGCCCAACCAGTGCCAGTGTCTGTCCCGAAGGTATGGAAAGATTAATATTTTCCAGCACATTTCCACCACCATTGTACGAGAACGTTACATCCTTTATTTCGATATCTCCTTTTATATTCTTAAGTTCTACGGCATCCTCTTTGTCTTTAATCGCGGGTTTGGTCTCCATTATTTCAACAAATCGTTCAAATCCTGCCATGCCTTCTTCAAACTGCTGTGTAAACTGCATTAGTCGTCTTATGGGTTGAAGGAAGATCTCAATATATAAGAAATAGGCTACCAGAGATCCAAAAGTAATGTAACCTTTAAAATAAAAGAAACCACCAAACGCCAGGACAGCTAATTTCAGCATATTTGAAAAGAAGTTAATTCCTGTTGTGAATTCCGCCATTGTTTTAAAGGCATATTCTCTAGATTCTTTGAACTCCTGATTACCTTCATCAAATTTATCCATTTCATGATCTTCATTTGTATACGACTGAGCAACCCTTATACCTGAAATGCTGTTTTCCAGTCTGGCATTTACGTTTGCAATTCTTCTTCTAACATACCTAAAAGCTTTTCCCATCTTTTTTCTTTTATTCATTCCAAACCACAGCATGAAGGGTATGAATGCAAAAATAATAAGTGTTAACCAGACATTTGTAAACATGAGAATTATGAATGCACCAATCAATGTAACCATTGAAATAAATAAATCCTCAGGCCCGTGATGTGCAAGCTCTGTCACATTTCTCAAGTCGTTTACAATCCTGGACATTATTTTTCCTGTCCTTACGTTATCGAAGTAACTGAATGAAAGTGTTTGAAGATGTGAAAATATATCATTCCTCATGTCGTATTCCATCCTGACGCCAACAACATGTCCCCAGTAGTTAACAATATAATGAAATGCAGCCCTAACGATATATAGACCAAGCATAACAAGTGCCATAATTAAAAGAGCTCTCATGTTGCCGTTGGGGATGTGAACATCGAGTACCTGCTGGGTAAAAACCGGAAATACTAGATCAATTCCTGACATTAAGAAAGCACAGGTCATGTCCAGTATGAATAGTTTTAAGTGTGGTTTATAATAGGAAATAAATCTCTTTAAAAGCATAAAACCTCCAAAATTTACTGTATCAAAATAAATATTTTTTTATCTAGAACAATCATAAAACGCCTGATAACTTATGTCAAGGTTAGCTTTCCTAATTATTATTTTTTGAAAAGAACTGTAGCATATTCTACAACGTCTAATATCAGTATTAATTCCATTTGCAGGGTGGTGATTTTAGTGAGAAGATCTTTTCTTATTTTGGGAATTTTCTGTCTGATAATTGGTGCTATGGTTTTTTCTAGTGAAACGATATTTGTTTTTAACAACTTCTCTTTTGTTGTTGGTGAGGTTGAGATTAGTGCAGATCAATACACGATAGAAATACCAAACGGCGTATCATTTGATGAAAATAGTTTTATGCTAAATAATGCTCCTTCACATACTCAAATTAGTTTTACCCGACCTGATAGTCTTACTACTCTTTACGAGAAAAATCTTGATAAAGTAATTGAATTTGTTTTTGAAAGTGGCAAAAAGTTGAGTTTAACAGTTATTTCAAGTCTTCCTGTTTTAAAGGATCAGTGTGGGAAGCTATATTACAGACCTCAGGGATATCCTATCTTTGAAAACACAGATTACAGGAATAGTTATGCAGTAAATATTGATTTTCCCTCTGTGTTTGAAGGAAAACTCACCTATTCTTACTTATTAAGAGGAACTCAGTGGAATACCAGTTACAGAATTGATATTGAAGAAGATAAGGCTAAATTAACTGGCAACTATATTATTGATCTCGGTTTTCTTACTGGAAACAGGGAGTTGTATCTGGTTTCAGGAAATGTCAAAGCTCCTCAATTTGTTGAAAATGTTGTTGGAAGAGGTATGGATAATCAGGTAAAAGCGTTTGCTACTGAAGCGGTTGGTATGATTGAAAGTACACCAGATATTCGGGTTTACTCGGTTGAAACCCCTCTAAAAGATACAAAGGTAGAGTACACGTTTTTCTCGGATATGGTTGATTTAAGAAAAGAATATGTGTTTAGACCAACATATTCTGGTCAGCTGGAAAGTGCTTTCATTGATTATATTTCAGAGGATTTTGATTTTGAGTTACCCGGGGGAACTGTTCAAATTTTTGATGGTAATCGTTATGCAGGCTACAGTGTAATAGACAAAACAATTTCAGGTGAAGACTTAGTGCTAAAAGGAGCTTCTCGTTCTATTGAGGTAAAGGGAAGATTTGTTAGAAAATATGATGGTTTATATCATGACATGAGGGAATATGAGAATTATTATACCGTAACAAATCTATCTAACGAAGAACAAACAGTTTACATAGAAGATTCTTTACCAGTTAATGCACAGATCAACAATGTGCTTCTAAACGATAGTTCTGTAGATATCTCAGTAAATCCTGCGGGGGAATTTAGATTTGAAGTGAATGTGAAAGGTAAGGATTCGATTGAATTGTTTATAGATTACTCTGTTCCAAAATAGTTTGAAAGAAAATCAAAAAAAGCCAGGTTGAAACTGGCTTTTTTGATTATTTGTGAAATTTATCCTTTCAAACCGGTCAGCGCAATGCCTTTTATAAAATATTTCTGAGCAATAAGGAATACTATTATTAAAGGCGCTATAACTATACAGGCTCCAGCCATTTGAAGAGCTATCCTTTCCGTATACTGCCCACCAAGAACGGAAACAGCGACCGGTAATGTGTACATGCTTTCGTCCTGTGCAATAATCAATGGCCACAGGAAAGAGTTCCATGAACCTGTAAATGTAAAAATCGTTATGGCAGCAAGTGCCGGCTTGGCAAGAGGAAGGATGATCTTAAAAAATATGAAACCCTCGTTTGCACCATCCATTTTGGCTGCGTCAATCAATTCATCAGGAAGTGATTTGATAAATTGCCTCATGAAAAATATGTTGAATGCATTTGCGATTGGTGGAAATATCAATCCCGCATAAGTATTTACAAGCCCCATCTGATTTAGCATGAGAAAAACAGGAATCATTGTTATTTGACCAGGAACCATAAGTGTACCTAGAACAATGAGAAAGAGTTTTTCTCTTCCTCTAAATTTAAACTTCGCAAACCCATAACCTGCCATAGAAGACAACATTACAGAAAGAAATGTGATAGATAGTGCGACTATAATTGTATTAATAAACGGTCTACCAAAATTCATGGCATCAAAGAGATCTGTGTAGTTTTCTAATGTGGGGTTATTGGGTATCCATCTTGGGGGAATAAGATAGACTTCTTCTGGTAGTTTAAAGGATGTTGAAACCATCCATGCAAAGGGGACTATCATTATTAGGGAGCCAAAAAACAAAACTGTGTGGACACCTATTTGACCAAAAATTGATGTTTTTTTCTTTCTCACTTATATCCCCCCTTATGTTGATTTTGTTGCTCTCATCCGTAGTAATGTCATTCCCATTATTATCAGGAAGAGAACGACAGCTATGGTTGAGGCATATCCAAGATTGAAGTACTGGAATCCCTGCTCATAGAGATATAGAACAATTGATAACGTAGAATTTAGCGGACCTCCACCAGTTAGCATATATGGTTCCTGGAAGAGTTGCAGATAACCTATCATCATCATCACTGTCACAAAAAGCATAGTAGGTCTCAACATTGGCAATGTGACATGGATAAATTTTTGCCATCTTGTGGCACCATCCAGTTCTGCAACCTCATATAAATATTCTGGAATATTCTGCAATCCTGCTAAAAATAGAATCATGTTGTATCCAATAGCTCGCCAAACTACAAGCATTATTACCGATGGCATTGCCCATGCAGGATCTCCCAGCCAGTTTGGCCCATCGATACCGATTAATCCTAAGAGGTAGTTCATGATTCCATATTGTGAGTTTAATATCCATCTCCAAACAATGGCAATGGCAACAGTATTGGTTATAAAGGTTAAATAATAGCTTACTTTAAAGAAGTTTTTGAAGTATGTTTGTTCTCTATTTAATAATATGGCTGAACCGAGTGCAAGTATAACCGTTACAGGTAATGCAACGATTAAACAATAAAAAGTATTAAATAAGGCTTTCCAAAATAACTCATCTTTAAATAGCTCAATAAAATTTTCAAACCCAATGAAACTGGCCTTGCTCCAGTCATACATTGCAAAAGCGTCAAAATTGGTTAAACTCAAGAAGAATGAAACAAATATGGGTATTATAAGAAAAGTAAACATCAGTGCTATCGAGGGTCCGATGAATAAAATTATTGACAGAAAACGGGTTTTCATAGATCATCTTCCCTTTATAAAAAATAATAACCACCCTTCAAAATAAAGGGTGGTTATTTTGACTATCTTAGAATCTTCTCGATATCTCTTTTCATTGCTAATGCTGCTTCTTCTGGAGTCTTAACACCGTAACATGCTTCTTCAAGTCTTCTTGATATTGCGCTTGCAATCTCTTCATATTCAGGAATAGTTAATGGTGCTTGTGCATCTTCTAATTGTTCACCAAAGAGACTGATCATAGGTTTTTCAGCAAGCGCTGGTTCTTCCCACACTGATTTTACAGCCGGGAGAGAAGCCAGGATGTTGTACCATTCCAGTTGTGTATCATGCGATGACATAAATACGATGAATTTCCAGGCATCTTCTTTATTTTTTGATGTGTTGAACAAAACCCAGTTACTACCACCAATAAATGAAGCTCGTGATTCTTTCTTTGGCATTAAAGCTACATCCCATTTTCCATCAATTTGTGGTGTTTGTTGTCTGGTTAGGCTTACCATCCAAGGACCAGAGAAATAAATGGGAGTATAACCGGAAGCAAATTCCTGAATAATATTTCCTCCGCCACCTTTAGGTGAAATATCTTCTTTGAAAAATCTTGCGTAATATTCTATAGCTTCGATAAATTCAGGAGAGTCAACCACGATATTTCCTTCGTCATCAAGTATTCTTCCTCCATTTTGCCATACGAAGGGGAAGAATTGCTGTACTTCGTTTGTCATAAGTGAAATACCGTAATTACCTTCTCGTTCTGCCAGCTTCTTCGAGACTTCATAAAGCTCTTCCCAATTGTCAGGTGCTTTATCGTAACCTGCTTCTTTGAGAAGATCTGTTCTGTAGAACATTACTCTAACATCAACATACCATGGAATTCCATATATTCCGTCCTGCAATGATACGGTTTGCCAGGAAGCATCGAAAAAATGATCTTCAGTAATAATGTCTGATTTTTCAATATATGGTGTTAGGTCTTCGAAAACTCCCATGGCACCAAAGCCAGCCATCCAGGTAGTGCCCATTTGAGCAATATCTGGTAGTCTTCTAGCAGCGATTCCTGTAAGTAACTTATCATAAGCATTATCCCAGGGTATTGCCTGAACATCTATTGTTATGTCTGGATTCTGTTCTTCAAAAACACTGGCAATTTTTCCGAGTTGTTTCGCTTCTTCACCCATTGCCCAGATCTTTACTGTTGAACTATAAATCGAAACAGAAAAAATCGAGAGAACAATAATTGATAAAAGAATTTTCTTGTTCATTGGTACACCTCCTTATTCAAGAATCAGTGTTCCCCATTTGTCTGGTGAGGCCCAGACTTCGGGTATGTTCGTCCAGGATAGGATGTTTTCTCTAACGTATTGTCCGGGCTGTGCGTCTTTTTTGTTTGAATTATGAATAGTATAGCTAAATCCTAATTCAGTTCCTGATCGTGGGTTTATCTTGAGATATTTGAAAGGAATCTTAACTTCAAGGTTATAACCATAGTCGGTTTTCTCTGTCGCATACTCAATATCTGGTGCAACTTCTTCAACAGGTCCTGGATTTGCATCTTCATGTCTCGCCGCATGAGGATTGCCTTCTGTATCAAAAGGAAGTATGGCAAGTTTTAATAATCCAGCATTTGAACCAGCTTTTGATGGGTCAATGTAAAATTCAACAGAATCTGTCTGATAGAAGCCACCCTTGGCATCGGGACCAAAATTAATTACCAGGTACTCGTCATAAACCTCTGCAGCTATGTAGAGATTATCTTCATTCCACTTGATATAGAAATAACTGTGCAATATCTGCTCTCTTTTGTTTACAATTTGAATTCCACCAGCAGGGACATTCATATCTTCATCTACCGCATATTTTTCTGCGTCTTCCCACTCTTTAAGAGTTCCGTCAATCTTAATAGTTTCATCAGCTTTTTGAGCAAAGGCTTCTTTTTGGGAAGGAGCCATTTTAAGTTCTTCAAATTCCTCAGCATATTCAGGTGTTACAGCATATTCAACATCGTTTTCTTTAAACCCGATTTTTCTCAGAGCTGTTTGAATGTTTGGGATTTTCATGAAGTATTCCCATATCATTCCTGTTTGGTAGTTTTCAATCATGAGGAGCAAATCACCTTGATCTATTCCAATGTTCTCTTCAGAATACCAGTTAGCGTCAATATTATAGCCGCTTACAAAGCCATATTTGTTCCAGATTAGTGGTCCTTGATCCTCCAGCATAGCTCTTAATGATTTTTTGGACAAATCGGGTGTAAACGGAATAGAGGCTATAGAAGCGTAGGGTGCAATTGTTCCATCGTGATTTCCTTCTGATGCACCATAGGCTTTATAACCATTTGGTCCATCACATGCACTTAAACCCCATATATCTTCAGTGTAAGTCTCATATCGAAATCTGTTGGAGAACGTAAAAAGCCAATTATAGCGGGAAGCCACTGCTGCATTGTTAAAATAATTCGCATAATGATCGACTTTATTCCTGAAATCTACCCAGACATTTGGATACTGGTAAACGAAAAGTGTTTCCTGAGGTAATCGAATATAAGTATCATGTACCGGGCGATAGATATTATCCCAGGTTGAAGCAGGGATCGAACGTGTTGGTGAACCTACTGCCAGTACATATGCAAGTATACCTTCATTGAAGGAATCCCATCTTGCTCCTAAAAATCCTGCTTCAGGCTTCCAGCCCATTGATAATGTATTGCCACCTGCAAGCATCCATCGCCAATCTACTTTCTTGTATAATTCAGTTGCGAGTTTATTCACTTCAGTACCTTCAAAATATTGCCCAACTGTTAGAGCTCCAGCAATGAACAAAGAAGTGTCGATTGATGAAATTTCAGAGTTCAAGGCGCGCTTGCCTGTTTCCATATTCACAAAATGATAGTAAAAACCGTTCTTACCTTCCACACCACCACTTGTAAATGTTTCAAGAGTGGTTAGTGCCCGATTGTAACCTTCTTCTTTGGTGATCCAGCCACTTTCGATAGCTACGGGAATTGAAGAAAGACCAAATCCAACTGCCGCAATGCTACATGGTGAATCATCTGAACTTCTGTCTTTAACAAGACCGTTTTCTGGATTTGCCTCTTTCCAAAAATACTGAAATGTCTTTTCTTGTACAGCTTCTAAAAGTTCGTCATCTCCCATTTCTGTGAGCTTTTTTACTTCTTCCTTTATTTGAGCTGGTACCATTGCTATTTTTTCTTCTCGAGTAATTTCTTCTGTGGTTATCGCATACATTCCATCAACATAGAATGGATCAGTAAGAGGTGCTTTATCTCCGCCTTCATATCCAATGAATGCAATATAAACTTTGTATTTTCCTTCAGATTTTAGTTTCTGCATATCACCAGAAAGTTTAAATGGGATATCATTCCAGCCGGGTGTAACCTCATCTATTTCACTAAAAACTCCACCAACCCATTGCCATCCATCTGTCAAATCTGCCATTCCAAAGAAGAACTGGGTTGGTAATTTCTCCATTTCTTCTGGTAGAAAAACTCTCATTATTAACTGATTGGATTCTTTCCACAGCTCATATTTATCTGTTGGAATTTCTGCAGCTATTTTTGTTTCCACCGCTTCTCCTGATGGTATGACTTTCATGGAACCAGAGCCACTGCCTGCATATTTTTTGTTAAGTTCGAATGTAGCACCTGTGTTGTCGTTATCAAATGTTTCTATTTCTTCTGCAGTGCTTAATGACCAGATATATTCTCTAACCTTTGACTCTCCGGGAGTCAAAGCAGCACAATGGTCTACGTAAAAAGGATCTTTGAGAGGGATTTTTTTCTCATCTTCTAAGAAGAAAGAGAAATACAGCATATATTTTCCGTTTTTGTCTACATTGATCATTTTGGGTGAAAGTTTGTAGCTTACAATATTCCAGCCATTCTCAACTTCTTTTCTGGTAAAAACACCATCTACCCATTGCCAGCCATCAGTTATATCAGCCATTCCCAGAAAGAAACTGTTTGGTACTGTTTCAAGATTTTCTTCAATATAAATACTTAGCTCCAGTGTATTATTAGCTTTCCAGTTTAGTAAGCTTTCGCCAGATAATTCAAAAGCCATTTTTGTCTCTGGAGCTTCTCCAGAAGGGATCACTTTAACTGAGTGTTTTCCTGAGTATACATAGTTTTCGTTTAACTCAAATTTTGCTCCTGTGTTGTCGTTGTTAATCCCTTCAGTGATTTCCATGTCACGAATTACTGCCTGCCCAAACAAAGTTAATGCAAAGAGCAGTAAAAAAGTGATAATGATTGAAGAACGCTTCATACAACTCACCTCCATTTAAATATTTACCTCCACGATAACGGGTTCTTTTCCCCTTTCATGAGTTATCTCTTTACCTTTGATTTCCTTACCATTTACAAACAATTGGTATCTTTGTCCTTTGTTATTGATTGTGATTTTGTATAATCTTCCTCTGAAGAGTCTTTTCACTTCTACTTTTCCCCATTGTTCAGGGATATTTGGATCAATCAGCAGGCCACTCCATGTTGCCCTGATTCCTAATATTCCATCAATACCTGCAATAAAGTACCATGTGGCGGAACCTGTATACCATGTCCAACCACCCCTGCCAAAATATTTTGAATCGGGGCCATCAACATTTCCCGGAGTAACATATGGTTCTACCTTGTACTTCTCGGGATTTGTTGCGCGGTATATGGGCATGAAGCTCTTATAAACCTCGAATGCATCTTTATCTTTCATCTTTGAGGAAGCCATAACGGCCCATGTCCCGGCATGTGTGTACAATCCTCCATTTTCTCTTGTACCCGGGGCATATCTTGTCAGATAACCTATTTCGGGGTCTGGACCACTGTATGCTGGTGAAAAAAGTATAGGACCATATTCTTTAAACAGATATTTCTTAGCAGATTGGTAAGCGGTCTTTTTTCTCTCCATTGGTGCTGTATCATTTAATATTGCCCAGGTTTGAGCATTTAGATAAATTTTTCCCTGGTTGCATCTTGAACTTCCTATGGGATCACCATTGTCTTTAAAGGCGCGAATGTACCATTCCCCGTCCCAACCATATTCGTTTATAGATCGTTTTAATTTTTCGGAGGTTTCTTTGTAGTTAACTGTGTGTTTGGTATCATTCATAAACTCGGTTATAAATGTGAAATCTTCAAGTATGCCTGTCAAGAAATGTGCCAGCCAGATACTTTCGCCTTTACCATCAATTCCTACCGCGTTCATACCATCGTTCCAGTCACCTCCACCGATGAGCGGTAACGAATGTGGTCCCATTCTTTTAAGAACGGAATCAATGGCTTTACAGCAATGTATATAAAGGCTATCATTTCCACCATCGTAATAGTCAATTTCTTCATTGAGAATATCAAAATCTTCCGTATTTTTAAGATATTTAATCGTTATGTATGCTAACCAGAGTAAGTTATCCGAGATTTCGTTTTTCAGTCCTTCTTCAGTAAGGGGATGCCACCAATGCAACACCTTGCCATTTGAAAACTGATGTCTTGCATGAAGTCTAATTTGTTCCTTTGTTTTTTCAGGATCAAGATAAAGGAAAATTTGACTGTCCTGTAACTGATCTCTAAAACCATAGGCCCCACCTGTTTGATAATATGCTGTTCTTCCCCAAATCCTTCCTGATATGGCCTGATATTTTAGCCAGATGTTGAACATTATATTAAATCCATTATCTGGAGTATCTATCCATGTTTTTTCACAAAATTCTGTCCACATTTTCTTTATCTGTTCAAGTTCTTCATCCACATTCTTGGATTTGCTGTAATGTGAAATGATTTCATTCATCAAACCTTTTTCGTGATTGTTTTTTACTACACCGAGTCCATAAACAATAGTTTTTTCCTCATGGGGTGAAAGCTCAAGATCGGTTTTTAAAGAAGCAATTGCATCTTCCCATTTACCAAATTTATTCTCAAGACTGTTTTTTTCAATTGCCATAGGATTTTTAAGGCTTCTATACATTCCCAAGAAATCCTCTTTTGACCCTGTCGCTGCAGAGGTTTTCTGGTTAACCCAGTGAAATGCAGTATAATCCCAATCATGATTCCAGTGGGCTCCTCTTTTTCCTGGCACTTCCCACAATCTTTTGTTTGCCATTATGCAGTTTTTACTGTCAACGAATTCTGTTTCCAGAAAACATTTGTGGAATTCTCTGTGCCAGTCAGGTGCAAAGCCCAGATTCCATTCAAGATATGTGAAAATAGACAATTTCCGTAGTTTTTTGGTTTTATTTCTGATAGTTAATTTCCACAATTCTGCGGGATATTTTTTCGTTACAAGATATGTGGTTATGCACTGAATGCCGTTGTATTCCGTTTTGAAGGTTGAATAACCTGTACCATGAACGACTTGAAATGAATCTATGTCTTGGCAGACAGGTTTCCATGTTGGAGACCAGTAATCACCGGTTTCGTTGTCTTTAATATAAATGTATTTTCCCCATTCATCTTTAATAAGGTCCTGCTCCCAGCGGGTGATTCTGTTAATTGACGCGTGGGTTCTCCAGCTGTAGCCAGACCCTGTATTGGACATCACCATGCCGTAATCTCCGTTAGAGATTACGTTGATCCATGGTCTTGGAGTTTTTGGAGTTTTTATTAGATATTCTTTGCCATCTTCGATGAATTTTCCAAATTTGTTATCAAACACACCATTTCCTCCTTACTTAACCGGTTCAGTTATCTCAAATATAGATTTAACATTGAACTAAAAACATTCGTTTACCTGCTGTTGCAGTAGCTACAGGACTGTTTTTCAATCAATCTGGTTTTTAGTAAATAGCGCTTTTTTTCTGGTGTTTTTCCATTAATAAGGCTGATCAATGTTTTTGCTGCGAGTGAACCCATTTCAAATATGGGCTGCATAATGGTAGTTAAAGTGGGCTTAGAAAATGAGCTGGCTTCAGTGTTATCAAAACCAATTATGGATATATCTTCAGGTATTCTATAACCTTCTTTTTTGAATGCGGACATTGCGCCCAGTGCCATCTGATCGTTGGCTGCAAATAACGCAGTTGGCATTTTTTTGTTCTCTATAAGCTTTTTTGCTGCCTTAAAACCACTCTGTCTGAGAAAATCCCCTTTTAAAACAAGATCCTCATCAAAGGGTATATTATGTTCTTCTAATGCTTTGAGATAACCATGATATCGTGCTTTGCTATCTCTTGCTGCTTCTGGTCCATGAACAAATGCTATTTTTTTATGTCCAAGAGAAATTAGATAATTGGTAGCCTTAAATCCACCTTCAAAGTTATCAACAGAAACGCTATATATATCGTCATCATATGGAAAATCTAAAAATACAAAGGGAATCTTTCTTTGCTTTAGTTTTCTCGTTACCTCTTTTCCCACAAAATAGGTCATTACTATAACGCCATCTGCCATTGAAGAAGTAAAAAAATCAAAGACTTCGTGTTCCTTTTCAGGATTAGCGTGAGTGGTAAATAGGTTCAAAAAATATCCAAACTTACCTGAAGCTTTTTCCACTCCTCGGATAATATTGGCATAGAACATATCACTTATATCAGGTATTATAAGCCCAACAGAGTTTGTGCGTTTTCCTGCAAGAGCTCTCGCCATAGTATTTGGTTTGTAATTTGATTCTTTGATTATTCTCTGGATCTTCTTTCTAACATCGAGACTTACGCCTTTTTTGTTATTGATAACGTATGATACGGTGGCCTTTGAAACATTTGCCATTTTTGCTATGTCAGCTATTGTAATTGTTTTAGATACTACTTTTTCTGACATAAATAATACACACCTCTTACTTAACCGGTTCAGCAATTTCGCCAACAAAAAAAGCATTACATTTTAATAATAACTTAAATAGATAATTTTCCAAAATGTTATTAAACCAACTCAGTTAAAATTAGTTGCAATGATAGTTGATTATCCATGAAAGTCATCCTCATACTAACGGTTTTTATTAAATAAACACTGTTTACTTGAATTTATAATGTATGATGTACAATATGACTAAATGTCAAGGTAAATATCATTTAATGCAGTCGCTGAGCGCTTGTTATTAGTATGAATGTTAAATGATGCCGATTAAAGAAGAAAAACTGTGAATAGTTTGGTATTATAAGTAGTTCTCGTATATGGATGAGTTAACATGTAGAAATATTTTGTAATATCAGACAGTGTTTGATCAGCACGTAAACAATTATTTTATAAATGCTTTTATCAATTGTAAGAT
>JBNGCV010000017.1:29085-32177 GCA_049975465.1 Kosmotogaceae bacterium | reverse complement strand
TCATGTCCGGTTTTGGGAGAGCCTGGGGGTGAAATCCCCCTGGGCCACTCAACCAAATATTATTCATTACAAAAAATATTCTCTTATATTTGAATAACTAAAGTATCATTTTTCTTTGTGAGTTGAAAGGAAAATTATGGAAATTATAGTGAAAACTAATAATACAGCACCTAAAATTGTTATGGTCGTACCTGAAAATTCACTACCTAACAATAATCCCAGTCCAAATCCTCCGATAATTGCAATTACAAAACCAATAAAATTATCCTGTTTTTTCATTATTATCACCTACATATAGCCAATAATGTAATTCCAGTAATATCTTACTCCGGATTTACTGAAAAAATCTATTTTGCTATGAGATAATTACATGGCAACATTTTGTACTGCATAATATTGTGAAGAGCGTAAATCTCTCTATTATCCCAAGATTAAATAATTGGAAAAAGAGCAAAATATCTCTTTGCTTTATCATGGATAACCATCTGTTTGTTAAATGTGGTTATATTTATTCTTTCTCCACCCATTCTGCTTATAGCTGACCTAAGTCGGTGAGGTTCAACTTTGGCAATTATTTGTTCTTTGTAAGGTGTTTTATCTATTTTAATCTCATATTTTGTATTACCCGCTTTAGATAAAAGCTGGGTTCCTTTTTCATTCTGTATTAACAATACGCTAAACCCTCTGCCCACTACCCGGCACATTTTTCTCAGGGCGTACTGGAAGTGATTTTTACTGAAGGTCGAAGATTTTTTAACGGCTTCCGGAAGATTTAGAATATCCCTGTTTACCTGTGCTTCAGTGTCTCTACATATTGAAAATAGCAACTTACCTATTTTTAAACCCAGATCCCGTATGCCTTCTCCTACGATTACTTTTTCAGCTTTTATATGTTCCAGTGTTTTCACCAGATGTCTTGCTGTTACATAAGGAAACGCAACGGAAAGTTCTCTGTCGATATCAGTGCTAAGGAACGAAATGGTTGTCAGATTGGATGATTGAGCGATTACTGCTGTCTTATTCGAAGTGCTTACCAGGCCAAGTGTATCTCCTTCGTCACCTGGAGATGAAGCGAAGTTTATAGCTTTCTTGAAAACAGTAAGCTTTTGATCAAAAAGTCCTTCAAATTTTCTCTCCATCTTGGGTCTTTCCGAACTGAAGGAATTTTTTAGCTCAAGGGTTTCTTCCAGTGTAGTTATGAGAAGATCCTTACCCCTGGTTTTTATCCAGATATCAATATTATCGTTTCTCTGTTCTTTCAATACTTTGGCTCTATCAATGGGGAAAGCATAGGAACCATCAAAGGCTTTAATTTTATTGTTTAGAGGTATCTCCAGTTTTCCACAACCATCTGTTACGAAAATTTTCAAGCCTTTCCAGTAGTAAAAATGAATGTAACGATATCCTGGTTCTACAGAACCAGCAAACTTTTCACAGATCTCTAGTAATTTAGCATGCTCTTTTGTACTGAGTTTGAACTCCATCTCCATACCCGCTTAGAAGAGAGTAATTTGTTCTTTTTCTGGAAGATCTTTTAATGTTCCGTACTTTCGTAAAACCTCTACAGTGGTTTTGTTGACAGCCGTTCTACTAACAAGATTTTCTATAGATGTGAAAGGTTTTTTTCTTCTTTCTTTTGCCACTGATAGGGCAGCTTTAATACCGAAATTCTTTATTCTGCAGAAAGGTATTCTTAATTTGTCCTCTTCTATAAGAAATTTAACCGGGTCTGATTTTTCAAGATCAACAGGTAAGAAATCAAATCCTCTGAGTTTCATCTCAAGTATTGCTTTTAATAGCGTTTCTCTGTTTTTGTCTTTAACGTTTTTGTCCTGCATGATGGCAAGATTGGTAAGTTCTTTCTTAATTTCATCAGGTTCACAAAGGGCGTAATCAACGTCGAAGTCTGCCCCCTTTATTGTGAAATAGGTAGCGTAAAAGGCCATTGGGTGGTGAACCTTAAAATAAGCAACCCTGAAAGCCATGCTTACATAGGCGGCAGCGTGTGCCTTTGGGAAAAGATATTTTATTCTGTGACATGATTCAACAAACCACTCGGGAACGTTGCTTTTTTTCATTATGTCAATATCTTCCTCAGTTAAACCTTTTCCTTTTCTGACTTTTTCCATAATCTTGAATGCCTTAAGTGGTTTGATACCCTTTGAGATGAGATAATTCATAATATCATCTCTACATGCTATGACTTCTGATAAACTTACTTTTTTTGAACTAATCCAGTTTCTAGCATTATTAAGCCAGACATCTGTTCCATGAGACAACCCCGATATTCTTACTAGATCAGCGAAGGTACCGGGTCTTGTTTCCTGAAGCATACTTTGAACAAATTGAGTACCAAATTCAGGGATACCAATGGTACCTACGTCTATCCCAAGTTCTCTCTTATTAAGGCCAAGGGATTCAGGTGATGAGAAAATTGAAAGCGTTTTTGGATCGTTCATGGGTATTTCCATGGGATCTATGCCGGAAATGTCTTTTAACATCCTTATGAATGTTGGATCGTCATGTCCTAAAGCGTCTATTTTAACCAAGTCGTCGTGAATAACTTCATAAGCAAAATGGGTAGTTTTGATCGATGCTCTCGTATCATTTGCTGGATACTGGACAGGGGTAAAATCGTGAACATCTTTATCTTTGGGGACAATCATCAAGCCTCCGGGATGTTGTCCTGTAGTCCTTCTTACACCCAATAAGGAGAGTACCACCCTGTCTATTTCCGCTCTTTTTAAACGTCGGTTTGTTTTTTCCATGTAAGCTCTTGAAAAGCCATAGGCAGTTCTGGCTGCCAGCGTGCTGATAGTTCCAGCCCTGAACACATGGTCCTTTCCAAAGAGGTTTTCAAGAAATTCGTGGGCTTTCTCCTGATATTCTCCCGAAAAGTTCAAATCAATATCGGGAACTTTATCTCCCTCAAAACCCAAAAAGGTTTCGAAAGGAATATTTTGTCCATCTTTTTTCAATTTTTCTCCGCAGTTTGGGCATTCTTTATCGGGTAAATCATAACCTGAATCGTAGTCCTTTGGTGTTTCGAAATAGTGGCAAGAAGGGCATGCATAATGAGGAATCAATGGATT
>JBNGCV010000017.1:0-28985 GCA_049975465.1 Kosmotogaceae bacterium | reverse complement strand
GCTTCGTACATTTCTTCTGTGGTTCTCAAATATACAGCTGGTTGTTTGTCAAAGGAAGGATAATCCTGAGCAGCCTGAACCACAGATCTGAAAAAGTCATCATGGGGTTCCAAAAAGTGAACATCTCCTGTCATCACAACAGGAATATTCAGTTCTTTCCCAATTTTATAGAGTGTACGATACATTCTTTTTAGATTTTCTTCACTGGTTCTTGCATCGTTGTTACCCTTTGCTGTTACATCCAGAGGCATGATCTCAATGTAATCGAAAAACTTGGCGATTTCCTTAAGTTCTGCTTCATTGGCACCGTCTATGTACGCTTTTGCCAGCTCCCCTGAGACACACGCGGAACCGATCAATAAATTATCGCGATACTGATTCAACACACTTTTTGGTATACGGGGCTTTCCATGGAAGTATTCCGTATGGGATAACGTTACAAGCTTGTATAAGTTCTTCAGACCATCTTTGTTTTTTGCAAGAATAGAAACATGGTTGGGTCTGACACTTCTGATGTTCATATTTTCTCTCAGTTTATCCAGTTCCTGGATTTCCATTATTCCCCGTTTCTTTGCCATTGAGATCAGTTTTTTAAATACTTCTGCGGTTACCCGTGCGTCCTCTTGAGCTCTATGGTGATCGAACTGTCCTACTTTCAATCTTTTTACGACATTGTCAAGAGAATAACTCTTAGATTTCAATAACGTTTTTGAAAGGGATAGGGTGTCAATATATGGAGGGTTCCATTCTTTTGAATATATTTCCTTCACAGCGTTTCTCACAAATCTGTAATCAAAAGAAGCATTATGAGCGACAAGCACCGAGTCCTCACAAAAATCAAGAAATTGCTGAAGTACTTCATGAATTGAAGGAGATTCTTTTAGATCTTTTTCGGTGATTCCTGTGATCTTTTGTACGATTTCACTAAGAGGTTGTGTAGGTTTTACCAGTGTATTAAATTTGTCAATGATCTTTTTTTCTTTCATTTTTATTGCACCGATTTCAATGATCTCATCACTTGTAGGATCCAGTCCTGTGGTCTCAAGGTCAAAAACGACATAGGTAGTATCTTCGAGTTTTCGATTTTTATTATAGAGATATCGTATTATTGGTTCTGAATCATTCACCATATAACCTTCCATGCCGTATATAGGTTTAATATTTGCCTTTGTGGCTTCACGGAAAAATTCTGGTATTGCCTGGACCACGCCATGATCTGTAAGTGCTACCGAATCATGCCCCCAGCGTTTAAGCGTTTCAAATAATTCCTTTACGTCAAGTACAGAATCAAGCGCACTCATTTTTGTATGAAGGTGCAGTTCAACCCTTTTTGGTGATTCGTTGTCTATACGCTTCGGTAATTCAATTTCATTTATGTCTTTGGGTAAAATTGTTTCTTCATTGGTTCTATTGTCAAGATTTAATTTTCCTTTTACTAGAAGTTCATCACCCTCATTGAGTTTTTTACAAAGTTTTTCAGCATTTTTCCCGATGACTTTACAGGTAATTGAGTCTGTAAAATCAGTAATGTTGAAGGTTAATACGGTTCCACGACCTTTCCAGAGATCAATTTTGAACAGTTTACCCTGAACAGTGACATCCTTCATTTCTCCATATATATCATTTATTCGTATTGGTGCTGTTTTTATTTTATTTCCAAAGATCACACTTTTTCTTTTGTTTTTACTCTTTAATTGAGTGTCTACAGTTTGTTTTTCGTTAATTTCTTTTTTTACAGGAATTTCTTTTTCTGGTTCTTTGTCGTCATTATCATCGATCACGATACTGAAAGGAACTGGTTTTCCATAACTTTTTCGTATAGCTTCTCCAAGCTCTTTCTTTTTGGCATTTATGCGTTGCCTTGTAAAACCATTTTTAACTGTTATTGTTAAATGATTTCCATCATAATGGATTTTTGATTTATCGAGATATGTTGCAAGTCCATTGGTGCATTTTAGTAACTGCTGTGAATCTCCTGAAGGAGATTGTTTTTCTGTACTGTTTTTATTTTCTTCTTTGTCGTCATTTGATTTACTTATGATTGTTATTTTCGAGTCAATTTGTTGCTCAATGAGCCTTAAGTACTGGTTATCCAGTATTTCACTTTGAGCTGCTGTGAGCTCTTTATCAAAAACCATTGTTAATTCCTTTTCCATCGGGTCAATTATTAGATCTGAAAGATTACATTTTTCCAGACACCTGTCAGGGTAAAAACCGAGTAGCTTTTTTATAAACTTTGCAACAGGGATATTCATATTTTTCAGTCTGTATCTCATAATTTTCTAGCACCTCCGGGGTATGAACGAAAGGAAAAATGACACCAGGCAACGGCCAATGCATCGGCAGCGTCATTTGGTTTGGGTGTTTTCTTTAAATGCAAAAATGTTTTCATGACTCTTTGTATCTGTCCCTTTTCAGCTTTTCCATAACCGGTAACCGCTTGTTTCACCTGATGGGGAGTATATTCGTATATGGGAATTTCCATTTGTCTTAAAACAAGTAACACAACGCCACGCGCTTCTCCTACCTGAATTGCTGTTGTAACATTTCTGAAGAAAAAGAGTTCTTCAACAGCAGCTTCGTCAGGTTTGTATTGATTAATTACAGCTTTCAGTTCATTATAAATCTGGATAAGTCTTTCAGGTATGGGATCACCGGGTTTTGTTTGCACAATACCGTACGTAACCGGAGAAATATTTGATCCATTTATGTCAATCAATCCATATCCAAGTATTCCAAAGCCTGGATCAATACCGAGTATTCGTGTGCAGTTTTTGGACAAGTTAACTACCCCCGTTAGTATTTTAATACCTGAAGACTGAAGTAGTTTTAAGATATTTATTATGAAAAGGATCAGCTGATTTGACAATCTAAAATGAGCTCATATTGTAGCTTCCAGTATTCATAAACAATAATCTTTGTTTTGCTGAGATTACATTTTGAGCCCATTGTTAAAATTTATGCATAATTTTTTTCTATTTAATTTTCAGTTGATTTCTTTCCTTCAAGTGCTATTTTCATTTTTCTATACGCTTTTCTAGCAGCATCCTGTTCAGCGTTTTTCTTTGTTTTCCCTTTCCCTGTGGCAGCCTCTTTATCATTAATATACACTGATATAATAAAGTAATTATCCGGTGGAATGCCCTCCTCTTTTTTCAAGACATAATCAGGTCTGACACCGTAAAGACCCTGTGTTAATTCCTGAAGCGCTGTTTTGTAATCGAGTAATAGTTCTCCATTCATAGCTCTTTCAATGTATTCTTCCAGTATGGTATATACAAATTTTTTTGATTCCCTCAATCCATTGCTTAAATAAACAGCACCCAAAACAGCTTCAAATGCATCGGCTAAAATGGAGTCTCTTTCTCTTCCTCCACTCTTTTCTTCGCCTTTGCCCAGAAGCAGATAATTACCAATTTTTTTCTCTTTTGATACTCTCGCAAGTATTTCTTCGCTTGCTACTATTGCTCTTACTTTTGACATTATCCCTTCACTTACTGTGTAATTGCTAAAAAGAATATCAGCCACACAAAGATCAAGAACAGCATCTCCAAGAAATTCCAGCCTTTCATTGGATTCAAGACTCCATCTGTCTTCTCTCTCAATTTCATTGGTGAAAGAAGAATGGCAGAGGGCTTTAAAAAGCAATTCTGAATCAGCTTCTACTCCAATATCTCGCTTAAATCTCTGAATCGTTTTTTTGTACCGCTCGATCATTTTACAATATTCTCCACCGTTTTAAAGATAGATTCCGCATCTATTCCAGCAAGTTTGTACAGTTTATCTCTTGAACCTGAATAGAAGTACCTATCGAGGCCAAGCTTTTTGAATGTAGCTGGTTTTATTCCGGCAGTTAGAAGGTAATCAGACACTATTACCCCCAGTCCACTATTCACATTGTGATCTTCAATTGTTATCAAATTGCTTTCCATATAATCCTTAAATTTATCGAAATTTGCATGGAGAGGGCAACTCACGTTTAACACCGTAACTTCTATGCCAATTTCTTTCAGTAACTCATGTGCTTTTATTGCTTCATTTGTTGCTTGACCTGTGGAAATTAGCGTTGCGTCCTTTCCTTTACGAATAAGATCGATCTCACCGTATTCAAAATTATAATCGTTATCAAAGAAAGGTTCACCGTTTTCTTTTGTGATTGGGTTCAGCTTGGATCTTCCCACAGCAATGACAAAATTTCCGTATTCTCTAGCACAATATCGGACAGCGACATCGGTTTGATTTGGATCAGCGGGAACAATTAACTTGAAACCATAAAAATTCCTGAGCGCGCCGATATAGTCAACACAATGGTGCGTTTTTCCGTCCTCTCCGACATCTATTCCCACGTGCGTTACTCCGACTTTTAGATTGCATTTATTAATATCATTAAGCCGTTGTTGATTGTAGGTTTCATCAATACCAAACACTCCGAAATCACCGAAAAATGTTAATAAACCAGAAATGGACATTGCACCGGCAACAGTTGCCGCATTATGTTCTTGTACACCGATTTGAACAAAACTCTCAGGGAAAAGTTTTTCAAAATAATTGGTTTTTGTTGAAGGTTTCAAATCACAATCGATAATAGCCATTTTATTTTTGTTTAATCTACCTAAATCAGCAACAGCTTTACCAAATGCAGTTCGATTGTCCAGTTTTTCATCAGGTTCATGTATTGTAGGGTTGCCCGTCTCTACTTTGCAGGTATCTTTTGGTATATTTACGTCTTCATGGATATCGGGAAGTTCTTTTCGTTTTTTCTTATATTTTTCAATATCATTTTCTTCATTTAATTCCTTTAGAGCTTTTTCACATTGTTCTTCATCAAGAGGTTTTCCATGGTAAGCAACGTCATTTTCCATGAAGGATACACCTTTTCCCATAACGGTTTTCGCTAATATGGCTATGGGACCCTCTTTATAGTTTATGGCTTCTTCCAGAGCATTATCAAGCTCTTCGTAATTGTGTCCATCAATTTCAATAGTTTTCCAGCCATCAGCTTCATAGGTTTCTTTTATATTAACTTTCATAACATCACTGGCTTTACCAGTTATCTGGGCATCATTATAATCAACAATTGCAACAAGATTATTGAGTTTGTACTTTATTGCGGTTCTTCTGGCTTCAGCAACCTGCCCTTTGGCCTGTTCAGCATCTCCCATTGCCACAAACACGTTGTAACCTGATTTTTTTAGCCTGGCAGCCAGAGCCATTCCTACACCAGCAGAAAGTCCTTGCCCGAGATTGCCGGTACTCCATTCCACTCCTGGTATTCCTCTTGTTATATGTCCTTCAAATATGGTTCCTGGATGTCTGAACCCCGTTATAGATTCTTCAATATCGAAAAAGTCCAATCTTCCAAGAACAGAATAAACTCCTGGAGAGGTATGGCCATGACTCACTACGATTCTGTCTCTTTCTGGATCAAAGGGGTTCTCAGGAGAAACATTTGCATGATTGTAAATCGAAAGATAAATATCTACCGAAGACATGGAACCTCCAGGATGTCCTGAAGAAGCCACTGTTGTCATTTTTAAAATATCACTTCTACATTTATTTCCAAGTCGTTTTAACTCTTCGAGTGAATACTTTTTCATCGTTATACCTCCTCATCAATACTATTATCTTCTTCGTTTTCTTCTTCCCAGCTCTTGTTCTTATTTTTTCTGAATTCTTCAAAGGGCAATTTTAAAGTTTGACCTTCATCCGTGACCAGGTTTATCATTTTCAGAAAAATATTAACTGTAAGCACCTTACATGTTTTCCCATTGTATTCGATTACTGATCCTTCATCAGGAATATTTTCAAGCTCCTCGTTATATAAATCCTGCTCATAAGCCAGACAACATAGCAACCTACCACATCTTCCTGAAATCTTTGCAGGGTTAATCAGTAGCTGCTGTTTTTTAGCGTGTTTAAGCGTTATACTTTGAAATCCTCTTAAGAATCGTGCACAGCAGGCCACCTGGCCACATAAACCAAGGTTGCCTTTCATCTTGACTTCATCACGTATACCAACCTGACGAAGCTCTATTCGCCTTTTGAAAATACGTGCAAGATCCTTAACCAGATCACGGAAATCCACTCTGCTGTCTGCTCCAAAGTAAAAAACAATACGTGAACGATCAAACATGTATCTTGCTTCCAGCAGGCGCATTGGTAAGTTATGTTCCTTAATTCTTTCTTCGCAGGTTTTGAAAGCTTCTTTTGAATCTTCGATGTTTTTTTCATAGGTTTTCCAGTCTTCTTCTGTCATTTTTCGAACAATGGGTTGAATATCTATATTATCAATGCGTTGTTTCTCCGGACCCTTCTGAACCTTGCCTACATCAAGGCCGAATTCATTGTAGGCAAGTACATAATCCCCTCTGTCGATGGGAAATTCTCCAATGGAATATTTATTCAATTCTCCCTTTGGGTGAAATTCTATATAACAAACATTACCATATATTTCAGGCATAACTTTCCTCCTTAAACAATTCATTTTTTGAAATCAGATTACTTTGTGCAATATACAAAATCTTTAAAAGCACCAGATCACTATTCAATGATCTTACCTTTAACCGGCTTATTTTATCGCACCAATTAAAATCTTCAGGTCTAATTTGTTTTGTATCTCTAGAGATAAACCATTCGATGAGATCGAGATTAAAAACTCTGCACCATTGCTTACTGTTGTTTATTATCAAAGCATCCCGCAACATACTTTTTATAACTTTTGAGAAAATGCCATACAAATTGAATTGACTTTCAAAACTATTAATTTTACTCTTTAAATCATTATATTTTTCAAAAAAAGTTGGCTCAACATTATCTGCAATAGTTCTAATTATAAAGGCAATAATTTTTCTTTTTTTAAGCTTTGATAATGGTTCGTATTCATTCACATTGACCAACTCATCCAGCAAATCATTCCAGCAAAGTTTTTCAATTTCCTGGAATGCCTCCATCTCGCTTGATAGATCTTTCTCAAGTGAATACTTAAGCAATGAATAATCTTCATTGCAAGCTGCGTATATATGTTTCACATTATTTCTGTATTGTTTTTTTAATTCTTCCAGTAAGTTTAAAGGATAAGGCACTTCAAATATCATGGTACGACTTCTTATAGTAGAAATCACACTGTTCCATGATGTTGAAGACATTATAATTGATGTATTATGTTGTGTTTCTTCAAACGTTTTGAGTAGAGAATTGGCTGCTTCGCGGGTTAACTGTTCAGGGTTTTTTAAGTAAACGTATTTTCTATCTCCTTTAAATGGCTTATGTGTTAAAAAATGTGTTATTTCGTGTGCTTCATCTATCCCGATATTTCCATCATCCGCTTTAATGATCATTAAATCAGCAGTTTCTTTAGTCTTATCCCACTGTGGATCAGCGCGAACAATATCGAGTGCCGTCTCTTCCAGGAGAAAGGAATCACTTCCACTCAACCCGATTGTAGATCCTTTTGATTTTTCAATCACACTAAAAATCTGACTTTTTATGTTTTCTTTGATTTTCATACTATAATTATTATAACTGAAATATTTTTTAGTGCTGTCAATAAGAAAAGTTATATCTGGGAGGGAGATATTTGGAACGGACATTTGTATATTTGAAACCAAACACAATAAAAAGACAGTTAATCGGGAAAGTTTTATCGAGATTTGAAAAGCGTGGTTTGAAGATTGTGGCGATGAAGATGACTCATATGACTGACGGTCAGGCTGAGGAACTTTACAGAGAGCATAAAGGTTTGGATTTTTATGAACCTTTATTGAAATTTGTCACTTCCGGACCGGTGGTGGTAATGGTTCTCGAAGGTCCGAGAGCAGTTGAATTAGTCAGGCACACAATAGGAAAAACAGACCCAATGGAGGCAGAATCAGGTTCTATAAGGGGAGACTATGGTGTTACGGTTAGAAAAAATATCGTACATGCCTCCGATAGTATTGAAAGTGCGGAAAGAGAAATTAGCATTTTCTTTGAAGAGAATGAATTGTGTACTTATAGTATCAGATTGGATGATCTTCTTTAATTTTTGTTAACCAGCTTCTGAACTCTATAAGATAATCCATTAAACTTGGAAAACAACGATTGATCTGATATAGTTTAAGTAGGTCCATTGTAAAGTTTTTTAAGATTACCTTTTTCAGATCGTTCTTATTTTTGAGTCAATACAGGGAGTGAAAGACATGCCTGATTTTTGGACTCATATTGTGCATAGTTCTAGAGTTTCCAAAGAGCTGGAGATACCCTTTGAAAGTGAAGAAGATCAAAAAATGTTCAATCTTGGTTCTCAGGGACCTGACCCTTATTCATATGTTGAAGAGAACAGATACTACTTGATTGCAGGCAAGAGACTTCACTCGCAAAAATGTGGCAAGTATTTGAAATTCATGATTAGAGAACTTTATAAAACAAATCCGTTTTACGTATATGGACTGGTTTGTCACCATACACTGGATAGGATTTGTCATCCCTACATAATATCTCAGGTTGGAAATGGTTCAAAACACGATCAGCTTGAAGAAGCTCTTGATGGAAAAATGATTGTCAGGTATATGAAACAATCACCTGAAGAGTTGAATCCTGAGGTTTTCTTACCTATTGAAGTTCCAGATATTCTGGAAAAGAAATATTCTGAAATAATATATAACCTTTACCGAATTGAAGGGATAAGTTATTCATATGCTGTTCAAAAAATGAAGCAGGTTTTGACCGAAGCTTATTCGAAACAGGGGTTAAGTAAAATAATTTCTGAATTTGGAAAGATCTTTGGTAGGGGTAATTTCATGCAAACAAACAACTTATCTGAAGAAGATATTCTAAATTTAAGCAGGAGCCCCTGGTATCATCCCACAACTGGATGGGAAAGCCACTCTACTTTTCTTGATCTATTTGATGATGCAGTTGAAAAATCTAAAGGTATCATTGGTTCTGCGGTGAGATTTTCTATGCCACCCGATGTTCCCGAATTATCTTTTATGACGGGATTACCCTGTGTGGATTATTGAGGAGGGAAGATGTTGAAGGTTCTTGGTTTAGTTCTTGCAGGAGCAAGAGGCGGTTGCCTGGAACCCCTGACAAAAGTAAGGACTATTGCAGCAGTCCCTGTTTTTGGAAAATATAGAGCAATTGATTTTACTTTAAGCAATATGGTTAATGCGGGCATTTCAAAAGTTGGAATAATAACACAATATAGTCCCAGAAGTCTAATGGACCATCTTGGATCTGGTAAGGAATGGGATCTTGACAGAAAACATGGGGGACTATTTATACTACAACCTATATACTCAAGACATGATGAATCAATAGAATCCTTTGGGTATCGCGGTACTGCTGATTCGATATTTCAAAATATGACCTTACTTAAGCGTGGGAATGAAGATCATGTTTTGATAGGTTCGGGTGATCATATATTTAAGCTTGATTTTAGCGATATGTTTAGAAAACACGTGGAAAGTGGAGCAGATATAACAATATTAACCAAGAAAATAGATACATCAAAGTTATATGAACACGATTGGACGGTTGAAACGGATGATAATGGTCGCGTTTTGAGCTGGAAAAAAAGCGAATCAGCTGGAGAAAATGATGAAGAATTGGTATCACTAGGAGTTTATTTTATAAATAAATTTTTGTTGAGAGAATTACTTTATGCGACAGTTCCTCAGAATAAAAAGGACTTCCTTAAGGATATTATAATCGCTCAAAATGATTCGTTGAAAATCTTATCCTACGAATATTATGGCTACTGGAGTAATTTATCCTGGGGTCTAGAGAATTTTTATAATACTAATATGGATATTCTCAATCATGACATTCGTAAAGAACTTTTCTCAAAGAATGGAAGAATCTTCACTAAGCTTAAAGATCTACCTCCACCGAAAATTACCAGCATCGGATCGATATGTAATTCGCTGATAAGTGATGGCTGTGTGATTTCTGGCGAGGTTACCAATAGTGTTGTTTCAAGAAAAACGTATGTTAGGGCCGGCGCCACAGTTAAGAACAGTGTGATATTTGAGGGTTGCGTTATAGAAGAAGGCGCAACCGTTGAAAATGCCATACTTGATAAATACTGCGTTATAAGAAGTGGAGGTCAGTTTGCCGGGAATAATGAAAAGCCCAGTATAGCTGAAAAGAACCTTGTAGTTTAGTTTTTGCCGGAGGTATTAACCTATGTCCAGAGATATCGTTGCATTGATACTTGCAGGAGGACAGGGGACAAGATTGGGATTGTTAACTGAGGAAAATGCCAAACCCGCTGTTCCCTTTGGAGGAAAGTACAGAATAATAGACTTCACACTGAGTAATTGTGTGAATTCTGGATTGTACAATGTGGGCGTTCTAACGCAGTACAGGCCACATGTACTAAGTCGCCATATAGGGATTGGCAGACCATGGGATCTTGACAGGAATGATGGTGGAGTTGAGATGCTGCCTCCTTTCAGAGGACGTAAAGATGCTGATTGGTATATTGGAACAGCAAATGCTGTATATCAAAATATAGATTATGTTGATTCCTTTGATCCAAAGCTGGTAGTGATTCTTTCTGGAGATCATATCTATGCTATGGACTACAACGAGCTAATTGACTATCATCTATCAAAATTGGCTCATGGAACAATTGCCTGCATGAGAGTTCCAGTTTCCCAGACGAACAGGTTTGGCATAATGGTGACAGATTTTGAGAACAAAATTGTGGAATTTCAGGAAAAACCACAACAGCCTAAATCAAACCTTGCTTCACTGGGGATATATGTATTTGATTGGCCTTTCTTAAGAAAACGGTTGATAGAAGATAATGAAGATAATACAAGTGATCATGATTTTGGAAAAAATATATTACCAAAAATGATAAAAGATGATAAAACGAGACTTTTTGCATATGATTTTGAAGGTTACTGGCGTGATGTGGGAACTATAGATGCTCTGTGGGATGCAAATATTGAATTAACCAGGCCCCTGCCTGCGTTAAATCTTCACGATGATTCATGGAGATTTTTTACACATTCTGAAGAGTATCAGCCTGCTTTTATCAGTTCAAATACAATGGTCAATAATTCACTTGTTAGCGAAGGCTCTGAAATTTATGGTAAGGTTGTGAACTCTGTAATCTTTCAGGGTGTTTATATAGGAAAAAACTCATATATCAAAGATTCAATAATCATGACAAACACAATCATAGAGGACGATTCTACAGTCGAAAAGGGAGTAGTTGGAGAAAACTCTGTTATTGGCCGCAACGCTCTTCTTGGAACAGGTGAGAGCAAACCTAATAAAATTGCTCCAAGTATATATAACTCCGATCTTGTTGTGGTTGGAAATAATGTAAAAATCCCTGAAGGAACAAAAATTGGAAAAAATGCCGCAATATGGAATTATGTCAAAGAGAAGGACTTTGAGGGAGATGTTGAAAGCGGTGGAGTTGTCAAGCCTGAATAAAAAAGGGTATATTTACGTTTCAACTGTGATTTCTCTTGTTATATTTAGCCTGGCAGTAAGCATGCTTTTTGCAACCACCGTTCTGCGTATTAGAGCTAAGGCTCATTTGAATAATTGTCTTCAATTATCTTTATTTGTTAAATCCTATGCGGATAATGCTTTTAGTGACGAAAAAGTTATTCGATCTGAGGAAGAATTCAGTGAGATTAAAAATAATGTGCAAGTTTTAAAAATGAAATCAGTTTTTCACTATCAAACTGTTAAAATTGAGTGTGAGGTACTGAAGCATATCAGAATTCAACAGTAACAACATTTTATTAGGAGGTGGTTTTTGTGAAGAAGTTTCTGATTTTAGCGTTGATTGTTTTTGTAGCAGTCTTTGCCATGGCAGAGAAATTGACCATTTTACACATCAACGACACACATGGACATGCATGGACATTTGATGAATATGGTGTAGGTCTTGTTGGTGGTTTCCCGCTCGTTGCAACGCTTGTTGACCAGTACAGGGCAGAGAACCCAAGGACATTGTTCTTACATGCTGGCGATATAAGTACAGGTGTACCGGAATCTGATCTACTTGATGCAGCCCCGGACATAGTTGCACTGAATTTAATGGAATTGGATGCAGTCACTATTGGTAACCATGAGTTTGACTTTGAAAGAGAAGTACTGGATAAACAAATGGAGTATGCTCTGTTTCCTTATCTAAGTGCTAATATCTACAAAGATGGAGAACCTGAGTTTACAGAATATATTATTAAAGATGTTGGTGGAATAAAGGTAGGAATTATTGGTCTTACCACACCAGATACGAAGATACTTGAAAAACTTCATGCAGATCAATATGAGTGGAAAAGCGTCGTAGATATTGCAAAGAAATTGGTGCCTGAAGTTGAAAAGAAAGCAGATATCGTGGTTGTTCTTGCACATATTGGTGATGCAGAAAGTATGACCGATGTAAATTCTCACGAACTCGCAGCTGCAGTAGATGGAATTGATGTCATTGTTGATGGACACAGTCACACATTAACTGAAGAACCTGTTGTCATAAACGAAACGCTGATCGTTCAGGCAGGCGAATGGGCCAAATATCTTGGAAAACTTGACCTTGAAGTAGTAAACGGTCAAATAACCTACGTGGAATATGAATCCATACCTGTAAGAGCTGATAGCATTAAACCCCAAAGAGAAGTTGAAATTGTTCTCGATTACTTTAGAAAACTTGGTAGTGAAAAACTTGATGAAGTGTTCGGAAGAACTGAAATATTGTTGATGGGTGATAGAAGTGTTATAAGGAGCCAGGATACGAATCTAGCCCATTTGATTACAGATGCTATGGTGTGGAAGACTGGCGCAGATTTTGCAATTACCAATTCTGGTGGTATAAGGGCTTCCATCAAGCCTGGAGAAATTTCTTATCGCGATATATTAACAGTTCTTCCTTTTGGTAATACACTTTATCAGCTTGATGCAACAGGTGAAGAGGTTATGGACATTCTTGAATACACAGCTACAGTATCAGCCGGTCAGGGTGCATGGCCACAGGTTTCTGGCATTACATATACAATTGAAGGTGAAACAGTTAACGATGTCATGATCAATGGAGAACCAATTGATCTTGATGAAACATATACGATAGCCACAAACAATTATCTTGCATATGGTGGAGATGGCTACTCAATGCTTGAGGACCTTGAAGGTTACGATACAGGTTTTGTTCTTGCTGATGTAGTTCAGGACTATGTTGCAGAGATTTCCCCAATTACCGATTATGATGACGAACCAAGAATAATTGTTAAGTAGTTTTAAGTTCAAGGATGATTTCTAATATTTGCTAATGTATTATAATAGGGGCGTATGCCCCTATTTTTTTGTGATAAATTAAATGTGATAAATCAAATCAGCAGTTTGAAAACAAAAAAATGTTTTGCGTCTTGAGAGGTGATGTTGGTGAAAACATTGACGTTTAGAGGCGGTGTGCATCCTCCTGATAAAAAGCGTTTTTCGGAGAATGCTGGAATAACAGTAACGCCTCTACCGGAAAAAGTGTACCTTTTTCTTGATAATCATGCCGGAGTTACTGCTAAACAACTTGTCAAAGAGGGAGATAAAGTAAAAACAGGGCAAAAAATAGCGGAAGCTGGAGGATTCATTTCAGCTAATTTGCATTCTTCAATTACTGGTACTGTTGAGGCGATAGAAAAGCATTACCATCCTACCCTGCAAAAACCAAGGGATGCAATAGTAATAAAAAGAGAGCCTGAAGAAAAATGGCAATATCTTGAACCAGCAAAATCCTATGAAGACTTTGATAAAGATCAACTGGTTAAAAGGATAAAGGATGCAGGTATAGTTGGACTCGGTGGTGCTATGTTTCCTACAAACGTAAAACTATCCCCTCCTGAGGGCAAGAAAATTGATCTTTTGATTATCAATGGTGCAGAGTGTGAACCATATCTCACCATTGATTATCGTATGATGCTTGAATTTTCAGAGGAAATCGTTAAAGGAACTCTGGCTATTAAGAGAGCAATGGATATTGAAAACGTTGTTATAGGTATTGAAAACAACAAACCTGAAGCAATTAAAAAAATGAAGGAAGTGTGCAAAGGTACCGGCATAAAGATAGAAGCATTGAAAACGAAGTATCCACAGGGTGCAGAGAAACAGCTTATTTATGCTATCTCAAAGAGAAAAGTTCCCTCCGGTGGCCTTCCAATGGATGTAGGTGCAGTTGTTCAAAATGTAGGTACTGCTTATGCAATTTACGAAGCAGTAGAAAAGGGGAAACCGCTTATTGAAAGGGGTTTGACAATAACAGGTGAAGGTGTTTATAAACCAGTTAATGTTATTGCCAGAATAGGCACAATGGCAAATGAACTGATTGATATTGCAGGCGGATTGAAGGAGGAACAGGTTGATAGAGTTGTATTTGGTGGCCCCATGATGGGGATTGCTGTCCCAAGAACTAATATCCCAATAATCAAGGGGACTTCCGGAATAACGATCATGTCAAAAGAATCTACCAAAGCTACGGAAAGAGAAACAATGCCATGCATTAGATGTGGTAGCTGTGTTAATGCATGCCCCATGTTTCTTCTTCCTTTTCAACTTAATCTGTATTCTGACAACAGGCTTTATGACAAGGCTGTTGAAGAGGGGTTGCTGGACTGTATAGAATGTGGAAGCTGTTCATATGCATGTCCCGCAAATATCGATCTTGTTAAAAGCTTCAAACTTGCCAAAAAAGTATATAAAGCAATGAAAGGAGGGGCAAAGCGATGAAGTTATCAGTCTCTTCGGCTCCTCATTTAAGAACATCAGATTCAATTAGGAAGATAATGCTTGACGTAATAATAGCCCTGTTACCTGCTAGTGTGGCTTCAATATTTATTTTTGGTTTACGCGCACTAGTTCTTATACTGGTTTGTGTGGTTGGTTCAGTATTGACTGAGCTGTTTGTTATGAAGTTATTAAGAGGTAAGAAAGAATTCAGACCCGACGGAAGCGCAACAGTAACGGGACTGCTTTTAGCGTTGAATCTTTCAGTGGCAGTTTCATGGTGGCAGGCTCTTATAGGGGTAATAGTTGCCATAGGAATTGCCAAACATGTATTCGGTGGCCTTGGAAGGAATTTCTGGAATCCGGCTCTTATTGGCCGTGTGTTTATGTTGATTTCCTTTCCGGCAGCAATGACGACCTGGTATTCACCCTTCGATCTGCAAACTACAGCGACTCCTCTCGCGATCATCAAAGAAGGTAGCGGAACATTACCACCTGTGAAAGACATGTTTCTTGGTACAATTTCAGGTTCTCTTGGTGAAACGAGTGCGTTGTTATTAATTCTTGGTTTTATTTATCTCGTATTGAGAGGGAGAATCAAATTAACAGTACCAATTACATATATAGGTACTGTAGCTGTCATGTCGGGCATATTTTATCTAATTGATCCAGCATTTGGGATACCCATCTATCATATACTTGGCGGAGGTTTAATGCTTGGAGCATTGTTTATGGCGACAGATATGGTTACAAGCCCTATGACAATAAAAGGGCAGTTTATATTTGGACTTGGTTGTGGAGTAATAACGATGATTATTAGATATTTTGGGGGATATCCTGAAGGAGTATCCTATTCCATAATAATTATGAATTCCTTTGTGCCTTTAATAGACATGGTGACAAAGCCAAAGGTATTTGGTGAGGTGAAGTCCAGTGCTTGAATATCTAAAAACTGGGTTTGTTTTAATGTTGATAACACTAATTGCGGGGCTTGGCCTATCGCTTGTTTATAACCTTGTAAAGGAACCCATAGCGAATGCGGAATTGAGGGCAAAATTACGGGCTATTAGAAAGGTATTAACAGATCCCGAGTCGGGTGAATTGCTTGTTGATAAAAACACAATTCCTGAAACCTCTGATGAATTGAAAAACTTTGAATGGAAAGTAAAAACATTCGAGGTAAAAGATGGAATAATATATGCCTCTGAAGACGGCAAAGGTAAGGTACAAGATCCTGTCTATAAGTTTTCTGCGGATGATGGTAAAGAAATTTATGTGCTAACAGGGCAGGCTGTAGGTTATGGTGGAGATGTAATAACAGTAGCTGGATTTATTTCCAGCAACGGTGGTTTTAGTTTGAATTCTATCAAAGTGATTGAGTACTCTCAGGAAACTCCAGGTCTTGGAGCTAAAATTTCTCAAGAGAATATTCAGAAGCGTTTTTATCCTATTTCAAATCAGGGTTTATCTGAGAATTTAAAGGTTAATCAGGATGCGAATGTGGTTGTTTCGGGAAATGAGATAAAGGAATACAGGAATGAACGAGGAATCATTCAGGTGAGTGATGTCATGACCGGTGCAACAATCACACCAAGAGCAGTTGCTACATCGCTAAATGCCATGTATGAATTCCTGAAAAAGGCAGGTGCTGAATAATGGCCAGTGGAAATATTAAGACGCTAACAAAAGGATTCGTAGCAGAAAACCCGGTCTTTATTCAAGTGCTCGGTATGTGTCCTACTCTTGCGACCACTACCAGTGCTGTTAACGGGCTTGGAATGGGAATTGCAACTACCAGTGTACTTATTATGTCCAACCTTGTGATTTCTATTATCAGAAAAGTTATTCCCGAAAAGGTACGTATACCTTCATACATTGTTGTGATAGCATCGTTTGTTACAATTATTGATCTTCTCATGCATGGTTTTGTATATGATTTGTGGAAAACCCTTGGTTTATTTATTCCGCTCATTGTTGTCAACTGCCTAATTCTTGGTAGAGCTGAAAGTTTTGCATCAAAAAACAGAATTGTTCCTTCTTTTCTTGATGGTTTAGGCATGGGACTTGGTTTCACAGGTGCCCTGATACTGCTTGGAGTAGTAAGGGAATTTTTTGGAAATGGAACAATTTTTGGAATAACACTTTCTGAAATTAAATTATTCGCGATGATATTACCACCTGGAGCGTACATAGCACTCGGTCTTCTTGCTGGTTTGTTTAATTTCATCGGGATAAAGAAAGCCAAAATGAAGAAGTCAACAAATAAGTGATGGGAGTGATATAGATGCCTGAAGGTACAAGACTATTCTTTATATTTCTTTCAGCTATGCTCGTTAACAACTTTGTACTTGCTCGATTTTTGGGAATCTGCCCTTTTCTTGGTGTATCTAAAAAGGTAGACACGGCTGTTGGCATGAGTATTGCTGTAATTTTTGTTATGGTAATGGCTTCCATAATAACCTGGATACTGAATCTATTACTTGCAGTTCTTTCTGTTTCCTTTTTAAGAACAGTGGTTTTCATACTTATAATAGCTTCATTGGTACAGTTTGTAGAGATATTCCTGAAAAAAATCAGTCCTTCATTATATGATGCATTGGGCATCTATTTACCACTTATAACAACGAATTGTGCCATATTAGGACTCGCTCTATTGAATGTTCAGCAGAATTATTCGTTAATGGAAACGATTATTCATTCTTTCGGGGCTGGTTTTGGTTTTGCCCTGGCTTTAATTATTTTCTCAACAGTAAGAGAACGCATGGAACTCTACGAAATTCCTGAATCCTTTAAAGGCACAGCGAGTGCCCTTGTTTCAGCGGGGTTACTTTCCATGGCATTCATGGGTTTTCAGGGATTAGTTAAGTTATGAGGTGGTCGGATTGATTATTATATATTCAGCGGTAGTATTAGCAGCTTTAGGTTTGATTTCAGGGTCTTTTCTTGCGTTTGCCGCGGAAAAATTTAAAGTAAAGGCAGATCCCAGAGAGAAACTGGTTGAAGCTGCTTTACCGGGCGCAAATTGTGGTGCATGTGGATTCCCTGGTTGTTCAGCGTTTGCGAAAGCTGTTGTAAAAGGCGAAGCTGATCCAGAAGGATGTATTCCGGGTAAGCGTACGGGAACACCTGAAACCATAAAGAAAATCATGGATGCCCCTCAGGAAAAGATAGATGAAATCTGGGAAAATAGTGAAGAAAATCCAGATAAAGCCCTTGAATTACTTGAAGGAGAAGGTTCAAGCAATAATAAAAAGAAAAGTAAAGCCCCAAAAAAACCGACGAAGGAAGAAAAAGAAAAGTATGAATCTCAGTTAAAAGATAATACTAAGGCCAGTGCTATATATGGTGTGTTACCAAACATTGATTGTGGATTATGCGGTTGCAAGGGTTGTGCTCATTTTGCCATTGAAGTTTCAAAAGGTAATATTGAACCGGAAAAGTGTGTACCTGGGAAACGCCAGAATGTAGCTGAAAACATTGAAAAGCTGAAAAAAATGGATGAAAATGAAGTAGAGAAGTTACTTAAAGAAACAGAGGGTGACCCAGGGGAAATAAAGAAGAAAGTGAACGATAAATGAAAAATGTTTGTTTAATTGGTTCAACTGGTTCCATAGGGTTACAGACGCTGGAGGTTCTAAAAAGTTATAAAGAATATCATGTTAAGGCGTTATCATGTGGATACAACTTAACTTTACTGAAGCAACAGATAAAGAATTATAAACCAGAATATGCTGCTGCATTAAAAGAAGATCCTTTTATAACAAAGGAATTTCCGGATGTCAATTTTTTCTTTGGCGAAGCCGGTATAGAGGAAATGGTTGAAGCTTGTGGAGCAGATATTGTTGTAAATGCTTCAAGTGGTAGCTCGGGTTTAAAATACAGTGTCAGAGCTCTGGGTAATGCGAAAAGACTGTGCCTTGCAAATAAAGAAACTATTGTGTGTGGAGGCGAACTTTTTCAACATTATCTGAAGAAGTACAAAACTGAACTGATTCCAGTTGATAGTGAACACAGCGCCCTTTTTCAGCTCCTTGAAGGTGATGTTGCACCAGAAAAAATAATAATAACTGCATCCGGCGGTTCACTGAGAGATTATCCTCTTGATAAAATGGATAAAGCTTCCCTAAACGAAGTTTTGAAGCATCCCACATGGAGCATGGGTAAACGCATTACAATAGATAGTGCTACCATGGTTAATAAAGGGCTCGAACTGATTGAAGCTTATCACCTTTTTGGTTATGGAAATGAAAACATCCTTATATATGTAAACAGAAGTAGTCTTATTCATGCAGGTGTAATCTATCCGGATGGAGTTATAAAACTTCACGTTGGCGAAAATGACATGAAAATCCCCATAAGTTACTCTCTATCATATCCTGAAAGGAAGGTACACAGTTATAAAAATATTCTAACCAGTGCTGATTTGAAACTTGAAGAAATTGATTATAAAAGATATCCTTCATTAAAACTTGCCAGAGATATCTTGGGTGATTCTGTTAAACAGATTGTTTTCAATGCCTCTGATGAAGTAGCAGTTAAAGCCTTTGAAAAAAAAGTAATAAACTTTGGTGACATTTTTCATGTCATTAGTAATACAATTGACAGTGTAAATACAAGAAAGCCTGAGAGTTTTGAAGACATTATGGAAATAGACAAAATGTCAAGAATCAAAGCTAATGAAGAGGTGGAAAAGCTTAAATGACTATTATTTATTTTCTTATAATCCTTACCGCAGTTGTATTAATGCACGAGCTTGGACATTACTTATTTGCCAGACTATTTGGTGTAAGGGTTCTTGAATTTGCCATAGGATTTGGGCCTAAGATATTTTCGAAAAAGGGTAAAAAAACAGAATTCAGAATTAATCCTATACCTTTGGGTGGATATGTAAAGATGGCGGGTGAAAACCCCTATGAAGAAGTTAAGCAGGAAATACCTGAGAACGAGCTATTTAACAAAAAAAGTGCATGGAAACGTTTTTTAATATTGCTTGCAGGTCCATTGTTTTCAATACTTACAGGTTTTCTTGTGTTTGCTCTTGCTGGTGCTTTTTGGGGCTTCCCTGAAGTAAATATTGAACGTGTTCAAGAAAGTTCGCCTGCTTATGAAGCGGGACTGAGAGCCGGGGATCGCATAATGGCTGTAAATGGTAAAACGATAATACAAAATCAAACACTGTCAGATATGATTTCATCAGGTGAAAGTGTGAAGCTAGAGATTTTAAGAGATGGTGAAAGAATAACAGTTAAAGCCGAGCCCGAACGTTTTCCAGAAGAGGCATACTTTATTTTGGGTGACTATGAAGGAACGATAGATGGTGAGAAGATACGTAGCATAAATGAAAGGAATTTTGAAGGCGATTTTTCTGGATTTGTTGAAGGGTTTGAACAAAATAGAGTATTAAATATTACCTTTGAAAATGGTAATTCTATAAAGGGTGTAATAAATTCTTCCTCAATTTCTCAGGAAAGGTATGCTCTGGGCTTCTATTATTCAAGCTTTGATCCAATTGTTGACAAAAATTACGGTTCTTTAAAAAGAGGCGACAGAATTATCAGAGTTGGTCATATGGATATTAAAGATGGGGTTTCTCTTACCATGCTTGCACAGACAATAGGTCTGGATAAAAGCCAGGTATATTTGCAGTTTTCGGGTGATGAAACTGAATTTGTCATACCTGGTTTTCCAAGGGATGTAGAAGTTGTTCTTGAAAGGAATGGCGTAGAGCAGAAAATAATTATGTACAAGAGCGATCTCATAGATTTTTTTGAGCAGCCCAATAGTTTTAGATCGGGTTATGAGTACTGGAGACCTCAGAATGTTATAGAAGCAGTCTCTTTAGGATTTCAATGGGCTACAGAACTTTTATCCAGCATGGTAAAGATAGTTGGTAATCTGTTTACCGGTCAAACGAAACCCAGTGAATTTGCTGGTCCTGTGGGAATGGTCCAAATTGTTGGGGCAGCGGCTCAGACTGGTTTAAAGACTGTTTTTATACTTGTTGGGTTTATCACACTTAATCTTGGAGTTATAAATCTAATTCCACTTCCAATACTGGATGGAGGGAAAATGGTACTTGCGCTTGTTGAAATGGTTATAAGAAGAAAAATTGATCCAAAGGTTGAAGGAATTATCAATACAATAGGATTCGTTCTGCTCATGGCATTTATTCTATATATAACATTTATTGATATAGGGAGATTCTTTTGAGTTCTAAGAAAAGAACAATAACAGTAGGCAATATTAAGATTGGCGGGGTTTATCCAGTAGCAATTCAATCGATGACGAACACCAAAACATGTGACATCGAGAGAACAGTTTCCCAGATAAAAAAATTGAAGGCTTCAGGCTGTGAAATTGTTAGGGTAGCTGTTCCCGATAAAGATAGTGCAATTGCTGTAAAATCGCTTGTTTCTTCTACAGAGATTCCCCTCGTGGCGGACATCCATTATGATTACAAACTTGCCATTAAATCTATAGAATCGGGTGTACACAAGGTAAGAATCAATCCGGGAAATATTGGAGCAGAATGGAAGGTAAAGGAAGTTGTAAAAGCAGCTAGAGAGCACCATGTTCCGATAAGGGTTGGTGCGAACTCCGGTTCTCTAAAGAGTGATTTCAAACATTATTCACCTGAAAAAGCTCTAGCTGAGAGTGCATTGAGCGAAGTGAGATTACTGGAGAAAATGTCCTTCGAAGAAATTGTTATTTCTGTTAAATCATCCGATGTCGGCGAAACAGTAAAGGCGAATGAGTATATTGATACAAAGGTAGACTATCCTTTACATGTTGGAGTAACGGAATCAGGTATTGGTGTAGATGGAACAGTTAAAAGTACTCTTGGTATTGGAATATTGTTGTCAAAGGGGATTGGTAATACTATTAGGGTTTCATTACCAGGGGATCCTCTAAAAGAAGTGATTGTCGCAAAATCTATTTTGAAAGCTCTTGGAATGAAAAAAGGCGTTACAATCATTGCGTGTCCAACATGTGGCAGAACTGAAATAGATGTTGAAAGGTTAGCAGAGAGAATTGAAAAGGCAACAAGAAATATTGATGAAAGTATTAGAATAGCAGTAATGGGCTGTGTAGTAAATGGTATTGGCGAAGGAAGTAATTCTGATATAGGTATTGCTGGAACAAAAGAAGGGGCAGCGATTTTTATTGACGGTGAGATAATAGAGACGGTTAAAAGAGAAAAAATCGAAGAAGAATTCATGAAATATTTGAACAAAATCATAAAAAATAGGAGGGATAATGCTTGAATATTTCTATCATTGGAGCAGGTATGATAGGTTCATCAATAGCATATGCCTCTATGATAAAAGGGATTGTCAATGAGATAAATCTTGTCGATATAAACGAAGAACTAGCAGAGGGTCAAGCAATGGACCTGAAACATGGTAATCCCTACACAAGACCTGTAGTAATCAACGGAGGAGGCTATGATCTGGTTAATCAATCTGACATTGTTGTAATAACAGCGGGAAAACCCCAAAAACAAGGCGAAACAAGACTTCAATTGCTTGAAAGCAATGCCAGTATTATGGCGAATATCGTTGCTGAAGTTATGAAAAGAAATAAGGACACAATTCTTCTCATAGTCTCAAATCCTGTTGATGTACTTACCTGGGTTGCATGGAAGAAATCCGGACTACCACGCGATCGTGTCTTTGGTTCGGGAACAACACTTGATACAGCAAGGTTTAGACAAAATATAGCCCAGCATTGTAAACTTGACCCACGTAGTGTGCATGCCTATGTGCTGGGAGAACACGGAGACAGTGAAATTGCCAGCTGGTCAACAGCCAATATTGGTGGAACTCCAATCAGGTCGTATTGCAAAGAATGTAAGAATGAAGACTGTCCGGGGCAGATAGCCTTGAAAGAGATATTCGAATCGACAAAAAAAGCTGCATATCAAATAATTCAGAAGAAAGGTTCTACCTGTTACGGGATAGGGCTGGCCGTTGCGAGAATACTCGAAGTTATCGCCGGTAATCAACATTCAGTCCTTACTGTTTCAACCATACACAATAAATTTGATAAAATGGAAAATATCCCCTTTAGCGTACCGAGCGTCGTTGGTTCAAAAGGTATTGAGAGAATACTACCGCTGAATATTTCAGAAGAAGAGCACAATAAATTGATGAACTCAGCAGAAATTATTGAGAGAGCGATTAATAAAATAAAAAATTCTATTTAGGAGGTGGAATCATGAGACGTTTGATAATTTTTCTGGTGTTAATTTTGTCTCTATCAATTTGTGCATTCTCCGTTACCGGTGTTTCCTATAATCCACGAGACATTCTTATAAGGCCAACGGATAAGTCAATTGATGTTAAAGTCAATACAGAAAAATCAATGCCCGGTTCATACTACACTGGAGATACTCTTAACCTGAGTTTTAGTGTAAGTGAGGACGCTTATGTCGCGGTTCTCGATATCATGCCCAATGGAAGGGTTGATGTTCTGTTCCCAAATAAATATGATCAGAATAATTTCATGAAGGGTGGTAAAACATATTCATTACCGACCGAGAGGTCCTCTACAAACTACAGTTTAAAAGTAAGTTCTGACCGTGGAAGGGAAATAATTCTTATAGTCGCGTCAGATGAACCGTTACCGTTCCTCGATTCTGTTACTTCACATTTTAGTTCAACTGCGTTTCCATATTTACTAAACAATGTAAAGAATCTTAAAGGTGTAGTTCAGAATTCAATGACAAACCAGAACTGGAACTTTGGATTCACATACTTTTTTGCCAACTACAACCCCATAATGGGATCGTTCCAGATAAATGCTGATAGAAGCGCCACCGTATATGTTGATGGATTACCAAGAGGAACCAATCCCGTAACAGTCGATCTGGCAACAGGGGATCACTGGATTTATCTGGAAAATGATAAGGATCTTGTTTACGGTCCTGATGTTGTTCATGTGTCAGCTGGTTATACAACAAAAAACTATACGCTTAAGCCTAATTATCCATATGGGTACATTGAAGTTACATGTCAACCCAACGCCTCCGTTTATATTGATGGCGAGATGGTTGGAACAACACCTTATAAAGATTTTGCCCGTGTAGGACAACATAAAATTGAGGTTTCCAAATGGGCATATCATTCAGCCAGTATGACAGTCACAGTTAGTGAAGGCAAAACACAAACCGCATCCTTTATATTGCAGCATAAAACTGAAGAAGAGGTCAAGCACGATACCAATGTACTTATCATGATCCTCGGGGGTGTAGCACTCTTAATTGGTTTATTGGTTGTACTAACAATGATAAATTAATGTTTTAGACGGCAGCTTTATAGCTGCCGTTTTTTTGTTACTAAGCATTTCACAAAATGTGTGGTGTTGTTTTAATGAACGATGAGAAAAACAAAAAAGCAGAGAATACAGAAGATCTTTCAGTCAGGGGAAAAAGAAAAGAATTTACCCTGGCAAAGGATTTCAGAGTTGTACGAAATATTGAACAAAAAATCGCACCGGTTAATGATGAAAAAGATGTTTTAAGACTACTCTGTGATAGCCTTTATGATACAGGTAAGTACCAGGGTGTATTCTGTTTTATGATTAATAAAGACAAAAAGATCATCGACGAATACAGTAGAGGTATTAATAATATATCTCTGGAAGATCTGAACGACATGATATTAAAGGAAAAGTCGAAATGTTTTATTTATCCTGTTGAGAAAAGAGATATATTTGTTGGTATTGAACAATGTGAAGATTGCGAAATACTCAAAAAAAGTAACTCAGAAGCGATTATTAGTGTTCCTCTTGAGTATCAGGGTGTTGTTAAAGGATTATTTTCTGTGTTACTGGAAAAGGATAAAGCTTATGACAGTCATGAGCAGAACCAGCTTGTTGCATTGGCTGATCTTGTATCGTTCAAATTGAACAAAATAAATGTAGGAAGAACCCTTGGATTGGTCAGAAAAGAGTTAGGAAATGAAGAAGAACTATTTTCACTTTTTGTTGACCACATTCCAGCAGCTGTTTTTATAAAGGACCACAACAGCAGATATATTTTTATGAATCAGTTTTTTAGAAAAATAATTGGACATGATGAAAGTCATTTAGGGAAAAAGCCGCACGAGTTGTATTCGAAAGGAATTGCCGATGTTCTCTTAGAAAACGATAGAAAGGCACTTAAAGAAGGACTCATTGAGTGTGAAGAAAAGGTTCCTGACAAAAACGGAACACTGAGACTGTACAGTTCACAAAAGTTCGTTATTAATAGACATAAAAAAGAGCCACTCATAGGCGGTATTGCAATAGATATTACTGATAAAAGGGATTATCAGTCAAGATTAGAATATTTTGTCAGGCTCCACCAAATTTTGAGGGAAACAACCAATGAGTTATTGCGGACTGAGCTGTCAGAGGAAACATATAAGGAGTTACTAAAAAGAGCGGTTGAAATAGTTCCAGAGGCTGAATCTGGTAGTTTACTTTTAAAGAAAAAAGATGGCAAGTATCATTTTGTTGACGCGATTAATTATGACAAAGAGATACTTAAAGAAATTACATTCAAACCCGACGAGATTATGCATGGAAATAGTCACAAACCCAGAATAGTAAATCCAAATAAAGTCGATGATAGATTGAGTAAAGAAGTAAAGCAAAAATTAATAAAGGCTAGAAAAGGAAAAGAGATAAAGTCGACGCTTTCAGTACCTTCTATTGTTGATAATGATATTGTTGCAGTATTTTCATTGGATAATCATGATAAAAGAAATGCATTTGATGATTTGTCAGTTGAAGCAGCTGAGATATTAGGCCAACAAATGGCTGTCTTGTTAAAAAGAATTTCACTGGAAGAAGAAATTAAAAAAGAAAGGACCAAACTTAAATACCTGGCAACCCACGATCCTGTTACCAATCTACCCAACAGACGGTTTCTTGAAGAAAAGTTCAATGAATATCTTACCTGGGCGAAGAAAAAAGGTCGAAAATTTTCACTGATGCAACTAGATATCAACCGATTCAGACACATTAACGAGGTTTTTGGTCATTTCGTTGGTGATACTTTAATAAAGGATTTTGGAAATAGATTGATAGATTTCCTTCGTGAAAATGATATTCTTGTGAGACTTGAAGCAGATGAATTTGTTTTATTGTTTTCAGATGCGGGCTACAATGTATCAAAAAGAATTGCTCGGAATATTTCCCGGGTGATGAGTAATCCATTCCGAATAAATGGGCAGCCAGTAAGTGTTTCTATTTCGATAGGAATAGCTGTGTTTCCTGAAAATGGTCAGGATTTCCCAACCTTGTTGAGGAATGCAGCTGTTGCAATGTACCACGCAAAAATAACGGGTAAGGTTTACAATTTTTATAAACATGAACAGAGTCTTGATGTGACTGAAAGGCTTTCTTTGGAGCAGGATCTTCTTAAAGCATTTGAAGATGAAGATAAAGATCAACTTGATGTTTTCTATCAGCCCATAATTGAAATGAACTCTGGAAAAATTTTCAGACTTGAAGCTTTGTGTCGATGGAAACATCCTAAGCGTGGGTACATTTCGCCGGAAATTTTTATTCCAATTGCTGAGCTGACAGGTTCTATTGACAGAATTGGAAAGTATGTTCAAAACAGAGTGTGTGAAGATATTAGTGCTCTCGAGAAATCAAAAATACATATCCCAATTACTATAAATCTTTCTGCGAAAGAGTTGCAAAGGGACAATATAGTTGAAGATATTATTGAAATTCTAATGATACATGGTATTGAAGGTAAGAAATTTTCTCTTGAGATAACAGAAACAGATTTACTAAAAAATCTTGAAGGCAATCTAAGTAAACTGAACAGACTAAAAAAACATGGAGTTGAGATATACATTGACGATTTTGGTACAGGATACTCATCTCTGAGTTATTTGCAACAACTCCCAGTAGATTATTTGAAGATTGATAAATCATTTGTAAAAAATATCGAAAAAGAAAATGCAGATATTACAATTATTAGAATGATTGTGGGACTTGCGAAAAATCTTGGTTTAAAAACGGTAGCGGAAGGCGTTGAAACAATCAAGCAAAAAGAGACACTGATTGAACTTGGTTGTGATTATGCGCAAGGTTTTCTTTTCTGCAAACCTTTCCCTCTTAATAAGTTATCTTTTCTCAAAAATGGTTATATTACTTAAAAAGTATATAAGATTAATCGCTCGGGAGGATATGTTATGACTAAAAAATTCGATAGTTTCCTTCTTGGTATTAATTATTGGTCACGTAGCGGAGCATTATTTATGTGGGAAGATGAATTCTGGAATCCCACAATCATAGAAGAAGAAATTATAACAATGAAATCACTGCGCATGAATATTTGCCGATCATTCATTTTCAGCCATAGTTTTATGGGAGAACCTGAAAAAGTTGATAAAGAAAGGGTTGAGAGATTCAAGAAGTTTCTCGCATTGTGTGAAAAACATGATTTGAAAACGATACCAACATTTATAGTAGGTCACATGTCTGGAGAAAACTGGGATTTTGAGTTTAGAAATAACCGCGATCTTTATTCAGATCCATTTATGCTAAAGCAACAGGAATTTCTTATTCGAAACATTATCGAAAAAATCAAAAATTCCAAAGCAATCTGGGGATATCTTCTTTCCAATGAAATGCCTTTGTATGGTGGTAAATCATCACCTAAAAAGATTTACAATTGGGCTTCAAGTTTGATACAAATAATAAAAAAGCTCGACCCCGATAGACCAGTTGGCATTGGTGATGGCTGCTGGAATGCTTTGGGTGGACAAAATGGATTTGACCTTGACAGACTATCAAAGATAGTAGATTTCTTCGGACCTCATATGTATGTAAGTGAACCTGATACATACAGACACAGTTTACTTGGCGAGTTTCTAATAGGTTTCTGTAAACGGTATAAATTACCTGTGATCATGGAGGAGTTTGGTGCTTCATCAAGCCATTCATCGGATGAAAACATTTCCAGGTATTACAGAGAAGTATTATTCAATACTTATTTTTCTGGAGGCAAAGGTGCTCTTGGTTGGTGTTTAGGTGATTTCGATTTTCCTGATATGAAACCTTACATTCATCACCCCTTTGAATTAAATTTTGGAGTCGTTGATAAAAAAGGAAATCAAAAGAAAGTAGCTAAAGAATTTACCAGTTTTGGTAATTTCGTTGATAGTTTTAACAACTTCAAACAGCCAAAGAAAGAAGTGGCCATAGTAATTTCCAGGTTTTATAATGAAGATTTCCCTTTCAGTGACGATGACAGAAGAAAAATGGCGTTGAATTACGTTCAAAGCTATACCCTTGCTGTTAAAGCAGGAATGGAAGTGGATATTGTTGGTGAGAATCCCGATGACTGGAAGAAATACAAACTTTTAATTTTTCCCTGCGCAAAGAAATATTTAGCTACCACATGGAAAAATGTTATAGACTATGTTAAAAAAGGCGGCCATGTTTATTTCAGTTATTTTGAGGGAAGCACAGCTGACCAGCCAGGACTGTGGATGCAGAATTTTAACGAAATGACAAACTGCTTCCACGCAAGAAGATATGGTTTGCCTGACATATTGCCTGAAACCCTTGAGCTTTCATTGCATAACGAAAAATGGCACATTTCCACAGCATATTGTGAAAGTATCTGGGAAAAAAGTTTTCTTCCGATTCATTGTTCTGACAAAAATGAAGTTGTAAATTTACATAAACCTAGTCTGAAGCTTATTATAAATAAAATGGAAAACGGAAAGATCTTTTTCTTAAATTTCCCCATTGAATATATACTGGGTACGTCTCCATATGTTAATGACAGTGATGCGTCATATCTAATATATCGATTTATTGCAAATGATTTGAACTTAAAGCTTTGTAGAACGGATAATGCGATGGTGCGTCTGAGGAAGTTCTTTGATGGCCCAAAGCAAATCATGGTACTGCAAAACGTTTCCTGGCAAAAACAAAAAATAAAACGGATCTATACTCCTGAACCTGTTGATGTTGATGAACTGCTTGAATCAAAACAGATAAAGCTTATTTGATCAAATTAAAATTTGTATCATCATAGACTATAAAAGCACGAAAATGAATAACTACGTGTTTGCATGTTGTTTTTATCAGGTAATTCATGATATTTAGTAAGTGGTCTTTTATGGTTTAGTCCAATTTTATTCTGGCTGCCCCAACATATGTGTCCGCTGCGCCATAGTATATAAATAATGTACCATTGTGAATAACAGTTCCTTCAAAAAAAACTACATTGGGAACCTGACCGTTCTTTTCCC
>JBNGCV010000016.1:34104-34190 GCA_049975465.1 Kosmotogaceae bacterium | reverse complement strand
GTAAAAACCGGTTTTGGGTTCTGGGGTATAGGTTATGGTAAGAGATAAAAACACGGCCAACGCTGACGCTTGGTCCATCGTCCAAC
>JBNGCV010000016.1:32196-34004 GCA_049975465.1 Kosmotogaceae bacterium | reverse complement strand
GCTCGTTTTGCAACTCGCTTCGTCCATCGACGGTACTTACGTTCAAAACACGTTGTACGTGTTACGTTGTTGGTTGTACGTAAATTCAAAAACACTAAACCATTGATATGCACCTTGTGAAACAGGTGGATATGCTGCTTGATGGACAGCAGGATATACGAGCTGCGCTCGGATTTGCGCCTACGGCGGTAAGTACTTTAAAAATCGGGTTTAGGTTCTGGGGTATAGGTTATGGTAAGAGATAAAAACACGTCCAACGCTGACGCTTGGTCCATCGTCCAACGCTCGTTTTGCAACTCGCTTCGTCCATCGACGGTACTTACGTTCAAAACACGTTGCACGTGGTACGTTGTTGGTTGGCCGGAAGTTCAGAAAATGTGAAGTGTCTTATATAAGTTTTATTCTCTATTTAGTTTTTTATGCATTTTTTTACATCGCTCCAGCCACAATTCTTTGTATTCTTTTTCGTTAATAATTCTGTTTTTCAAATCAGCAATGGTTGTTACTCCTTGCTCTAAACACCAACGGACAGAAATCTCATACATTTTAATATTTAATTCGTCTTTATCATAGTAAACTGGTATTTCTTTATAACCTTCCATGAACGCGGCAAGTGCTCTTGAATGACCATCTGATAGGATTTTCTTATTATTAATAATAATTATAGGAAGAGCTCTTTTTTTGTCAAATCCAGTTGACTGCAGAGCATCTAAAGCAGAATCAAGTTTTATTTTACTTATGTAAAGCTGACTGGGTTGAATATCGTTTAAATTCATCAAAAAAATCTCTTCATTATTGAGATATCTGTTGAAAAAGGTTAAATCAGAAAGCTTTTTCTTCGGTTGAAGTGAATTACTTTCTTTCGGATAACCCATAACAAGCAATTCGGAAACCGAATAATTACCTGGCAAATTTAATAATTCTGAGATTTTGTTTGATTGAAATTTCGAAACCCATGTTGTATAGACACCTTTTTCTAAAGCTGCAAGCATAATAAGGGCGCCTGCTATTTTTGTTTGGTGCTCTTCCATATTTAAAACCTCAAACAACTCATCATCTATATCTAAAATCATCTTTTCTTTTTCAGGAAATCTCTTTGATTGTAGTTCTTTAGCAGCTTTGACTTTTGATTTGTCTGTACACAAAACAATTACTAGTGGCGCTGCATTAATCCAATTTTGACTATATGTATATTCTGAAATTCTATGAATCATATATTTTTCATCGATAATTCCGAACTTCCATGGTTGCTCATTGCCCCCTGAAGGAGCCATTCTTCCTGCATTCGAGATATAATTAATAGTATTTTGTTCTATTTTTTTACTCTGGAATTCTCTAGCATTAAAGCGCTTAGTTAGCAGATCAATTATCATGTTACTCATAATCATACCCTCACTATAAAGTAATTTTCAATTTAGAATTAAGACTTCCCGGATGTTACATAAAATTATAAAACATCTTCAATCAAATAAAAAAAAGACCCATTATTTGGGTCTTTTTATCAAGGGATTATCTGGCAGCCCCACGGGGAATCGAACCCCGATTTTCGGACTGAGAATCCGATGGATTAGCCGTTATCCTATGGGGCCAGGTAAAAAAATAATATCACAGGGTATATTTTTTGTAAATACCCATCAAAGCAATCATACTGAATATTCTGGCTTTTGAGTATCACTTTCCAAATTTTCAATTAGCATTAATTTATAACCTATCAATTCTATCGCATTTTTAATGGCGATATTAATAGGATAACGATTTTGACCAAGGTAAGGATTTATTCCCATCATTCTTTGAGTGTATTCTGAATA
>JBNGCV010000016.1:2741-32096 GCA_049975465.1 Kosmotogaceae bacterium | reverse complement strand
ATTTTGAAGGATACAATCTTCAGAGACAACTTCTTGAGTTAGAGGGAATCATTTTTGACAAAGATAATTCAGTAGACCTAGAGAAGTATTTATACAAATTTGATAAGGCAGAATGGAATTTTTAAAATAAAAAAGCAGCCCTTTAGGCTGTTTTAAATATTGGTGGAGGCGGCGGGAATCGAACCCGCGTCCGAAGTCAGTTCACACAGAGGCACTCCGAGCGCAGTCTGCGTTCTATGTCGAAAGATTACAGTACACAGACAAACTGAATCTTTCCAAGCCTCTTAATTGTCCCTAAGATCCAGAGGCGAAACCTCAGGCTAGGTCCGGATCTATGACACCCTTCTGAGGAACTCCGTGCCACGATTCCTCAGGGGCGCGCTACATTTATTTATGCAGCGAGTGCAAATTTAGGTTCGGCAATTTAGTATGCCTTTCCAGCTTTTTTACGAGGCGCTGGAAACCTCGACTCGCTCCTCTGTGTTCACTGACCCCGTCGAGACCATTTCGCCCCCGAGGGGTCAATAAAATTATATCATTACTCAAAAGGTTTGTGAACCTGCCTTGCCATATCTTTCAAGCTTATAATATAGCGCTCTAATGCTTATTCCAAGATCTTTTGCTGTTTTTGTTTTATTACCTTTGTTTCTCTCAAGGGCATTCAAAATGATACTCTTCTCATACTCATCAACAATTTCATTCAAATTACCTTCTGTATTTTTCTCAATTATATTCTCTGAATGATCGCTTAGTACAGGTATATGTTTTAACAATATTACTTTCTCTTCTGGTTCCATATTTATAAGTGAACGTCCAATTATATTCTCTAATTCTCTCACATTTCCAGGCCAACTATATTCCTGCAATGACCTTATTGCCCCTGGAGAAATTTCTTCTACTACCCTTCCATATTCCTGATTAAGTCTCATAAGGATTATTGAAGCAATTTCAGGGAGATCTTCCAGGTGCTCCTTCAAAGGCGGAATAATTATTGGAACAACATTTAGTCGATAGTAGAGATCAGAAAGAAACTCTCCTTTTTCCATTAATTTTTCAAGATCCAGATTTGTTGCTGCAATTACCCTTGTATCTATCTTATAAGATTTACTGCCTCCAACAGGGGTCACTTCTTTATTCTGCAAAAATCTTAGAAACTTTGATTGTACATTTAAACTCATTTTTCCTATTTCGTCAAGAAAAAGAGTGCCTTTATTTGCTTCTGCTAATAATCCTTGTTTTCCGCCTTTACTTGCCCCCGTAAAAGCACCTTCAGTATAACCAAATAATTCTGATTCAAGTATTGTTTCCGGTAAAGCTGCACAGTTTACGCTAATAAAGCTTTGATTAGCTCTCTCACTGGCATTATGGATAGCGTGCGCAAATAACTCTTTACCGGTTCCGCTAGGGCCTCTTAATAAAACAGTCATTTTCGTTTTGGATACCTTTTTAGCCTGCTCAATGGCCACCTGCATCTTGTTTGATGACCCAGCTATATCGTCAAAAGTGTAATGGGCTTTTACATGTCTTAACATTCTTTTTGTATCTTCAAGCTCTTTAGCCAGCTTCTCAATTTCTGAAATATCATGAATAACACCCACACTACCTTTGAACTCATTCTTTACAAAAAACGGCGTAACGTTTGCCACAACTTCTTTTTTAGCAGGACCTACCTTTAATCTTGCATTAAATATCGGTTCTTTTGTTCTTGCAACTTCTAAATGTAATGATGACCCTTCAGAAATATCCACAGTAGCCATTTTCCCGACTACATATTTTGCGCTCATACCAGTGATTCGTGTATAAGCCTTATTTACCATAATAATTCTTCCTGACGAATCCGCTACCGAAATAGCGTCATGTGTTGAATCAATTATCGCAGTCAACATCGCTTCAACTTCTCGAAGGTTCGTTACCTCTTCAGCCATCTTTTGAACTGATGTGATATCTCTAAACACTGCCATAACTGCATATACTTTTCCATCCTTATCAATCAACGGAATTCTATTTGTTACTATAGTCTTTTTTCCCAAATACTGTACTTTATTATGCTCTGGTTTCCCGGTTTTTAGAACAATATGCAAACGAGTATTTGGAACAGTATTTATCACACTTTTACCCAAAACTTTATTTCTCTCCAAGCCAAGTATTTTGCACGCTTCATCGTTGATTAATATAATCTTTTCTTTATCATCAATAACCAATACCGCTTCCACCAAAGTATTAATTATTTCTCTAAATAAGGAAGAATTCATTTAACCACCCTTTTATATCCTTCAAAAAGACTAACGAACTGCTCTATTTTAAGCTGCTCTGCCCTTGCTTTTGGATCAATTCTATGTTTTTTTAATAGTTCTTCCGGTTTATCTATAAGACTTTTAAGATTATTCTTTAGTTGTTTTCTTCTATGAGAAAAACACAGATTGATAAATTTATTAAATTCTCTTTTTTCTTCAAAAGGAATAGTTTTTTCGCCTTTCATAGTAAATTTAAGCACTGAAGAATCTACATTCGGTTCAGGAAAAAAGTTTTTTCTTGAAATACTCATTACTTTTTGAATATTAGAAAAAGTATTCGTTTTAACACTAAGTGCACCATAGGCTTTAGTCCCAGGCTCCGCAATAATTCGTTCTGCAAATTCTTTCTGAACCATTAGCACAGCCAAAATGAAGTCTGGTCCATTAAAAAGGATTTTTTCGAGGATCGGCGATGTAATATTGTATGGTATATTTGCAATATATTTTACTTTACTAAGTTCAATATTTTCTAGTTTGTACTTTAGGAAATCTTTATAATAAATCTTAACATTATCTGCCTGGACAATATCTTTATGCAATTTTTTAAGTCTTAAGTCAACTTCAAATGCTATTACTTGCACTCCATATTTTACAATTTCTCTTGTCAACATTCCCGAACCAATTCCTATTTCTATTATCTTTTCGTCTCCATTGATGTTTGCGATTTTTACTACTTTATTGGCTATATCTTTGTTAATCAAAAAGTTTTGTCCTAATGATCTTTTCAATTTTAGATTTTCTCTCTTTAGTATTTTCTGAAGGTTCAATTTTACACCTCGTGATTACAGTAACTTATTAATAACAACTATACGTATGTTTCTGTTATCAGTCATATACATTAACCAGCAATTCAATTATACAAAATTATCTAAATGTAATCTGTAAATTAGTTTAAAACAAATATTTCATTAACACATGCTACCGGAATAATAATTATTTTTATAAAACATTATTCCTTATGAGGTGGAAGCTGTATGGTAGTTTCTGGGCCTCTAATGACTGCAGCTATATGCATAATTGCATGACTTATTAAAGCTCCTATTGGATTTGAACTTGAAAGGAAAGCAATTGTTATAAGAGCATTCCCAACAATAACAAGAAAGACTTTTTTATTTCTGAATTCAGAATAACCAAGGTGGTACAGAAGAACTATTACTAAACTAGCTGTCAAGGCTAAGGCTTCAACACCAAGGTAAGGTAACCATTCAGTCAACCAGATCTGGGGAACAGCTCTTTCCACAATTAACACAGGAATAATGTTCAAAAAAAGAGCGTCCAAGGTTCCATAAATGATCCCAATCCATAATATATCAATTATTAAGAATAATCCTTTTGACTTTCGTGATGATGGTTGTGAAAATACATTACTTACCAGAAAAATACCAACTGCTACACCTGCTATTATACCTAAAATTAAATTATTGGATAGCAATTCTATTATAATTATATTATTCAACCAAAAAAATGCGGTTATATATATAAGCACAATACCCAGATAAGGTAACAAAAAAATCCTTCTAGAAAGCTTTAGTATTCCCGAAAAAACGTAGCTCACAAAAAAACCTATTACTCCCGCTACCAAAAACCACTTGATGGAACTCCAGATCTCATTCATGCTACCCCCCCTAAATGAGCCAATACTTTACAAATTTAACTATAAATCATTTTCTCGATTCTTTATAATTTTAGCATCAAAATAGAAAAACGGGGTTGAATACCCCGTCTCTGGCGGAGAGAGTGGGATTTGAACCCACGGACGGCTTGGTAACCATCATACGCTCTCCAGGCGTACGCCTTCGACCGCTCGGCCATCTCTCCAAATTACCGCAATAATTATAACTGCTGGCATTAAAGATGTCAATCTGATTTCATGGTACACTAACGTATAGAAAAGTAATGATTTGGAGGGTTAAAAAATGAAAAAACTCTTTGGTACTGATGGACTGCGTGGTACAATTAATGAAGAACTTACGCCTGAACTTGCTATGAAGGTTGGGAATGCTGTATCAAGGCTTTATGCAGGAAAATACAAAAAACTATTAATAGCAAAAGATACACGTAGTTCAGGTGATTTGCTTGAAAGCGCACTTTCATCGGGAGCTGCCTCTGCAGGAATGGATGTTGATCTGGTTGGCGTACTTTCAACACCGGCTCTTGCCTATCTAACAAAAAAACACAACTATATCGGTGCCATGATATCTGCTTCTCACAATCCCGCTGTTTATAACGGAATAAAAGTAATAGAGAAAGGTAAAAAAGCAACTGATGATGATGAAGTTGAAATCGAGAATCTTATGTCAGAACAACCTCTTCATTATGCATTACATTCCAGTGTTGGTAAAATTAGATATGCACCCTTCTATAGAGATGAATACCTCGAATATGTGCTTGAACTATATAAAGGGAAACCTTTGTTCGAAGGAAAGCTGGCACTTGACGGTGCAAATGGTGCCATTGTAGCAGTTATTGAAGATATTTTAAATTCACTTAATATAAAGGCTGATCTCCATTTTATAGAACCAAATGGTGTAAACATCAACGATAATTGTGGTTCGCTTCATCCAGAAGCTATTGGCGATAAGTTAAACAATGATGAAATAGGAGTTTTATTTGACGGGGATGCAGACAGATGCCTATTTGTACTACATGAAAGCAAAGTAGTTAACGGAGATATGTTAATGGCGTTGAATGCCAGTAAAATGAAATCAGAAGGAAGATTGAAGGGCAATGTTGTAGTATCAACTATAATGTCCAATCTTGGCTTCGAAAAGTATCTTGAAGATCTAAATATCAAACTTTTAAGAACAAAAGTTGGAGACAAATACGTTCTTTCAAAAATGATAGAAATCAGTAGTAATCTTGGTGGCGAGCAATCCGGACATATCATTTTCATGGATCGAAATTCTACCGGTGATGGTTTGATTACAACGCTTGAAACGTTAAATACCCTTGCAACGGGATCTGAAACTCTCAACAGTTTTTATAACAAATTTCCTGTTTATCCACAGACTCTAAAAAACGTTCCCACTCCTAATAAAAAGGAAGTTATGGAATGCGAAAAGCTTAAGAAAATTTTAGAAAGGCTAAACAAAGAGAACGATTTACGCGTCGTTGTAAGACCTTCAGGGACCGAACCTTACGTTCGTGTTATGGTTGAAGGTACTGATAAAGAAATTGTAAATAAAATTTCCAGTGAACTTGTTGAAATAGTGGAGGATTGTGCTAATGCATGATTACATTGTGGTTCGGGGCGCAAGAGTTCATAACCTCAAAAATATCGATGTCAATATTCCAAAAAAATCTTTTACAGTTATCACCGGACTTTCAGGTTCGGGAAAATCATCTCTTGCTCTCGACACTATCTATGCGGAAGGTCAAAGAAGATACCTTGAATCTCTTTCAAATTATGCAAGACAGTTTCTTGGTGAACTTAAAAAACCAGATGTTGAATCGATCGAAGGTCTTTCACCTTCTATTGCAATTGAACAAAAAACTGTTAGTCACAATCCGAGATCAACTGTTGGTACTGTTACTGAGATCCATGACTATCTAAGAGTGCTTTATGCAAGAGTGGGAATCCCCCACTGCCCTCAATGCGGAAGACTTGTTGAGAAGCAAACTGTTGACGAAATTGTCGAAACTGTTTTTTCAAAATTCGATGAAAACGCGAAAATTGCTATACTGGCACCCATAGCAAAAGGAAAAAAAGGTGAGTTCAAGAACGAAATGGATGTACTAAAAAAACGAGGTTTCGTTCGCATAGAAATCGACGGAAATATTTACGATCTTGAAGATGACATAAATCTAGAAAAGAATAAAAGACACACTATAAGTCTCGTTGTAGACAGGATCAAGGTCAGTGAAGAAAATACGACCAGACTAACTGACAGCATAGAAATAGCTTTGCATGAAGGCAAAGGCTTTGTAGAGATAGAAAATCTGGAAACCGAGGAAAGACATACATTCAGTGAGAACTTCGCATGTCCTGTTTGTGGTATTAGTTTACCCGAGATCAACCCAAAAATATTTTCTTTCAATAATCCTTATGGAGCATGCCCTCATTGCCATGGGTTGGGCTATACAAAAGAATTCTCTGATAATCTTGTTATTGACCCAGATAAAAGCGTATATGATGGAGCCATAACTGCTATTTCAAAAGCAAAAGATAGTTTTTCAATGAGACATATATTGAAAGTGCTTCAACATTTCAATGAAGATCCACATAAACCCTGGAAAGAACTTAGTGAAAAAGTTAGGCAGGCAATTCTTTATGGTACAGATGATGACATAAATTTCGTCTATCGTTCTGAAAGAATAAAATATGAAGTCAAAAAACCTTATGAAGGTATAATGAACAGCCTTAAAAGGAGATACAGGGAAACAAATTCTGCAGATATTCGGGAATGGATGGAAAATAAATACATGGTTTTCAAGACCTGCTCAAAGTGTAATGGACAAAGACTCAGGCATGAAGCGCTGGGGGTCAAATTGCAGGGTTTAAATATCTCTGAATTATCAAATCTGACAATAACAAAAATATATGAAACAGTAAATTCTATTGAATTAAGTGATCATAAAATGTTGATCGTGGGAGAGCTATTAAGAGAAATAAGCAGGAGATTGAAGTTTTTGATCGATGTCGGACTTGAATATTTAACTCTTTCTCGTACAGCCACAACACTTTCAGGTGGAGAGTCGCAGAGAATCAGGCTTGCCACACAAATAGGATCTGGTTTGACCGGTGTAACATATGTTTTAGATGAACCTACAATTGGTTTACATTTAAGGGATAACGATAGACTTGTTAATACTCTTAAGGAGTTGAGAGATCTGGGTAATACAGTGATTGTCGTTGAACATGATGAGAATATCATTCGCAGCTCTGACTATGTTGTAGATGTAGGACCCAGAGCAGGTGTCCATGGAGGGAAAATTGTATTTCAGGGTGCAACAGAGAATTTGCTTGATAATCCTCCAGAAGATTCTTTGACCGGGCATTATCTTACAGGAAAACTGAAAATTCCAAGATTGAGTAACAATATTGATAGAAAAAATGAAACTGACAGGACGCTTATTCTTAAAGGCGCAAGGGAACACAATTTAAAGTCAATAGATGTAAATTTCCCTTTAGGAAAGTTTATCTGTATAACCGGGGTTTCAGGAAGTGGAAAAAGTTCTCTGGTCATGGACACGCTTTATCCTGCGCTAAAAAACCATCTTGGAAGAACAGTAGTACATGAAGGCGATTATGACTCAATTATCGGAGTAGAACAACTTGAAAATGTTATAGTAATTGACCAAAATCCCATAGGAAGAACACCAAGATCCAATCCTGCCACCTATACAAAACTCTTTGATTATGTCAGGGAAATTTTTGCTAAAACACCAGAAGCAAGAGCCAGGGGATACGACAAAGGGCGCTTTTCTTTTAATGTAAAGGGAGGTCGCTGTGAAGCATGTTCCGGGCACGGTATGTTGAAGATCGAAATGCAGTTTTTGCCAGATGTTTATGTTGAATGTGATGTTTGTAAAGGTAAACGATACAACAGAGAAACACTGGAAATTGAATATAAAGGTAAAAATATTTCGGACATTCTTGAAATGACTGTTGAAGAAGCTGAAGAGTTTTTTGAAAGGATTCCGCCTTTAAAAAGGATTCTCAATCTCCTTAATGATGTTGGTCTTGGATATATAAAATTAGGTCAACCAGCAACCACCCTCTCTGGAGGGGAAGCACAACGGATAAAACTGACATCAGAATTGAAGAAAAAGACAGGTGGAGAAACACTTTACATATTGGATGAACCTACAACGGGACTTCATTTCGATGACGTACTTAAACTGGTTGAAGTACTGAGAAGACTGGTTAATAAAGGCAATACTGTCGTTGTTATAGAACATAATCTTGACGTGATTAAAAATGCAGACTATATTATCGATCTTGGACCAGAAGGTGGGTTCAATGGAGGAAAAATCGTAGCATCAGGAACACCGGAAGAAATAGTGAAAAATAAAAGAAGCTATACTGGGCAATATTTACTTAACCATCTAAATAATCAATAATTATGGAAAAAGAGCTGGTTCTATAAATTACTTACATGACCAGCTCTTTCACATTCTGATAAATACGAAATTATCCAAAGAAATCTTCTAGCTCTTCAACAAAGAAATCTGGTTTTTCTACATTAAAACTATGCCCACAATCATCCAGAATCTTTACCTTAGCTTTGCTGTTCAATTCTTCGAACTCCCTGGCCATACTTTCAGTGATTAATGTATCTTTTTTACCCACATAAATCAACATTGGAATACTTAAGTCTTTAATATCTTCTGTGAAATCATACTCTTCAAGCGCTCTGGCATTGAGTTCAAAACATTTACCATCCATAAGCAAAGCTTCATCAACCAGTTCTTCGGTAAATTTGTCAATTTCTCGTGTTGGCATTATGCCAATAAGTGCCTTTTTTAATAAATCTCTATTGTTTTTATACATATCAAGCACAGCATAAACTTCGGGTGACGTTTTAAGTCCTGAAGGTGGTGCTGGATCAATCAAGATTGATTTATCGATCATCTCAGGATGATCGATCATAACTTTTTGAACTACTGCTCCACCAAGAGAATGCCCAACTATGTTAACTTTTTCGAGATTTAATTCCTTCATGAATTTAAAAACATAATCTGCATATGTTTCAATGCTCACATTATCTATTCTATCTGACCTACCAAAATTTGGCATGTCCAGAGCAAATCCCCGATATTTTTCAGGAAGTCTTTCAATAGCTGGCTCGAACCATTTACTGGATCCGAAATTACCATGCACAAACAAAATCGTGGTTCCCTTCTGATTTTCAGTTTCTCTATAGAAAATATCCGTTCCAGATACACTAATTTTCTTTCCATTTTCCCTTTTATTCATTGCGAACAACCTCCTAATTGCGGTTATGGGTCTCCAAAGATACTTCAATGAAAAAATTCTCAATCCATATGCAATACCTCGGGGGAAAAATAGTACAACTAATACCAGCAATATCCCAGAAATTATGCTCATTGGTAACTGGGTTCTGCTGAACATAAATGGCATTGCAACTATAATAAGTGCACCAATAAATCCTCCCGACATCGAAGCTAATCCACCAATTACTATCATCGCCAATAAATTAATCGACGTCCCAAGACCAAAGTCAGCAGGAGAAACATAACCAATTGTATGAGCGTACAGACTACCAGCAAATCCAGCATAAACAGCACTTATAACAAAGGCAATAATTTTATATTTCGAGATATTTATTCCCATGGAACGCGCTGCAAATTCGCTTTCTCTTATCGCCTTTAAAGCTCTACCAGTTTTTGTTTTAAGAAAATTGGAGGTTATTACAAACAGAATAAAAGAAACAAAAAGAATAAGATATAGTTTGGATAGATCGGATTCCAATGTAAAACCAAATATCGCTGGGTCCGGTATTCTTCTAAAACCTGCACTACCACCTACATAATCCCACGTATGCACAGTTTGCTCTACCACTACTCCAAATGCCATTGTCGCAATTGCCAGATAAAATCCCTTTAACCTCAGTGCAGGAATGCCGAGCAATACACCAAATAAGCCTGCAACCAAACCTGCACCTAAAAATGAAAAAATAAAAGGTACATTAAAAAAACTTACCATTACTGCTGAAAAATATGCGCCAATTGCCATGAAGGCTGCGTGACCGATGGAAATCTGTCCTGTGTATCCTATTACAATATTCAGTCCCAATGCAACCAGTGTATAAATGAGCAAAAGACTAAATATTGTTAGAATAAATGTTTGGCCTAAAAAAATCAACGGTAAAATAATAAATATTAAGGCTAATACTATCCAGTTTCTTTGACTATAAATAAACTGTCTCATATACTACACCCTCTCCGTCGATCTTTTACCTAAAATCCCCTGAGGCTTTATCAGCAATAGAACCAGTATTATCGCCAGGGCTATCGCCATCTTCATTTCCTCAGAAATATATACGCCAACAAGTTGTTGAATAATCCCAAGCATCAGACCTCCTAGGACTGTACCGGGCAAACTTGTAAAACCACCAAGTACACCTGCTGTTAAGCCCTGTATTTGAAGATTCAACATCATATTAGGGTGGATTTGTGTTCTTGGAGCTGCGAGCAGAGCAGCAAAAGCGCTGAGTGCTGTTCCAACTCCCCATGCAAAAGCAAATATCATACCTACCTTCACACCCATTAATTTTGCTGAATCTTCATTTTGTGCTGTGGCTCTAATTGCCAATCCGGTTTTTGTCAATTTAAAAAACAGGAATAATCCAAGCATAATCAATGCTGTCATAACAAGGATAAAAACATCCTGTCTCGTCATAATTATTCGACTTTCACCAATGTTTATAAAAAAAGGTCTGCCAGTAACCAGAGATGGAAATGATTTGTAGTTCTGGCCCCATATTTGCAATGCTGCTCCTTCAAGTATCATCAGCAATCCTAGAGTCAGGATCAACATGGCAGAATGGGATAAGTGTCTTACCGGTTTCATGAGACCTCTATCAGTAACAACACCAATTAAAAAACCTGCAACAAGAGCAATCACAACTCCCAGCCATAATGGTCCACCTGCAACAGCAATAACTGTATAAGCAAGATAGGCACAAAACATTCCCATATGCCCATACGCGAAATTAACTATACCGGCAGTTTTGTATATAAGAACCAGTCCAAGAGCGACCAGAGCAAAAAGGCTTCCCTCACGTAAACCAAGTATTATTTGTTGTAAGAATAAAGACATCGTACCACTCCTCAAGCTCCGAGATATTTTTCTTTAACGAGATCACTTTTTAGAAGTTCTTTTGATTTACCTTCAAGAGCTATATTACCTGTTTCGAGAATGTAGGAATAATCTGAAATATTCAGTGCAGCATTTGCATTTTGCTCCACCAAAAGTATAGTAATGCTAGTTTCTTCTTTTAGTTTCAATAACAATTCAAAGATTTGTTCAGATATTTTAGGAGCGAGTCCAAGTGAAGGTTCATCAAGCATGAGTAGCTTAGGTTGGGCCATCAAAGCCCTTGCCACTGCAAGCATCTGCTGTTCCCCACCAGAAAGTGTACCGGCAAGTTGCCTTCGTCTTTCTGAAAGAATTGGAAACAATTCATATATCCAGTTTACGTCTTCTAAAATTGCCTTTTTATCGGTTCTTGTATATGCACCAGCGTTAAGATTTTCTTTTACCGTAAGATCAGGGAAAAGCTGTCTTCCTTCTGGACACTGAACTATACCCATTTTAACAATTTTGGAGCTGTCAACATTTGTTAATTCTTTGTCTTCAAATGTGATCTTGCCGCTTTTTGCTGAAACCAAACCAGATATGGTTTTTAGTGTGGTAGATTTTCCTGCGCCATTAGAACCTAATAATGAAGTTATACTTCCATTCTCAACTTTAAGTGAAATATTCTTAAGAGCTTTGACATATCCATAAAAAACAACAAGGTTTTCAATTTCAAGCATATTTACTCTCTCCCAAATAAGCCTTAATTACTTCATCATTCTTTCTAATAGATTCTGGATCTCCCTCTGCAATTTTTACCCCAAAATTCATAACTGTGATTCTATCTGAAATGTCCATGACTACAGACATATCATGTTCAACTAAAAAAACAGTAATTCCAAATTCACTGGTAAATTTTTTTATCAATTCTTTCAATCTTTTTGCTTCAGATGGATTTAAACCAGCTGCGGGTTCATCAAGCATAAGTAATCTTGGTTCACTCATTAAGGCTCTACCTATTTCAACCATTTTTTGCAGACCGTACGGTAGCATGCCAGCCAGAGTATTTAATCGATTCTTGATATTTAACATTTCCGCTACTTCCAGTGCGCGTTCCCATGTAGTACCTTCCTGTTCTTTCGCTTTTTTCCCATTAACAAGCTCAGAAGTGAAAGGATAACCAAGTTCCCTGTGATGACCTATTAGTAAATTTTCGCCAACAGTCATCAGTTTAAAGATCTCTAAATTCTGGAATGTTCTCGTGATTCCAGAGTTTATTACTTCGTGCGGTTTCAACTTCTTCAGATCAATTCCATCGAAATGCACAGTACCTTCTGTTTCTCGAACAACTCGCGTAATTACATTAAATAACGTAGTTTTCCCGGCACCATTGGGGCCAATTAAAGAATGGATAATCCCTTCTTCAACATTCATTGAAAAATCCTTTACTGCAACCACTCCACCAAATTTTACAGTAACATTGTTTATTTCAAGCAGGGACATCTGCACACCTCCAAATCAAAAAACCGGGAGGGAGTTACCCCTCCCAAAAATTCAAATTATTCTGCTACTGATATCCAATCTGTTATTCCTGTCCAGACACCATCAATTACTTCCATTACATACATATTTCTTAAACCGGTTCTACAATAGGTATCTTCAGGATCATATGGTCTGTAGGTAAGAGGCGGTGCAATTATACCTGCCCACTCGTCAAAACTCTCAAGTGCATCTAAAAGTTTATCTCTCGTAGGATTCTCGCCAGCTCTCTTTAATGCTTCCGTAAATACTTCACCGGCTACAAAACCTGCAGCAGCGTATGCATTTGGGATCTCATCAGGGAATGTTTCCTGATAAATTGATACATATTTCTGATAGTAATCATCTTCAATATCACCCATAACCCATGCTGTAGCTCTAAAACCTTCCGCTGCTTCTTCACCTGCAAGCTGGACCACATTAGGATCAGCATTAGGATAGCTTCCTATCATTAATACATCAAGACCATATTCATGAGCTTGTTTTAAGAAATTCGGGCTCTGAGGTAACCACATGGAAAGTACAACTGCATCCACATTCAACTGCATTAATTTCAGAATTTCATTGTCGAAGGAAGTCTTGTTAACATCGACAGGCATTTTCCCGACCAGTGCGCTTGGATAACCATTTTCATTCAACCAGTACTTCAAAGCATCAAATTCATCTCTTCCAGCGTCGTCCGATCTGTAAACGATACCAATTCTTTCCTTGCCAAGTTCTTCAACAAGGTATTTTCCCATGATTTGGCCCTCTGTTACATAGTTAGGCTGCACTGTGAAGACATATTCTTTGGGAGGGATTGATAATGTGGTTACTCCACTACCCTGATAAACAAATGGGACTTTATTCTCGTTCAAGTAATCCATAACTGCAAGACAACCGGGGGTTCCCAAGCCTCCAACAATTGCAAAAACGTTGTCCTGCTCTACCATTCTTTTTACCTCAACTACAGTTTTTGATGGGTTGAATGCATCATCAGCTACAATTAGGTCAATCTGTCTTCCATAAACTCCACCATTGCTATTAACCCAGTTGAAGTATGCGTCCATACCTTTTCTCATTGAGACACCTATAGGAGCAACAGGTCCCGATAGTGCCTGGAAAGAACCAATTACAACTTTGTCTTCAGAAATACCATTTGCAGAAAAGGAAAAACTACTGAATATAAAAGCTGTAACAAGTAATACTAAAAGAATCTTTTTCATACCATTCACCTCCATTGGGATTTAAAAACTATAGATCATTATATATGTAAATATAATTCTCTTTATTTCATTCTTTTAATTATGACTGCGGTTCCCATGCCACCACCAATACATAGTGAGGCAAGACCGTATTCAAGATCTCGTTTTTCCATCTCGTAGAGCAAAGTAACAATTATTCGGTTTCCTGATGCTCCTATTGGGTGACCTAATGCTATTGCTCCACCATTGACATTTGTCCTTTCAAGTAGCCAATTTTTTGTTACTCCAAATTCTTCTTTAAGCCCTTTGAAAACAGCAAGACTTTGAGCTGCAAAAGCCTCATTTAGTTCAATTAATTCCATATCTTGAATTTTCATATTGGCTTTTTCCATAACCTTTTTTATAGCAGGAACAGGTCCATAACCCATGTATGCAGGATCTACACCAGCTTGAGCAAAAGCTACAAGTTCTGCTTTAGGTTTCAAACTATATTTTTCTACTGCTTCATCGGATGTGATAATTGTTGCACTAGCTCCATCATTTATCCCAGAAGCGTTACCAGCAGTAACTGTTCCATTTTTTTTGAATGCAGGTCTTAACTTAGCAAGTTTTTCAAGACTGGTATCTCTTGGGTGTTCATCGGTATCAAAAACAATTTCTCCTTTTCTTGTTTTTATGACAACATTAGTTATTTCGTCTTTAAATTTGCCGTCTTCTATGGCTTTCTTAGCTCTATTTTGACTTTCTAGTGCAAACTCATCCTGTTCTTCTCTGCTTATATTATATTTTTCAGCGAGATTTTCAGCTGTAACTCCCATATGGTAGTTGTTGAATATATCTGTTAAACCATCATAAACCATATGATCAACTACTTCACCATTACCAAGTCTATATCCAAATCGGGCTTTAGGTAACATATACGGTGCCATTGACATGTTTTCTGAACCACCTGCAAGGACTACATTTGCTTCATTCAAGAGAATATCTGTGGCTCCAACCATCACTGCCTTCATACCTGAACCACATAACATATTCACAGAATAACCTGGCTTTTCTTGCGGAACTCCACTGTATATGGATATCTGTCTTCCAGGACCCATACCCAATCCAGCGGAAAGAATATTCCCCATTATTGTTTCATCGACGTTTTCAGCAGGTAGTGACGCATCTTCCAGTGCTGCTTTTGAAGCATTGACTCCGAGTTGAACAGCTGATACATTCTTCAATGTTCCTCCAAATGTCCCTATTGCAGTTCTTTTTGCTCCAATAATGTAGATCTTTTTCATTAATTTACCTCCTTTTTCTCTATAAATAGCCTATTTCTTGAGCCTGTTTTTTAAGCTGTTCTCTGAAATCTGGATGAGCTATTGAAATTAGAGCTTTTACTCTCTGAAAAACATTTAATCCTCTTAGATGTGCTGCGCCAAATTCTGTAACGATATAATCAATATCCTGTCTTGGAACTGTTACTGGAGAACCTTCAGGTAATTTTGGAACTATTGTTGAAATCGTTCCTTTCTTGGCTGAGGACCTCAGAGCAATAATCCCTTTACCATCTTTGGACATGGTAGCTCCTCTATGTGTATCAAGTTGTCCGCCAGTTCCACTGTAATGTTTAGTACCTATTGCTTCAGAACATACCTGTCCGGTGAGGTCTACTGAAATTGCAGTATTTATGGAAACCATTTTTTCATTTTTCGAGATTATATAAGGATCATTGACATACCTTCCTCTTAACAAGAAGACTCCAGGGTTATCTTCTATAAAACGATACATTTTTTCAGTACCAAGAGCAAAGGCACATATAAACTTACCAGGCCATAGTGTTTTCTTTCTATTTGTAATTACTCCCATTTCAAAAAGATCTATCATGGATTCAGTAAACATTTCTGTGTGAATACCCAGATCTTTCTTACTTTCCAGGAATTTGGCAACAGCGTTTGGAATACCTCCAATTCCTATCTGAATGGTAGATCCATCCTCAATGATTCCTGATATGTGGCCCGCAATTTGCTTCTCAGTTTCTGAAGGCTCTACCACTGGGAGTTCCGGGATATGAAAATTGTTTTCGATGATGTAATCAATCTCTGAAATATGTACCTGCGTATCACCATGGGTTTTCGGGGCTTCCTCATTAACCTCCAGAATAACCATATCAGCTCCTTCAACCATATCTCTTTCATAAACATTGGACAACGAAAGCGTCATATATCCGTTTTCATCCATGGGAGAAGCAACTCCCCAGAATATATCAGGAGAATTTGTAGCCAGTCTGTCAGTTGCAGCTGCATGAAGGTTATTTGGTATAAAGGTAACTGTTCTTAACTTCTCGCTTGCTGCTTTTCTTACAGGCGGAGAATAAAACCAAGATTCATTTAAAAACCTTCCCTCATATTCTTTCTTCTGGAAAAATTCATAATCCCGCATATTCAAACAGGTGGCAACATGAACATCCTTGACACTTTCGTCAATCTTATGTAGATTTTCCAGTAATCCCTTTGCTTCCATGGAAACCATACTGGTAACTATTTTCATCTCACTTTTTATAAGACCGAGAGCTTCTTCTATTGTCCTTTTTTTGTCTTTATACATTTGTATCCATTTATTCATTGAAATACCTCCAAACCTCTGTTCAAAAGTTTTGCGAGTTTTAGCAAAGGTCTATTCCATTTTTCGTCTTCTGAATCTGGATATATTATTAAGTCAAGTCCCATGAAGTGACCTATTCCCATCAGAAAAACTCCCAAATCCTCTTTGTTGTAATGGGCAATTTCGCCTTCCTTTATAGGTTTTTCAAGGGCTCTTGTATAAGAATCAAGTATCTTTTCATAATAATGTTTACCTACTCCATCAACTATGAACTCTGATTCTCTAACTATTTCATATAGGTTTCTATGCGCTTTCATAAATAACAAAAATGCTTTGTAATTTCTCATTTCCTGATTAATTCGTCCATCTATATTATTTGACGCATTCTTAAGTGCATTTCTTAAATTATGATTTGCCCATAAAACCAGTTCCTTCAATAATTGTGATTTGCTTTCAAAATAAACATAAAATGTACCCTGAGCATAACCCGCTTGTTTTGTTATTTCATATATCGAAGTGTTAAAGTACCCTTTAGTGCCTATTAATTCCTCCGCAGAAGCCAGCAAACGTTCTTTTGTGTTTTCCTTTCTTCTATTCACTGCATTAAGCTTGTATGTTATTACATCCGGATAAAATTCTGTCTTACAATTAAGCCCCTGCATCGCAAACATCACGAGATTATCTATCGTTTCTTCAGGGACAGGTGAATTTCTGAATATTATCCACCAGATTGCCACAAATCTTGCACTTCCAACAACAAACCATTTAAGCCAGGGTTTTATGTCTCCGTCAAAATCAAAATTCTTTTTTAGAGCCTCAATATACGCCCCATCAACAGCATTTTCAATTTCTCTGAATCGATACTCCGCTTCATGAAAGGCCATGAATCTCTTTTTATATTTCCATAGAGTGTTAAATGCATTACTAAAAAAGCTTCTTAAAATTTCCTTTCGATTATTACCCCTTACTTTATCCAAAGACGCTTTGAACTCTTTCATCATGTCATTCGTTATTTCTTTGAATATCTCGGTCTTGTTATCAAAATGTCTATAGAATGTACCGTTGGATAATCCTGATTCTCTACAGATAGCAGCAACAGAGGTTTTTTCATAACCATTTCGACTGAACAGTTCTTCAGCTGCTTTTTTTAATATCCGGCGTGTTCTTTCAGACTTTGAGAGGTTCAAATAGTTAATCCTCCGTTTACTCCAATACACTGTCCTGTTAGATAGGATGATTCATCGGATACTAAGAACATGTAAATATAAGCAATTTCTTCAGGCTCTCCAAATCTCTTCAAAGGTATCTTTTCTTCAAGTGACTTTATTATTTTTTCGGGAACCTTTTCAGTCATGGGTGTATTTATAAAACCAGGAGCTACCGCATTTACCCTTATAGCTGCTCCTTTTCTTGTGAATTCCTTAGCCCAGGTCTTTGTCATTGCAATAATTCCACCCTTTGTAGCTGCATAATTTGTCTGCCCAATATTTCCGAAGACACCTACTATGGAAGATGTGTTAACAATGCTTCCGCTTCCTTGATCTATCATAACGGGAGCAACAAATTGTGTCATGTTGAATACACCTTTCAAGTTAACGTTTATAACTGCATCCCAATCTTCTTCCTTCATTCGCTTTAGTAAAGCATCTCTTGTTATTCCAGCGTTATTGATAAGTCCATCGATTCTTCCGTAATTTTCCTTTATGTGATTTACCATCTGTTCAATTGCACTTCTGTCAGTTACATCAAGCTGCCAGGGTATTATTTCACCATTACTTTCAGAACATTCTTTCTTTAACTCCTCAAGGCTTTCTTTATTGACATCACACGCAAAAACCTTTGCCCCTTCCTTACAAAATAACCTTGCTGCAGTTCTACCAATACCTCTGGCAGCACCTGTTATTATTGTGACCTTTCCTTTCAATCTCATAGTCGAAACCTCCTTTTATTATTAATATTTACCCCATTTGATTGTTGATGCTGCCCAGACAAATCCCAGGCCTGCACCAACCATAACGATTACTGAACCATCTTTGATCTTTCCAGTTTCGAGACCAAGTTTTAATGAAAGAATCTGATCATTCTGACCTGTATGACCGTAATCATCAAGATATATTGACTGATCTTCCTTTAGTCCAAGCTCATCAAGAACAGCAAAATGCGCTGATTTTTTGAAGTGAAGAATTGCAAGATAATCAATATCTTCATCACCTTTAAAACCACTCTTTTTTAACGATTCGCGAATAACAGCGTAAAAATTGGGCATTGTTTTTTCACCCAATCGCTTTTTAAAATCATCCATATCTCCTTCTATATCGAACCAGTATCTCTTTGCATCTTCGGGTTCCATTGGCCATTTTTTTGTTCCACCCACCGGGACAACACAGTCCTCTGAAAATGATCCATCTCCCTTAAAAGAAGAACTAAGAATAACATTTCTATTCAGGTTCTTTTTCAAAACAGCTGCTGCACCACCGGCACCAATATCAGCCATGAATGTTGTTGCAGGATTTTCCAGATTTATTAAATCAACATTTCTATAACCGCTTACAAGAAGTACAGTATTAATGTCATCGTGGGTAATCATAAAACTCTTTGCTGTATCCATTCCTGCCATCATTGATCCACACATTGCTTCCATATCAAATGACCATGCATTCGTTGCACCAAGTTCATCAGCTACTTTAAGTCCAGCAAGCCAGCATGGATAATCCTTGTGTTGCGCGCCATTCCATATAATCAGGTCAATATCTTTGGGATCAACTTTAGCTTCGTTCAAAGCTTCTTTCGCAGCTTCAAGCCCCATATAACTCGTTGTGTCTTTAGGCCCAGGAATGTATTTCTTTTTAATACCAAACTTTTCAATAATAATATTCTCCGGTATACTTGTTTTTTCAGCTATTTCTTTTGCAGTCATGAATTTATCCGGCAAATATGTACCAATTCCTGCTATTCCTACATTCTGTTCTTTCAACTAAATCAGCTCCAATCAATACAATAATGTAATAGATGATTCAAGTCTCATAAATGATAAATGAATCACCTCTCACTTTTAACATACTATATTTTCTTTTTTTTTGTAAATGCAACTAAATGTAATTTATCGCGCTGAGGAGTGATTAGGTATTTTCAGGAGTGTTTAGAGCTTTAAAGGTCAGTATTTTGAAAAAAAGATTACTGTTTCTTTCGACATATTTTAAAACTTAAAGAGCAAATAACTTCAAATTTTTCTAATTCTCACATACGCATTCCAATAGTGAATTATTCTAGCTCTTTATAAAAAAATATGTATATTGATTTATAAAGGATATAGGTAAAACTAATTGTTTTTCAGTACAAAACCTATTACCGCTGTGAGAAATTCTTTAGGTTTTTCCAGAACCGATGCGTGTCCAGCGTTCTTTATGATTATGTATTCGTTATCAGGAATGCGTTTATGTAGTTCATTTACTTCTTCTAACGGCGTAATTATGTCTTTATCAGATGCAAGAAGAAGTGTGGGCGCTGATATCTTGTGAACTTCATCAATAATATTGAATTCAGTATTACTTGAAGCCAATCTTTTAAATCCTTCAAACCATTTCTCCGTTAACAGCTTCTTAAATGTTTTCTGTCTCCTCTTTAACCACTCGAGGTTATTGTTATAGAAGTAATCAGAATATATAAAGGGAATTGCAAGTTTGAAAAATTTCTCTCCATCTCCAGTGTTAGCGGCTTCTTTCCAAGCTTCTCCCAATTCCGACAAGTAACTATTTATTCGGCCTACTGTGTTGGCCAGTACAAGTGATTGAACCTTTTCGTGATGCTCTATGGCAAAAATCTCAGCTACCTGTCCTCCATACGAGAGACCTAATATATTTATTTTTGAAAAATCAAGTTTTTCTACCATCTCATTAAGGTCCTCTGAATGAATTTTTATATCGTATTGTTCTTCCATGTAATCTGATTGCCCCTGATCACGAAAATCTACAAGAACAAGTCTAAAAAATTTTGTGAACTTCTCTATGAAATCTTTCCAGGATAACGTTGACATCATAATTCCATTAAGCACAAACAGCACAGGATTCTTTTTGTCACCATAAATCTCATAGTAAATTTTTTTGTTATCTCTCATAGTAATCCTTGGCATACACTCACCTCATTAATATTCAAGAAACTAAAAACCATTTTAGTTAATAATTTCCGTCCATTTTTGTAATTAAAAATTCTTATCTGCATGTTATTATTATTGTGATAAAAGGCTCAATGTTTTCTTTTCAAAGATTATCACAAAGAATTGTTCAATTCAAACGAGGGTAATCTATATATAACTATGAAGAGGAGGGTTAAAATGCCAAAAAACATGCAAAGTATGGATGGTAATACAGCAGCTGCACATGTTTCCTATGCTTTTACTGATGTTGCTGCTATATATCCAATCACACCATCATCCCCAATGGCAGAACTTATTGATGCGTGGTCAGCCAAAGGGAGAAAGAATCTTTTCGGACAGTCCGTTAATGTAGTAGAAATGCAGGCTGAAAGTGGTGCTGCTGGTGCAGTTCACGGTTCGTTGACAGCTGGAGCTTTGACAACAACTTATACAGCTTCTCAGGGATTGCTTTTAATGATACCAAATATGTATAAAATCTCCGGCGAATTATTACCAGGTGTTTTTCACGTAAGCGCGAGAGCTGTTGCCGGTCATGCACTATCTATATTTGGCGATCATACAGACGTGATGGCCACAAGGCAAACAGGTTTTGCTTTGTTAGCCTCTGGAAGCGTTCAGGAAGTTATGGATCTTAGCAGTGTTGCTCACCTTGCAGCTATCAAATCAAGTTTACCTTTCCTACATTTCTTCGATGGTTTCAGAACATCACAAGAAATACAGAAGGTTGAGGTAATGGATTATGAAGAACTAAGAAAGCTTCTCGATTACAAAGCCGTTGATAAATTCAGAAAAAATGCACTCAACCCAGAGCATCCAAGAACAAAGGGTACTGCTCAAAATCCTGATATTTATTTCCAGGCTAAAGAATCGATTAACAGATTTTACACCGATGTACCTGATACTGTGGCCAACTACATGAAGCAGATTTCCGATCTTACCGGAAGAGAGTACAAACCATTTAATTACTATGGGGACCCTGAAGCTGAATATATTATCGCTGCAATGGGTTCAGTAACAGATACCATAGAAGAAACTGTCGATTATCTTACTTCTAAAGGTGAAAAAGTGGGTGTTATTAAAGTTCACCTTTACAGACCATTCTCAGAAAAATACTTCATGGAAGCTTTACCTAAAACAACTAAAAAAATCGCAGCTCTAGATCGAACAAAAGAGATTGGTTCAATTGGAGAGCCGCTTTACGAGGATATAAGAAGTTTATTCTACAGAAGAGAAAATGCTCCTGAAATTGTCGGAGGTCGTTACGGTCTAGGCTCAAAAGACACAACACCATCTCAAATAAAAGCTGTTTATGACAATCTTAAGAAAGACAAACCTAAGGATCATTTCACTATTGGTATCGTTGACGATGTAACGAACACCTCACTTGAAGTTAAGGAAAATATTCAGTCGGTCCCTGAAGGAACAATATCCTGTAAATTCTGGGGGTTTGGATCCGACGGAACCGTAGGTGCCAATAAAAACGCAATTAAAATTATCGGTGACAATACAGATATGTACGCACAGGGATACTTCGCGTACGATTCCAAAAAGTCAGGCGGAGTTACCATTTCTCATTTAAGATTTGGCCATAAGCCCATAAAGTCGACATATTTTGTGAGCGACGCAGACTACGTAGCATGTCATAAACAATCATATATTGGTCAATATGATATGATAAGCGATTTAAAAGAAAGCGGTACCTTCGTTTTGAATACGAACTGGGATAAAGATGAACTTGAAGAAAAACTACCAGCAGATATGAAGCGTTATATTGCGAATAACAATATCGACTTTTATATCATTGATGCCACAAAGATAGCAATGGAAATAGGCTTGAGTAACAGAATAAATACAGTAATGCAAGCTGTATTCTTCAAATTAGCAAAGGTTATTCCACTCGATAAAGCTGAAAAATTACTTAAAGATGCTATAGAAAAGACATATGGCAAAAAAGGCGAGAAAATAGTGAAAATGAATTACGAAGCTATTGATCGCGGATTTGATTCTCTTATGAAAATTGAAGTTCCTGATTCATGGAAGAATGCTAAGGATACCAAAGAAAATGAAGCAGAAGATAAAGACTTACCTGACTTCATAAAAAACGTAGCAGAACCAATGAATAAACAAAATGGCGATTCTCTACCTGTAAGTGCCTTTAAAGGCAGAGAAGATGGATCATTCCCTTCAGGAACAACAGCATATGAAAAGCGAGGCGTTGCTATAGAAGTGCCTGAGTGGCAAATCGAAAATTGTATACAATGTAATCAGTGTTCATTTGTTTGTCCTCATGCTGTAATTAGACCATTCCTTCTAAATGATGAAGAAGCAAAAAGAGCACCCGATACATTTGAAACAAAGAAAGCAATAGGTGGTAAGAAATTTGAAGGTCTCCAGTACAGAATTCAAATAAGTGTAATGGATTGTACTGGTTGTGGAAACTGCGCTGATGTATGTCCTGCACCCAACAAAGCACTTGTAATGAAGCCTTTTGAAGAACTCAAGGAAACTGAAAGTAAGAATTGGGAATTTGCTAAAACAATCAGCGAGAAAAAAGGCTTACTACCACTTTCAACAGTAAAAGGCAGCCAGTTTGCAACACCTCTCATGGAATTCTCGGGAGCCTGTGCAGGTTGTGGTGAAACACCTTATGCAAAGGTTGCCACACAGCTTTACGGTGACAGAATGATCATTGCCAACGCTACAGGTTGTTCTTCGATCTGGGGAGGTTCTGCACCTTCAACACCTTATACTGTAAACTCTGAAGGAAAAGGTCCTGCCTGGGCAAATTCATTATTTGAAGACAATGCTGAATACGGTTTTGGTATGGTAGTAGCTGTAAAACAAATAAGAAACAGACTTGAAGATCTTATGAAAGAACTTTTTGAGCTTAACATTGATGATAGTATCAAAGAAGTATTTAAAGAATGGATAGAAGGAAGAGAAGATGCAGAAAAGAGTAAATCAGCCTCAAAGAAAATACTTGAAATAATTGAAAAAGGAATAGATGATGAAAAAGCCAAAGAAATACTAAAAGAAATTGAAGACAAGAAGGACTTCCTTGTCAAAAAATCAATATGGTCCTTCGGTGGAGATGGCTGGGCTTACGATATTGGTTACGGCGGCCTGGATCACGTACTCGCTTCCGGTGAAGATATTAATGTAATGGTTTTTGATACGGAGGTTTATTCGAATACCGGAGGCCAATCATCCAAGGCGAGTCCTACTGCAGCAGTAGCAAAATTCGCAGCTTCAGGTAAGAAAACAAAGAAAAAAGATCTTGGACTTATGTTAATGTCTTATGGATATGTTTATGTAGCTCAGGTGGCAATGGGCGCTAATCAGAATCAGTTTATGAAAGCACTGACTGAAGCTGAGAATTACAAAGGACCTTCTATTATTATTGCCTATTCTCCCTGTATAAATCACGGAATAAAAGCCGGTATGGGTAAATCTCAGAGAAGAGAAAAGGAAGCTGTCGAATCAGGATACTGGCATCTATACAGATATAATCCTGAACTAAAGAAACAGGGAAAGAATCCGTTCATTCTTGATTCAAAAGAACCTTCAGCATCCTTCAAAGAATTTCTTGAAGGTGAGATAAGATATACAGCACTTCAAAACACATTCCCGGAAATCGCAAAAGAATTATTTGCAAAAGCAGAAGAAGACGCAAAGCAACGTTATGAAACTTACAAAAAACTGGCTGAAGGTGAAGGAGTTATTTAAACAAATTATGGGCTGATCTTCCTGGTCAGCCCATTCAAATTGAAATTTAGGGAGTGAAAATATGGACGCATACGAATTTGCAAAAAAAATGGAAATAGATGGTGAAAAGTATTATAGAAAACTTGCTTCTGAGCACAATGACCAGCAACTTAAAAGCCTTTTCAACATGTTAGCTGACGATGAAGTAAGACATTACGAAATAATAGAGAATATGCAGGGCAATGAGGTTCGATACAGTGATACTGATACGTTTAAAAATGTAAAAAATCTTTTCAGAAAAAGACTGGACGAAGGCAAAGGCTTTGACATTGAAGTAGACAATCTTGAAGCATATAAAGAAGCTGTTGATATCGAAGTAAAAAGCGCACAGTTTTATCATGAACACGCCAAGAAAGCAGAAAACGAAGCTGAAAAGCATGTATTAGAAAAACTTGCAAGCGAAGAAGAAAGGCACAAGGTTATCCTTGAAAATCTGATGGAGTTTATTGAAAAAGGAAAAACATGGGTTGAATCTCCAGAATTCAGTCATCTTGAAGAATACGATGAATTCACCCAGAGGGATAATTACTGAGTTTCGTCTACAACACGTAATAAATCAAAAAGGGCGCTTAAAAAGCGCCCTTTATTTATTAAAATGCTGCACCTACCATAAAATAAGGCTTTCCATTTTTTAGCGGATTATAATTTACTGCATTGTCGAACTCAAGTTTTGTTTTGAGACCGCCTTCAACAAAGAAGTAAGAATACTCAAGTCCTATGCCTATTTTCGTATCCAGCCAGGCTGTAGCCATTTGTTGATCACCTTTTAAGATATCTACATATTCTTCAATGGGAGCTGTCCCCTGTAACCTGAGAAATACTATCCAGAATGGCAGCTTAATATTTAGACCGGCATCAAATGTCGGGGCTTCCTCAAAATGATATTTTTTCTCAACATGATCGTAGTAACCAAAGTAACCAATTGCTGTTAATGGGCCAAAATCGATTTGAGTCATTGGATAAATGCGAGTCCATTCAGCACTTTCATCAAGTGTTGTAACTTCAAAATCAGCGCCTACACCAAGATAAATATCCCCTGCAACTAAAAACGTAGAAGTAATAACAAAAATAATCATTATAGTGTATTTCAATTCAAACAGCTCCTTTTTCAATTAGCACAATTGATTCTAACATGCGACAATCTTTTATAAACTCATGTTAGCAATAATTACCATTAATTTAAGATTCATGACATATTATTCTTTAAGCCTTTGAATTATATGCTATCATCACTATTGTGATTTATTCAATCTCAACCAAGGTGGGTGCATACCATCATACAAAACGCAAAAGTATTGGCAGATAAATTTATAGCGTTTCTAGAAGAAAGAGGGCATAATGCAGAATTATCAAAATATGGACCATATTTTGCCAACATCAAATACGAAAACAATGTATTAATAAAATTGTTCATCAATAAATCGGGTAATAATCGTATTTCATTGCCTATAAATATTGAAGAACAAACTATCTCTGAAATCATAAAAAATTGGGAACTGTTTAACGGAAGATATCATAAAGGTATACATTTGTATGTTGATGGAACATTCATTGATAATACTGCAGCGTACGGTTATGTTGTTTTACGAGATAACAATATTATTAAATCTGGTTCAGGAATAACCAAAGAAGATATCTCATTAAGAAATGTTACCGGAGAGATTATGGGCGTTATGGAAGGTCTTAAACACTGTTTAGAAAAAGGCTTCGAATCTATCACCATACATTATGATTATGAAGGCTTGAAGAAATGGGTAACAGGTGAATGGAAAACTAACAAACAACTCACTCATTTGTATAGAAGTAAAATGATCGAGTATTCAAAAATGATCAAGATTTTCTGGCAGAAGGAAGCTGCTCACAGCGGAATAACCTACAACGAAATGGCCGATAAACTTGCTAAAAAGGCTGTTGAAAAATATCACTGATATTCGCTGCGTAAAATTCCCATAATTATTTCATCATGGTAACCGCCAAATCGGAAAATATGCTCTCTTAATGTCCCTTCGATTTTGAATCCTGCCCTTTTATAACTCGTAATAGCTCTCACATTAAAAGAGTAAACATTCAGGTAGATTCTGTTTAAATTCATTTCTTTAAAAATGAAATTTACCAGAATCTTCATGGCTTCTGTGCCATAACCAGATGACCAATATGGTTTACCAAGAAATATTCCAACGCAGCAATTACTATTTTTCCAGTCAACTTCATTTACTCCACAACCTCCGATATATTTCTGATCATCAATCCTTTCAATAGCAAAACTGTAGGTATCTTTTGAAGAGCTCAAACTCTCGTAAAACTTATCTTCTTCTTCACGCTTTAATGGGTAAGGTATACCAGGATTCAAAAGACTCCTGACTTCGGGATCATTTACTAATCTGTACGCTTCATCCATATCCTCTTTTCTGTAAGCTCTAAGTCTTATCATCTTTCCTTCAAACATCAAAACTACCCCTTTAAAAGTATTTTGATTATTTTATCATACAACCTGTCAATTACAAAAGTTTCATTTCAGACTAATATTAAAAAATTACAGACTTCACTATCGAAGTGAAGCCTGTATTCTGGCAATTTTATAATGGGGTGGTATTAATAAGATTTAATAGCTCTCGTTATCGTTTAACAAAATACCTTTGTGAGCACTTTGTTTATCATGTATCCACTTTGTCTTTTTCTGTTTCAATTAGCTCTATCACATCGCTAACTGTGGAAAGCTCACTTAGTTTTTCATCATCAATACTAATTCCCAGTTCTTTCTCCAGAGCCATAACCAGATCGACAAGGTCAAGAGAATCAGCACCCAGATCTTCTACAAATGATGTCTTTTCTGTTATATCTGCCTCTTCAACGCTTAGATTATCCGCTACGATTTTTTTCACCCTGTTAAATATGTCTTTTCTTTCCATAGTAATCCTCCTTTTTATTGAAAATTTCAGTTAACTTTTTTATTTAAGCAGCTTTTAGCAAACGAATAAAGCTTTTGCACACACTATTGTTGTCAATCCTTTTGATTAATTTTATAAGAATGTTTCTAAAACCAACTTCAATGAATTCAGAGACGCCTTTTTCCCGCATTTTCACAATTGAATCTGACCACCTAACTGGATGAGTAATTTGATTCAATAGATTTTTTTTAATAATCTCTGGATCATATTCATAGTCTGCTGTCACATTCTGAACAATCGGCATTTTGGGAATCCTGAAGTTCACATTTTCCATATCTTTTGATAGTTTCTTTACTGCTTTTTCCATCATTACAGTATGAAACGCACCAGATACATTTAATGGTATTACCTTCTTTGCACCTGCTCTTTTCAATGACGGTAAACACATCTCTATTTGATCGTTTCTTCCACTTATGACAATTTGTTCAGGTGAATTAATATTCGCAATAAACACGCTATCAAAACCTCTGATAATTCTGTTTATGGCACTTTCTTTAAGCCCTATTACAGCTGCCATACGACCCTGCCCCGGTTTACAAGACTCATTCATGTATTCTCCTCTTTTTCTTACCAGTTTTACTGCATCTCGAAAACCGATAACTTCCGCTGCAATTAGCGCTGTCCATTCTCCAAGAGAATGTCCTGCCACTACGTCAGCTGAGATTTTCTTTTTTTCAGTTAGGTATTTATAAGCAATATAACTAACAATCATTATTGCAGGTTGTGCGTTCTCCGTTCTTGTAAGTTGTTCTTTGCTACCTTCATAGATTATCTTTTCAAAGTCCACATTAGTTTCTTCCTTTGCAATATCAAAATACTTTATATATTCAGTATATTCATCAATCAATTCTTTTCCCATTCCTACAAACTGAGATCCCTGACCCGGAAATACAAATGCTTTCACTTTTACACCCCCGATTATTCTGTGTTATTCGCACCAAACATACTGGTTATTCTTCTTAACGAACATTCTGCTTCTTCCATTAATGTATTAAGAAGTTCACTTACTGTTTTCACTTCATTTATTAATCCAGCTGACTGTCCTGCCATGAACGAACCATCAGTATTCCCATTTCTGTAGGCTCGTTCAAGACTGTTAATTAACAATTCTTCTGCTTCCTTTTGAGAACTCAGTTCAGCCTCTCTTACTTTGCGTGTAAACCCTGATTTCAAAACTCGAACCGGATGACCAAGTTTTTCTCCAGTTATTGCTGTGCCTCTTATACCTGATTTAACAATTTTTTGTTTGTACCTTTCATGCGCTTCACATTCTTTTGTTGCAACAAATGCTGTACCGAGCTGTACTCCCTCAGCACCCATCGTGAGCATTCCAGCGATTGCTTCACCAGACGCGATACCTCCCGCAGCAATAACAGGAATATTTATCACTTTGAGCAGCTTTTGAATTAACACTAATGTAGAAACATCTCCAATGTGTCCACCACATTCCATGCCTTCACCGATAATTGCATCCGCTCCATTATTTTCACATCTTTTTGCAAGACTGTCTGATGAAACCACTGCAAAGACTTTTATGTTATTGTCTTTCAGCTTTTTTATGTATCGGCCGGGGTTTCCCGCTCCAAATATCACAACAGGCACTTTTTCATCTATTACCACATCAATAAGTTCTTCCAAATAAGGATTTAAAATAATAAGATTTACAGCGAAGGTTTTATCGGTTAGCTTTCTGAGTTCCTTTATTTTTTCTCTAGCTTCATCCGGTGAAAAATTTCCTGTACCTATTGTTCCTAATGCGCCGCATTCAGAAATACTGGCTGCCAATTTGGGCGTTCCCACCCATGCCATACCACCTTCGATAATAGGTATATTTATATCGAGCATCTCTGTCAATCGCGTTTTAATTATCATCTGTCTCCTCCATAGATTTCTGTCCGACTGTTATTATCGCTTCTGTACATAATTTGCCATTGACTTCAACTGTTCCTTCCAGTTTGTGGACATTTAACTTTGAACCAATTAGTCTTACTTTATATATCATTTGATCTCCCGGTCTCACTTCTGATCGAAACTTTGCTTTCTCTATTCCCATAAACAGCGGAACGATTTCTTTTTTGTTTTCAATGTTTTTCAAGAGTAATATTCCCGCACATTGTGC
>JBNGCV010000016.1:0-2641 GCA_049975465.1 Kosmotogaceae bacterium | reverse complement strand
CCAAAACCAAATGAATTCTTCAAAACATTTTTTACATCCTTACTTATTGTTTCAGTTGAGATATTCATGCCCTCAAGGTGCTCATCTTTTTCAATAAGAGAAGGCGTACCATGAATAAATGAATATTTGCTTTCCAGGATACTGGCAATTAGCTCAATTGCTCCCGCAGCACCCAGGGAATGCCCTATTAAAGCTTTGGTTGACTGAACGAAAGGTTTGCCATAATGTTCTCCGAAAGCATTTTTTATAGCGAGCAGCTCTGATTTATCTCCCGTAGGCGTTCCTGTAGCGTGACAGTTTATAAGGTCAACTTTTTCAGGATCTGTTTGAGCGTCTTTTAGACAGTTTTCTATACATATCCCTGCTCCTTCACCTGTTGGTTCGGTAGCGCTTATATGATATGCATCGCCGGACATACCAAAACCCTTTATGTAACCATAAATTTTCCCATTTCTTTCTCTCGCATGTTTTTCTGATTCCAGGACAAGCACTCCAGCACCTTCCGACATAACAAAACCATCTCTTTCATTGTCAAATGGTTTGCTTGCTTTGTCAGGACTATCATTCTTTGTAGAGAGAGCCCTCATATTGGCAAAAGCAGCTATAGCCAGTTCATTAATTGAAGCTTCAGCTCCACCTGTAACTGCAACATCAACATATCCATGGCGTATCATTAAAGAAGAAATGGCAATGGCATGCAAAGAAGAAGCGCACGCGCTTATTACTGAAAAATTTGGTCCCTTTAAACCATGATGTATGGCGATTATTCCGGAAACCATATCAGGTATCATCATGGGAATTAGAAAAGGACTCACTGTCTTAGGTCCGTTTTCCATGTACTTTTTGCTTTCTTTAAATAGTGTTTTGAATCCACCAATACCAGAACTTACCGTTACAGCAGCCGATTCTTTCCATTTGTTGTTCCTATCAAGTTCAGAGTCTTCTATTGCCTCTTCCGCAGCGATTAAAGCTAGTTTTAATACCCTGTCATAACGTTTAGAAGCTCTTCCCAGATCAATTATTTTTTCAAGATCTGTTTCAATTTCTCCCGCGATTTTGACCTTATGATCTTCTGTATCGAATTCTTTTATGTTTCCTATACCTACACGCATTTCTTCCAGCGATTTCTTAAATTCATCTGTATTATTGGCTATGGGATTGATTGTACCTATACCTGTAACAACAACCTCATTCATAACTGAAAGTACCCCCTTTTTAATGACTAATGGTCATCATTGGATAAAAAAATTAAGAGCTTATCAATTGTCTTTCAAGCTCTATATACATTTCAATGAGTTCATCTGCTTCGATTTTCGCGAAATCTTTGAAAATGGGCTCTTTTAGTTTTGACAGCTCAATCATGCCTACTGTTTTGCACCATAGGAGTACAGAAAGGTGTGTTGGCTTTATATCGTTTCTTATTGTTCTGTCAGCCACGCCTTCTTCAATGCACTTCAACAAATGTTTGCATATGCGCCCGCTTTTCATGTATGCAGCAATCACACTTGAATTTGTCTCTTTGAAATTCACAGGTTCTGCATGGTAATCAATTAAGAACCTGTGGTAGTCAGGATAATCACTGGCAAAGGTAATGTAAGCTCGCGCAAGACCGAGAACTTTTTCTATTCCGTTTTCAAAATCATCGGAGTTTGCGATATTCGAAAAACGCTCCACCAGAATATCAAGCGCTCTGTTTCCAACAGCGTAATAAAGATCTCTTTTTGTTTCAAAATAAATATATAGTGTGCCTTTGGCAATATTTGCCTCTAAAGCAATGTCGTTCATGGAACTGTTGCCATACCCTTTGGTAAAAAAGATTCTTTCAGCTGCATCAACTATTTCTTCTCTCTTCTTTCTTTTCGTTGAATCATCATAAACAACTGGCACTTTACTCACTCCTATAATGACCACCGGTCACTTAAAATTTATAATATCACATGCTCCTGAAAGATGTCAAGTTTTTCGTCTGATTTTTCTTACATGATATATTTGTTGTTATAATTTAATTACACAGTAGCGGAGGTGAAACTATGAAATGGCAGGGACTGATTTCTTTTTATGGTACAGATGACCTTGATAAAACAAAAGAATTTTATGAAGGTATTCTTGGATTAAAACTGTATAAGGATCAAGGTAAATGTAAAATTTTTAGTGTACCAGGGGGCGGAGCATTAGGATTTTGCAATCACATGCCTATAACAGCAGAAGATAAATCACCAATAATAACGCTTTTAACAAGTAATGTCGACTATGCTTATCAACAACTTCTAGGAAAAGGATATAGGGTCTCTCAGGAGCCTGTTTTGAATAAAGAATTCAAAATTTTTCATTTTTTCGTGCGTGATCCATCGGGTTACTGTGTAGAAATCCAGAAGTTTTTAGATTAATTTAGATTCTCATCTCATTCACTTGAAAGCAGTTTATCAAGAGCTGCCTGGACTTTTTCCTTGATTGCTTCTCTATCACAATTAAGTTTATGCACCATTTCGCTCTCAATTTCACTATTTACAATACCCGAACGTTCCAGTTCGCTAAGGTGCTCCTTTACTTCTTTCGTGGTTAGTTTAAGTTTTTTTGCAAGTTTGGTTATTGTAGTTTCTCCTTTAAGCAATTCTTTCACAATCAATATTCTTTGAGGATG
>JBNGCV010000015.1:0-34428 GCA_049975465.1 Kosmotogaceae bacterium | reverse complement strand
ATCTTGAGGATACTAAAAAAAACGGAAGATCACTCGTAAGAGCTCAAGTCAGAAACATCTGCATCGATGATTTTGCAACGAAGAAGGGCCGAACATACGGCACATTAATGGTCGATTATGAAACCTCAAAGGTTGTAGATATGATTCCATCGAGAGATAAAGAATCAGTTACCAAATGGTTGAAAGGATATCCAGAGATAGAAGTAGTCTCAAGAGACGGATCGATAGGATATTCGAAAGCTATAGCAGAAGCTCTACCAGGAGCGATGCAGGTCAGTGATCGCTTTCATCTGGTAAAGAATCTGATCGATCAAGCGAAAGAATATATAAAGCGGACGATACCTGCTAAAATCAAACTAGATAGACCTTGTGAAACACCTGTACTTGAAAAGGCGAAAAGGACGAAAGCAGAATGGAAACAGTTTGAAAAACAAGAAGCCAAAAACAATCTTGTCAGGACTGTCAAAGATCTATACACACAAGGACATTCCAAGAAAGCAATCACCAGAGAACTGGGATTATCCAGGGGAACTGTACGGAAGTACATTAAATACAAAGGTATGATTGTTCACGCCTCAAAGGGAAAACGTTTCAGTAGCATGCTAGATAGCTACACAAGCACAATAATCGACATGAATACTGGTAACAGGAAATCTTCTGAGATATACGAAACCATTCGAGATCGTGGATATGAAGGTTCTTATTCCAATGTGCGAACATATTTGAGTAAGATCAGGAAGGAACAAGGATTGGGGAAGAAGGTATCGCATAAAAGAAATGCTCTCGAAAGAAGAAGACTGATTTCCTTTCTGTTCAAAGACATCTCGAAATTCAAAGAATCTGATCAGAAGATGATAAAAGAATATATAGAGACCAACAGGAACTTACAGAACCTGTACGTGGCTGTGAAGAGTTTCAGAGACATACTCAAGCGCAAAGACGAATCGAGACTCGAGAACTGGTTAACAGAAGTTAAGAGATACAACATCCACGAACTTAACTCCTTCGTCAGGGGAATAGAAAGAGACATTGAAGCAGTGAAGAATGCGATAAGAAGTGAATTTAGCAACGGAATAATAGAAGGTGTCATAAACAAGATAAAGGTGATCAAGCGGGTTATGTATGGTAGATGCTCGTTTGAACTACTCAAAGTGAAGGTTATGATGCTCTAGTCAGGTACTTTGCGGAAGAACCAAAAACTGAATATCTACTCCTAAATAACTCAATAAACTATTTATATAAATGTTATTTGTGAATCCTCCATGCTCGCCCATTGCAGCAAGAGTACCTCCATTTTGAAGAAAACTGTAAATTCTGTTCTTTTCAGCTGAAGTATAAGGATCGAAAGGTGCTGGAAGCATTAATATGTCATAATTTTCGGGGTAAAATCCAACATCTGAAGTAAAATCAACAGTATGATAACTTGCTTCCATTTTTTCTAAGAAAGTTTTATAAAAAACATCTTTACCATATCCATCAAAGTTTTTTACATTGTAGTGAGTATCATCAATTAAAATCTTTCTTGCCAGTAAACGCATGGTTGGTGCACAGGAAATCAAACTCAAGAAGACAGCAACTAAAATAACTGCAATAAAATACTTTTTCATAAGATCACTCCTCATTTAATTAATGTAATTTAATGATATCCCTTTAATAATGAATAGTAGAAGTAATGTAGAGAGTCTCACATTAAATTTTACTAACGAAGAATTCACATTAGCTTTTTGTTTGTAAAGAGTTAATAAATAAGAAACACCCGCGATTCCAATCGCGGGTAATTCTGGTCAGGGGACGGGGATTTGAACCCCGGACCTCTGATTCCCGAAACCAGCGTTCTTCCAGCTGAACTATCCCCTGGCTTCAATGATTTTATCACAGTTACTATGTGCTTACAATTATTCGATTACCTTTGAAATAAAGCCACTTCCGATAACAAAGTCCCTATGATATAGGACTGCCAGCTGTCCGGGAGTGATGGCAGATACAGGCTCTTCAAATATAATTTCTGTATTTTCAGGCTGAACTTTAATTTTGCAAGGTACTGCACTCATGGAACTTCTGATCATGCACTTCAAATTGAGTTTTTGTGGTTCATCTACAAACCAGTTTAGATCATTTATTGTAAAATGTTTTTTCATTGTTTTTTCTCTGGGTCCCACAATAATGAGATTGTTTTCATAATCAAAGTCTACTACATAAAGCTTTTCTACAGAGGTTATACCAAGTCCTTTTCTTTGTCCGATAGTATAAAAAGGCAACCCTTTATGAGTTCCAAGTATTTTGCCATATTCATCAACTATATTTCCATTTTTTGGTTTGATGCCTTTATCACTAAGAAAACGGTTGTAGTCATTATCAGGAATAAAACAAATTTCCTGACTCTCTTTTTTTCTGTGGATGGGAAGATTGGATTGTTCTGCTAATTTTCTGATCTCCTGCTTTGTTTTCGCTCCGTTAGGAAATATAATTCTTTCTAATTTATGTTTTTTTATTCTTGAAAGAAAATAACTCTGATCTTTTTGCTCTGATTTACCTCTTGTAATAACATAACCGAAATCATCTGAGTAGATTATTTTGGCGTAATGACCACTTGAAAATTTCTCCATTCCATCTTCAAGTGCAATATTCATTAATTTGCCAAATTTAACAACATCGTTGCATACAACACAGGGATTGGGGGTCCGACCATTTGTATATTCTTCAACAAAGTATTTAATAATATTCTTCTCAAAGAAATCCTTTATATCTACAATTTTAAGTTCAATCCCGAGGATATCAGCTATTTTCATTGCATCAAGCGTATCTGATGGGCTGCAACATACTTTGGTTTTCTCAGGGATGGTTCTGAATGTATTGACTGGAATTGTTTTCATATGGTATGCTGTGACTTCATAACCTTCGTTGATAAGTTCTATTGCAGCAGAGGCACTATCCACACCACCACTCAATGCTATTCCAACTTTCATACACATCACCATAAGAAATATATCAGCTTTTTTTGTTTAAAGTGTTTCATTTAGTATAATAAGAATAGTAACTAATGATTATATAGATGTTATGGGTTACTTTCAGACAAAAAAACGGAGGTGAAAATATGAAGAAATTATTGGTTATATCTCTTGTGATTTTAGTTTCGATCAGTTTTGGTTTAGCAAAAACTTACAAAGTAGGAACTAGTGCTGATTTCCCGCCCTTTGAATATGTTGAAAATGGAGAGTATGTTGGATTCGATATGGATCTTATAAGAGCTATTGCGGATGAGGCAGATATAGAAATAGAGATTGTTGATATGAGCTTTGATTCTCTTATAGCTGCTCTAATGACGGGAAATCTTGATATTGTTATTGCGGGAATGACTATTACAGAAGATAGAGAAGACGCGGTGGATTTCACTGATCCCTACTGGACCGCTGACCAGAGCGTAGTTGTGAAAGAAGATTCTGAGAAAAACCTGACTGTATTATTTGGGAATAATAAAATTGGAGCCCAAACGGGAACTACTGGTGACATCTGGGTTGAAGAAAATCTTGTTGACACAGGAATATTGGAAGGACAGTTTAAAAGATATGAGACATTTGTTCTTGCAATGACCGATCTTGTTAATGGTAATGTTGATGGTGTGGTTCTTGATGCACCCGTTGCAGAAAGATATGCAAAGATAAGACCGGTAAAAATAGTTGGCATTATTAAAACATATGAAGAATATGGTATTGCTGTAAGAGAAGGTAATACGGAGCTACTTGAGAAATTGAATGCAGGACTTGAGAAGGTTAGAGAATCAGGTAAAATGGATGAACTTATAGGTATATACTTTAAGTAATACTATTTTTTACAGATGAAGGGAAGATAGCGATATCGAAAAATTTGAGATTATAGTGAATTCATTTCCAGCATTGGTGGCTGGAACATGGGTAACATTAAAAATAACCTTTCTTTCTCTGGGGCTGGGGCTAATAATAGCCCTGCCCTTTTCTTTCGGTCAGGTATATGGAAATAAATTGATTAAAGCTATCATCGGTGGATATGAGAGAGTGGTAAGAAGTATACCGGGACTTGTGATACTATTTCTGATTTTTTATGGTTTTCCGGAAGTCGGAATACGTTTTTCACCCTTTGTAGCCTGTTTCATCGGACTTGGAATTAGGAGTTCTGCATACCAGTCTCAAATATTCCGGGGTGCAATACAATCTGTTAGCACTACTCAAATGAGAGCAGCCAGATCATTGGGCATGACAAGTTTTGAAGGTTTCAGATATGTGGTACTTCCTCAAGCTGTTAGAGTTGCTTTGCCTCCCTGGACTAATGAGTTTACAATAGTTTTAAAGGATTCTTCATTTGCATTTGCTCTGGGAGTCACTGAACTACTTCGTCAGGGCAGATATATAATTTCAACTCAATATGAACCGATGTTGATTTATCTTACTGTTGCTGGAATATATCTTTTCATAACACTTGTTGTGAACAGAGGAATTGGAAGTCTTGAGAAAAGATTAGAAATACCCGGTTTTTCAACAAGGGAGAGAATACGATGACTGTTAACAATAAAGAGGTTCTGCTTAGAGTAAAGAATCTAAAAAAGAATTTCAATAAGAATGTTGTGCTGAAGGATGTCAGTTTCGATGTTAAAGAAGGAGAGACGAAGGTCATTATTGGACCCAGCGGAACTGGAAAAAGCACACTTCTTTCTTGCATAAACATGCTGGTACAGCCAGATGATGGAGAAATTTTACTCAGAGGTATTGACGTAACCAAAGCAAAAGATATTAATAAGATAAGGCAAAGAATTGGTTTTGTTTTTCAGGATTTTGGACTGTTTAATCATTTGACAGCAATGAGAAATGTGATGATTGGATTAACTAAGGTAAAGGGTCTGAATAAAAAAGAAGCTGAAAAAATTGCAAAAGAGGGACTCGTCCGTGTGGGCCTTGAAGATCAGATGAAAAAATATCCAGCGCAATTATCTGGCGGGCAGAAACAGCGCGTTGGTATTGCCAGAGCGCTTGCCATGGATCCGGAGATTATTTTATTTGATGAACCTACTTCAGCGCTTGATCCAGAGTTGATTGGAGAAGTCCTCGGAGTTATGAAAAATCTTGCTAAAAGTGGCATGACTATGCTGGTAGTAACTCATGAGATGGGTTTTGCACGTACTGTTTCTCATGAAATCATCTTCATGGAAAAGGGTGTAATAGTTGAGCAAGGAAATCCGGAACAACTTTTCAAGAATCCTAAAGAACCACGTACAAAGGAATTCTTATTCAAACTAACAGAACTTTACGGTGAAGGTGAAGAGTAGTGGGGTTGATTAGTGACTTGTTTAGATCATTCATAAGCAAAATTCAAGAACTCATTGTATTTTCACAAGAGTTAATAAATATTTTTTCAAAACATTGGAAAGTGTTAATTGAAGGTCTTGGTATTACTCTGCAGATGACGCTTTTGGCTGTAGTAATGGGTTTTGTCATAGGTATATTTTTGGCTTTGATTAGGGTTTATGGACCGAAGCCTTTTTCTTTTATAGTTATGGTCTTTATTGAGATAATCAGAGGAACACCGTTACTTGTTCAGCTATTTATTTTGTATTTCGGACTCCCTCCTTATGGAATAAACCTGACGCCCTTTACAGCTGCAATAATTGGTTTTACTATCAACAGTGCTGCCTATCAGGCTGAATATTTACGTGGTTCGCTTCAATCTATTGAAAACAATCAGATGATAGCTGCAAGATCCCTTGGAATGACCAGGATTCAATCAATTATGAATGTAATGCTTCCTCAGGCTTTGAGAAAGGTAATTCCTTCATGGACCAATGAATTTATTTATCTTTTGAAATACACATCTTTAGCATATATTGTGGGTGCTCCTGAATTAATGACACAGGCAAAGTTTATAGCCAGCAGAAATTTCCAGTTTTTTAAGGTATATTTGATTGTTGCTTTGATGTATCTTGTAGTAGTTCTACTGTTTACATGGTTTTTTGGCAAGGTTGAAAAGAAGTTTAAAATTCCCGGACTGGAAACTGTTCGTTAGTATGGAGGGTCTTTCTTGGTCATAATCGACGGTAATAACCTTACTATAAAAGATGTCTACAATGTCGCATTCAAAGGTGAAAAGGTGAACATATCAGAAGAAACCCTTTCAGTTTTGAATGAATCCAGAGAAAGATTAGAAAAGGAGATTGAAAAAAAGACTATTTATGGTGTTAATACAGGGTTCGGAGTACTTGCAAATAAACGAGTTGAAAAGGACGTAATTGAAAAGCTGCAGGAAAACATTGTTAAGTCACATGCAGCTGGAGTGGGAGAACCTCTCAAAGTTGAGTATGTAAAAGCTGTGATGCTTATTAGGGCAAATAGCTTGTGTAAAGGATATTCTGGAATAAGATCAGTAGTTGTTAAAAGGCTCATAGATTATATTAACAAAGGGATATGTCCATATGTCCCTACGCAGGGTTCCGTTGGAGCTAGTGGCGATCTCTCACCTTTATCTCATATAGCCATGTCATTAATTGGAGAAGGACAGGTATTTTATCAGGACGAATTAATGGATTCATTACAAGCTCTGAAAATGAATAACATGGAACCGCTAACTCTCAAAGCCAAAGAAGGTTTGAGTCTTGTAAATGGGACTGCTTTTATGGCTGGGATTGGTTCCTGTGTAACCTACGCGGTATATAGGCTGTTTTTTGAAGCAATAAAAGTGGCCGCATTATCGGTGGATGCACTTGAAGGCAGCACATCACCCTTTGATGAAAGGGTGCAAAATGTTAGAAGACATCAGGGGCAAAGAATCGTAGCTGATGAACTAAGAAAAGCGCTAGAAAACAGTGAAATTCGAAGTTCCCATTTGGATTGTGATAGAGTACAAGATCCATATACTCTACGTGCAATACCACAGGTATATGGTGCTTTTTATGATTCTTTGACCCATGTGTATAACACTTTAGAAATTGAAATTAACTCTGCCACAGACAATCCGCTGGTATTTGAAAATGGCGATGTTATTTCCTGTGGTAATTTTCATGGTGAACCGCTTGCTCTTGTATATGATCTTCTGTCTATTGCATTAACAGACATGGGAAATATGATCGAAAGACGAATAGATAGATTGGTGAACCCAAAACTCAATGACTTTCCTGCTTTTCTCACGAAGGGACCTGAAGGGTTAAATTCGGGATACATGTTATGGCAGTATACAGCCGCTGCACTGGCCTCAGAGAATAAAACACTTGCACATCCAGCATCAGCTGATAGCATACCAACTTCAGGATTTCAGGAAGATCATGTGAGTATGGGTGCATGGGGAGCAATGAAACTTGATAGAATATTTGAAAATTGGAAAAAAATAATTGCAATAGAGTTAATGATTTCTTACAGAGCTATACAGTTTAGGAAACCTATGAAATCCAGTAAGATTTTAGATGATCTCTGTGGTGGGCTGGCCGATTTCTTACCGGAGGATACCGGTGACAGATACTTTGGTAGGGACTTTGAAATTGTAAGTGAATTTTTGCTGAATAGGGCAAATCTTTGAATTTATGTTAATAAAGAAAGAAGTTAAGAAAAATTTGATAATGATTCACAACTGCATTATTGAGAAAAATAAAAAGGGATAGTTGATTTTGCTATCCCCGTTTTACTGGTGCCGAGGGCGGGACTTGAACCCGCACAGGCTTGCGCCCACATGAACCTGAATCATGCGCGTCTGCCAATTCCGCCACCTCGGCTACTGGCATAGATAGTTTATCATCAAGGTTTGGGGGTGTCAAGTTTCATGAATATAAGAACGATTTTAGCTTTAGTAGTTTTAGTAGGTTTGTTCAGTACAATATTTGCTCTTGAAGCACCACTGGCGCTACTTTTGAACAACCCAGATTATGGAGAGAATCTTTCCCCGCTGGAAAAGTTTCTTAAGAAAAATGAAATTCCTTACACTCTCTATAAAACCTTCCAGGGTGAATTCCCTGAAGTTGATGATTATTCGGCTTTAATTGTAGGCGGAGGTTCCAGTTTTCTCAATTATTTTGATGGGAATAATGAAGAACTTATTGGAGCTGAGTTAATAAAAAAATCAAACAAACCCGTATTGGGAATTTGTCTCGGTTGTCAGATTATCGGAAAAGCATACGATGTTGAATTAAAATTTGAAGAAGAGCGTAAATGGAACATTTTAGATATAGTAAAAGAAGACATTATATTTACAGGTGTTCCCGAGAAGTGTAATGTCTGGGAAAACCATCTTTACGCTCTGGCTGATATTCCAGAAAGTTTTGAACTTCTTGCTACTGATGCTGATGGAACGATACAGATAATCAAACATAAAGAAAAATACATCTATGGTTTCCAATTTCATCCTGAAAAAGATGATGGAAAGAAGATAAATCATGGAAGCATGTTATTCTTCAATTTCATAGCACTGGTAGAGTACCTTGAAAAAAACCGATTCAAGTAGTTAGTTCTCCTGAACTGACAAGGTTTCTAAGCTTTTCGATTTTGCTGTATTCTCCGAGAACCATAATAGAATACCCTTTTTTGATTACCGTTGATGCGCTGGGATTAAAAATGCTTTGAATTCCATCTGAAACGGCAATTACAATAAGGCCTGTTCTTTGAGGTATTTTCGTTTTTTCAAGGGTTAATCCATCATCAGGGAAATTATCAGGTATATCTATCTTCTCAAATCGAAGCTCAAGACCACCTGATCGGGTTATAGAATCAAGAAATCCTACGATATCAGGATTGAGAAGCATATTTACAATTCTGTGAGCTCCTATTTCGGGAAGGGGAATAGTCCTGTTTACTCCAGCATATTCAAGCTTTTTCATGTTTGTGGGATCGGTAACTTCTGAAATGATATTCAAATCCTTATTCAGACTTCTGGCTGTAAGTACAACAAAAACATTGTCAGCATCACTTGGAAGAGTAGTAATAAGACCCATTGCCTGTTTTACGCCTGCATTTTCCAGGACCTCTTCGTTTGTGGCATCTCCAAGCAAATAAACTACTTCACCGTTACCTGGCTGATCTGATTCTTCAAGATGTTTTATCAGTTCTTCATTGTTATCTACCACTACAACATTTTCGCCCATTTTTAGTAGCTCTCGACAGATGTTTCTGCCAAGCATACCTGAACCGACAATTATGTAATGTTTTTTGGATTTCTCTATTTTTTTCAAGAATCTTCGCCTCCTAAGTACCTGATTTACTCTTCCTTCAACAAAAAATGCAGTAATGTTGGATAGTGCGTATAATACAACTGTTAAGCTGGCAAGAATCAAAATGCTGGTAAATATTTCACCTGCTATTGTTAAGTCTTCTGGGGTGCCATACCCCACAGTTGAAATGGTAATAATCGTCATGAAAAAGGATTGGAGGGGATCCCAGTCCTGAATGATGCTATAACCAACTACTCCAATAACAATGACTGCTATCAATAATATTATGGATCTGGTGATACTTGTATTATTTGAATTGATTATTTCACCCCCCTAGATAAAATATACCAGAATAATAGCAAAAAGAATTTATGATAAAATCAACTATTGGAGGTTTACAATGAAAAAATATTCTTTAAAACCACATTCTGTGCCCGATTTCTTGCAGAGTTCACTTGATTCCGAACAACTGAATGCTGTTCTTAACTCAAAGGGTAGAAGTCTCGTTGTGGCTGGACCTGGTTCGGGAAAAACAAGGGTCATTACCTTCAAAATTGCACATCTTATCTCACAGGGTGTAAAACCAGAAAACATCTTACTTGTTACATTTACCAGAGCGGCTTCTAAGGAAATGATTGATAGAGCTCGCAAGGCAAGCGGAACCAGTCTTAAAGGGATGTTAAGCGGTACATTTCATCATATTTGTAATTATTTCATAAGGAAGTATTCTAAATATCTAAACATTAACGATAATTTTACTATATTGGACAGAGAAGATTCCAAGGATTTGATAAAACATGTTAGAGGACAGTTACTTGAGGATATTGGAAAAAGAGAAGCACCTGTATTACCCAGCGCTGGAGTTTTATTATCGATTTTTTCTTATTGCTTAAATTGTATGGTAGATCTTGAAGAATCAGTTGTAAGAAAGAACAGAAAATTCCTTGGTGTTTACGAACATATTGAAGAAATATGGAAACGTTATACACAAATAAAACTTGATCACAATGCTCTTGATTACGATGATCTTTTAATAAAAACCACAGAATTGTTTGAAAACAACCCGAGAATACTTAACAAAGAGTCAGAAAGATTTCAGTGGGTTCTTGTTGATGAGTTTCAAGATACCAACCTTGTGCAATACAAACTGGTTGAAATGCTTTCAAGCGTAAATGAAAATTTGATTGTAGTTGGAGACGATGCCCAGTCAATATATTCTTTCCGTGGTGCAAGATTTGAAAATGTTTATGATTTCCTTAATAAAGGTGATGCAAATATTTTTAAAATTCAAAACAATTATCGTTCTACTCCTGAGATTGTTGAACTTGTTAACAAAATCGTACCAGATAGCTCTCTAGAAAAGGAATTAAAGGCCGTGAGGGACTCAGGGCCTACCCCAGTTATTGCTGAAACATGGGATAATCTGGAAGAAGCCGCTTTTGTAGCACAAAAGATTGAAGAACATCTAAATGACGGTATCCCGCCTGAACGAATAGCTGTTTTGTACAGATCGCATTATCACTCAATGGAACTGCAGATGGAACTTGATAAAAGAAAGATCGATTATATATTATTTTCTGGGCCCAAGTTTGTAGAAACAGCCCATGTGAAAGATATCCTGGCGTTTCTTAAAGTTATTTTTAATCCACTAGATCAACTTTCCTGGGGACGTCTACTCAGACTTTTCCCAGGAGTTGGAACTAAAACATCCTTTAAAATTATCTCTGCAGTAATGTCAGCTATAAATGATAGTGTTAAACCACATACGATAATCGATAATTTCGAATCAAACAGATACAATCTTGATAAGATAGTTGAATTATTGAAGAGAAATGATGCCAATGACCGACCTACAAATCCAATAGAGGACTTTTACTCAAAATTTTACGGGGATTACCTAGATCAAAAATATCCAAACGCGAGAGAGCGAAGGCTTGATGTTGAAAGGCTTATTGATATTAGCGAGAGATATGATGATATAGGTGTTTTGCTGGAAGATCTTGCTGTTAGTGAAAAGGTTGATATAGAACGAGAAGAGAGAGAACGGTCTAACAACATCGTATTAACTACCGTCCACCAGGCAAAGGGACTCGAATGGGATGTTGTCTTCATTCTTGCGGTTAATCCTGGAGATTTTCCTCATGCCATGGCTATTATGGAAGGAAATTATGATGAAGAGGAAAGAATATTCTATGTAGCTGTAACAAGATGTAGAGACTTTTTGTATATTGTGAGGCAGAGAGGTGGAAGAAGCAGGCCAATGATGGGGAACAAATTTGTGTTTAGAACTGGTCATGATTTTACTTCGAAAATACCAGAAAACATTGTTGAAAAATGGGATATAGGCTGGGATTTCTGATAATATATAATTAAATGTAACTAAGGAGGGAGAAAACGTGAATGCTTTATATTTTCCACTAATCGCTGGAATACTTTCCACGATTCTTGCTTTTATAATGTTAAGAAGAACGTTTAAGTTTTCTCAAGGTACAAAACGGATGAAAGAGCTTTCGGGATATGTTCAGAAAGGTGCCTCGGCATTTCTTTCAGAGGAAGCAAGAAAGATTTTTATTGTGACTATTCTTATAGCGGCTGCTCTGGGTGTGATATTTCAATCATTTAGATTTCCGCTTGCACTTTTATTTGGGGCTTTTGTATCTGAAATGGCTGGTGTAATTGGAATGTATGCTGCTACAAGAGCAAACAGCAGAGTTACCGAAGGCGCGAGAAGCGGATTATCCCAGGCCTTTAAAGTAGCATTTTCAGGTGGTTCAGTAATGGGACTCGCTGTGGCTGGATTTTCTCTGGCAGGTTTAGCAGTAGTTCTTTTGGTTAATCAAGATCTCTTTATTTATGAAAACATTACAGGCATATCGAAAGCATTTGGTAGAATCTCATTTCTTGACAGTGTAATGCTTGTTAGCTCGTATTCGTTGGGAGCCAGCTTGATCGCTTTATTCGATAGGGTTGGAGGTGGTCTTTATACAAAAGCCGCAGACATGAGTGCTGACCTTGTTGGTAAGGTTGAAGAAGGGCTTGCCGAAGATGACCCACGTAACCCGGCATCAATCGCAGACAATGTTGGAGATAACGTAGGAGATGTAGCTGGACTTGGAGCTGATATCCTGGAGTCTTATATTGCAGCGACAATCTCCTCTATAGTTCTTGCAATATTTATGAAATTAGCTGACAAAGAAGTTATAAATGGAGAAGTTGTTTTTGGAATGAGCAAGGACCAGTACTATGGATTGATTTTGCTGCCTGTTCTTATCGCGGCTGTGGGGGCAATATCATCTATGATCGGTGTTATGTTTGTAGGATTTCGTAAATCTGATAATGCACGTAAATCTTTGGCCTTTGGTAATATTTTCACTGGTGCTTTGGTTCTAATATCTACAGCTATTGTAATAGGTCTTGTAGCGCCAGACAATTATAAATTTAAGGATGCTTTCATCATGAATCCTGAGTTTACTTCTAAGTGGAGATTTTTTTTAGCGATAGCGTGTGGTCTTGTAGCCGGAATAATAATAAGCAGATTGGCCGAATATTATACATCTGATGATTATAAGCCGACAAGAAGACTCGCTGAAAGGACACGTAGCGGTGTGGCAATAAATATAACCTCAGGTTTAGCTCTTGGTATGGGAAGCACCCTATGGCCTGTTATTGTGCTTTCAATGGCAATATTGGGTGCATACTGGTCAGCTGGAGTTTATGGTATAGCGATAGCTGCTCTTGGAATGCTTTCTTTTGTTGGATATATAGTGAGTGTTGACAGTTATGGTCCCATAGCTGATAATGCTGGAGGAATAGCTGAAATGGCGGAATTACCTCCCGATGTAAGAAAGATTACAGATAGACTCGATTCTGTTGGAAATACAACGGCAGCTATTGGTAAAGGTTTTGCTATAGGGTCCGCAGCTTTTGCTGCACTTGCACTAATCGTTTCATATATATGGAGTTCGGCTCAGGCGACTGAAGATATTGTAGTAAATCCCGTAATCAATCTAGTAGAACCATATACAATAATTGGATCGTTAATTGGAGCGATGTTACCATTTTTCTTCACTTCTTTATTAATAAGGGGAGTTTCAGACACCGCGGATCTGATGATTATGGAAATCAGAAGACAATTTAAAGAGCACAAAGGTATCTTGACCAGTGATGAAGTACCTGAATATACAAAATGTATTGAAATAACCACCAAGGGCGCTATCAGCAAAATGTTATTACCCGGTGTTATAGCAATAGCAACTCCGTTTATTGTTGGCTTCCTTTTTGGCAGAAGCGCTGTTGCCGGTCTATTGATAGGAGGCCTAGGAAGCGCTGTTATGATAGCTTTATTCAGTGCGAACTCTGGTGGAGCCTGGGACAACGCTAAGAAGTATGTAGAATCAGGGAATCTTGGAGGCAAAGGTACGGATGTTCACGATGCTACCATTGTTGGCGATACCGTTGGAGATCCATTAAAAGATACAGTAGGACCTTCCATGGATATTTTGATAAAATTAATGTCGGTGATTTCACTAGTTTTTGGTTCATTATTTCCTGTTAATCCTTTTTTTATGTGAATTAAGTAGAATATAAAAAGACCCTCGTTTTGAGGGTCTTTTTTGTTCAATAATACAAAAAGCCCGCAGATAAAAATGAAATGTTCTTTGCTTAACTTTTCTCTAATCTTCTCTATTTGCGAGCATGGAATCAATCATCATTAGTCCATGAATATTTGATCCCACAAGCTTGAGTTTCTTTACGACGAAATTGAAAGTAGTTTCTTCTTCTTTTTGCTCTTCAACATACCATCCAAGAAAATCTTCAGTAAATTTGTCATCTTCTTCAACAGAGCTATCTACAAGTTTGAAAATTCGTGAAGAGATATACCTTTCATGTTCGAAAGCTTTTTCAAAAATGTCTAGTAAAGAATCAAAACTTGCATCTGGTTTGGATATAGATGGAATAACAACCTCAGCATTACTTGATTTGAGATAATCTATAAATTTCATTGCATGTTCATGCTCTTCTTCAGACTGTTTGATCAACCAGTTATATGCTCCGGTAAAACCTTCTTTTGCACACCATACTGCCATTGCAAGGTAAATATACTCAGATTCAAGCTCAGCTTTAATTTGATCATTAATAAGTTTAACCAATTTTTCACTTATCATCTTTTCACCCCTTATGTTAGTTTATTAATTTTATCATTATTTTTATTGAGGTGGATAAATTACTGTATCTATTTGTTGATTGAGATGTTAATATTAATGATTTTGAAGTTGTAATATATTTAATTTTGGCAATAGTCAGCCAGTTATTTGACTTTTGTTTCCAATTTATGGTATAAAAAGATAAGCAATTTTGGAGGATTATTATGATAGATCAAATGCGTGTGGCACAATTTGCTAGCTTTTACTGGTATAAGACAAAGCCCTCTTGTGGCTTTGCCTAAATGTGCCATGGCATAGTCTGACGGTTAATAACGAGAGGGTATCCAAAACGGATACCCTCTTTTTTTATTCTAGGAGGTGTATGTATGAAAAGGTTGGTTTTGGTTTTTGCAGTTGTTTTTTTAATGGTATTTTCAGTATTTTCGACGAATCTTATTGCAATCACGGCGATAGTCGAGCATCCCGCACTGGATGCTGTAAGAGAGGGTGTCATCGATGAATTAAAGGACAACGGACTTATGCAGGGATCTGATTTCGAAGTTAGATTCCAAAGCGCTCAGGGTAGTATGAACACAGCGGTTTCAATAGCACAACATTTTTTATCTATTGAACCAGATGTTGTTGTTGCTATTTCTACACCTTCAGCTCAAGCATGTGTGAACGTTATCAAGAATATACCTATTGTATTTTCTGCAGTGACCGATCCAATAGCTGCTTCAATAATTGAAAATTTTGGCTTTAATTCTGGTAATGTTGTTGGAATAAGTGATATGACTCCGGTGCTAACCCAGTTCAGATTAATAAAATTAATAGATCCTGATATTGAAACGGTAGGAATTATATATAATCCCGGTGAGACAAATTCAGCAGTAATTGCAAATTTTGCAAAGGAAGCATGTCAGGAATTGGGTATGGAATTAATTGAAATTACAGGTACTACTGCTCCGGAGATGATTTCTTCTCTTAATGCGTTGATTTCAGATGTTGATGCTCTTTATGTCGGAACAGACAACACAGCTGCTTCCTGTATTAAATCTATTGGTAACGTAGCGAGGAATAATAAAGTCCCTTTAATTGCGGCAGACATTGACGTTGCAAGAGGTGGAGGGATGATAGGATTTGGCTTTAATTATTACAGTGTTGGCAGAGAAACAGGAAAGATAGTTTTTGAGATTTTGCAGGGGAAGGAACCATCAGAAATTGAATCAAAGATCGTTGGTGCTGACTCATTATTGCTTTATGTTGATATTGATCTTGCGGAAGAACTGGGGATCATATTACCTGAATCGTTAATTGAACGCGCAGATATTTTGGTTATGGAAGGTATTGAAATAACAAGGAGTTGATAACGTGATTGCAATTATTGAGCAAGGCATGATAATTGGGATAATGGCTCTTGGCGTTTTTCTATCATTCAGGGTACTGAATATGCCAGATCTCACTGTGGACGGTTCATTTGCACTGGGAGGCGCAGTAAGTGTCAGTTTATTGATTGGTGGAACTCCTGCAATAACTGCATTGCTTTCAGGAGCCATTTTTGGAGGACTTGCAGGTATGATAACAGCGTTAATTCACAGAAAACTAAAGGTGAATTCACTACTTGCCGGGATACTTGTAATGACCATGATATATTCTGTGAATCTAAGAATAATGAACGGTCCAAATCTTCCTATTCCCATTATTAACAGCACAAATAGCATGAAAAGTTATGAAGAGTTGTCAGGAGCTGGCCCACTTGAAGGTTTATTTGAGGATACAGGTAGTACAGAAAAGGCAATAAAAAGCAGCGAAGTATCGAAAAATAATAGTTCATCAAAGAATATCTTTACAAATGATGGGTCATCGGGTAACTTAAATATCTTGCTTGTATTTACTGTCGTTGTCGTAATTCTGCTGAGTATTTTTCTAAGAACAGATCTTGGAATGATAATGAGAGGTTTTGGAAGTAATCCTGACGGTGTGCAATCTTTCGGTGTTCCAAAAACGTTTATAGCTGTTCTGGGATTGGTTATAGCAAATGCACTTGTTGGTTTAAGTGGTGGGTTATTTGCACTGTATAGCGGTTTCTCAGATGTGACGATGGGACAGGGCATGATAGTAACAGGATTGGCTATAGTTATGCTTGGCGAAATATTATCTGGTCGAAGAAAAATTCTATTTGGCTTAATTGCCCCTGTTATAGGTGCTGTTATTTATCAGGCTATTCTTGCTCTTGTAATGAGATACGGTTACAGAATAGGTTTCAGATCCAGTGACATGAAATTGTTGACTGCTTTGTTTATCGTTGGGGTGATTAGTATAAGCTTACTCTCTAAGAAAAGGAAACCAACATTCAAACGGGAGGTCAGAAGGTTATGGTCGAACTCAAAAACATCAGTGTAGTTTATAATAGGGGATTGCCCAATGAGACAGTTGCTTTGAACAATGTCAATATAACAATTGGGGAAGGAGAATTTGTTGTAGTTATCGGTCCCAATGGAGCCGGAAAATCCACATTACTTAAGATCATTCTTGGAGAGGTAAGACCTGATTCCGGAATTTTCAAATTGAATGAAGAGATCATGAACGGAAAAAGTACTGCAAAACTTGCAAGGTTAATTGGCAGAGTATATCAGGACCCGAATTCTGGGGTTTTCTCAAATTTGAGCATCAGGGAAAATCTTATTATTTCTTCGAGAAAAGGATTAAGAGGATTAACATTCAGTAACTTTTCTAATAACACACTAACTTTGCTTAAAAATTTGGGATTGGGTCTTGAGAAAAGGTTAGATGTTCTTGCTGGAGAACTGTCTGGTGGACAAAAACAGGCTCTCGCCATGGTGATGGCAATCGCGGCAAAGCCAAAATTACTTTTACTTGATGAGCATACGGCCTCGCTTGATCCAAAAAGCGCTCTAAGAGTTATGGACCTTACTGAGAAAATTAATAAACAGCTTGGTATGACGGTGGTTATGATTACTCATAATAAAGAATTTGCCATTAATTATGGAGACCGAAAGGTGAAACTCGTAAATGGTTCTATAAACGAAGATTTTATTCAAAGGAAGGTCTATTCAGTGTCTTGAAGATAGTGAATTGAATCTGGAGTTCTTACAAAAATGCTTTTCAGAAAAAGAAGATTTGCACTCTCACTAAATGAACTTATATAACTTATAAGCAACTTAAGCAACCTTTTTTCTCTAAGCAAATCTATATTAACTGGAAAATTGCTATAAAATGTTTTTCTAAAAGAATCTGCAAGTATCAAGTGTTTTGCCATCTTTCTAATATTGTACAGATATTGATCATTAATCTTAGCGGGTTTTGAGAAATTTTTAATTATTGCTGATGCAGCTTCCATACCAGATTTTAAGGCAAAACTTATTCCTTCGCCTGTCCAGTTGTCGATAAACCCTGCGCTGTCGCCAGCAAACAGACATCCGTCAAAGCTATTGTTATTTTTAAATGATTTTTCAGCTTCAAATAAAGGAATGACGCTTGTTTTTATCCTTTTAGCTGTTTCTTTCAAAATGTCCTTTACCATTTGAAGGTCATTATTTTTTTTGTTATAGAACCCCATTCCAGATATAGAACCTTTTATTTGTGGAAAATGCCAGAAGTATCCATCAGAAAAAAATCCAACTCTTATAACATTATTTTCAGTTGTTTTAGTAGTGTGGTAAACAAAAGAGAAACTGGGAACTTCAAATTCAGTCTCAGGAAGTTTCAATAATTTTGGTCCAAATACACCACAAGCTACCACAACATATACTGAGCTGTATTTTTCATGGCCTTCAACGATAAAAGAGTTGTTTTCGACGGTTATCGATTTTACTTTATCTACTGAATAATTTATTCCATATTTTTGTGCTTCTTTGAGCAATAGGTTATCAAAATTCTTTCGGTTAACTACATGAATATCACTTTTTATTCTTACCATGTGAACTGGTTTAAACGATTTGTTTTGTATTTGACCAAATTCAAGAGTATTTACTATGTTTTTAGGATAACTGAAATTTGGAAATAATCTTTTTAAAAGTTTTATTGAACGAGGAGTCAACCCTCCACCGCAACCTTTGTCTCTCGGGGAAGCCGATTTATCAAGCAGAAGTACATCAAGTCCAGCAATAGAAAGTACTTTAGCAGCTGCAATTCCTGCTGGTCCTGCTCCTACAACAATGACATCATGTAGTTTCATATTTTTCCTTCCTGTATATAAAAATGATTACTATTAATTCTGCCATTAACAGTAAAAGAATGAAATACATTCCATATTGCAAATCAAGAAATTTGCCCAGAGTGCCTATTATTACATTAACTAGGGCAGCACCTGCTGATGCTGCAACAGTAAATAACGCGGCGGATACTGTTGCATATTTTGGTTTATGCCTTATTAACGTTGCCTGCAGTGTCGGGAACATGGCAGAAAATCCCATCCCGATTATTACAATTGAAATACCATAAATCCAGACTGTCTTCAAGAAAAGCATTATTATGAAGAAGGTTATCGCCATTGAAGTAAGCATTAACATTAATTTGCCATATCCTATTTTTTCAGATAACACTGAGGACAATAATCTGCCTATCAGTAACCCCAACCAGAGAAATGAAGGCATAGCACTGGAAAATCTCAGAGAAATCCCTTTTATCTCATTAGAATATGCTGACAACCACGAAGAAAAGGAAACTTCGTAACCAACATATAGGAAAACCCCTGCGATAACCAACCAGAATAAAGGTTCCTTTATAATCAACCAGTGTTCGAAAGGACTATCTGTTGGTTCATATACAACATCATATCTAAAAAGAATCAATGAAAATGCAAAAAGTGATGTACTTATTATTGCTGCAAGTGCAAAAGGCTTATACCAATCATCTACATTTAGAAGAAATATGGAGACTACAACTGGTGATATTAACGCTCCCAGAGAGTACAAAGCGTGCATAAAATTTAGAACTCCGGCATTTTTCTTTTCTTTTAATACCGACACTCCTATTGCAGCATTTACTTCAATCAAGCCTGTTCCGAAGTTCAGAAGAGCATTTGCTATCAACAAAAGCAGGAATGTTCTGGAGAAAACAAAAATAAAGAGTGATGTAGCTACAATTGAAATACCAATGGATAAAGATCTGAAAGGGCCCAACTTCTTAGAAAAGAGCATGTTGACAAATGCAGATGATCCAAAGCCAATTGAAGATGTTGCAAATATCAGTCCGGCCTGTTGATGGTCTATTCCTAATGATTTTTCAATAGCCGGTAATGCACTACCAATTATCAAGACTGAGAACCCAAATATAAAAAATCCACCTGAACCCGTTATTAAAAAGTGTTTTCGTAATTTGCTCATCTTTTCCTCACTTACTGTCCGGGTATATATAGATTGAATTCTTTTGATAGATTTTCCACTGTTGTGCTTGGCATTTGAACTAGCTTGCCGCTATCAAAGCCAAAGAAGATTAAGTAAACTGAATCGGGATTAGCTGTGCGTATATACGAATCGCTGTTAACCTTCATAGTGTATTGAGTTTCAACAAGGGGTTCCTTGAAATAAAAAAATTTTTCTTTGGATAAACCAGGTGAAAAATTCTTCTGGAAAAAATAAGATGAATCGTTTTCGCTATTCTTTAATCCTATCCATATTTGGTCCTTGCCAGTAATAAAAAACCTGAAATAGGGTCTGTCATCTGTTTGTTGTGCTTCTGTGAGAACTAGTGCAAGATCTTCTTCAAGGTTTTCTATAAAAGATTTCGCTACCACGTATTCTTCAAGCACACCTCCGGGTGTTATGAGGTCCATTATCTTTGCAATATTTGATTCAAATTTCGAAGTAAAATTATTAACTCGTTCATTTGTTTTGCTCTGAAATGATTTTATTTCATTGTTCAAGTCATTCACTTTAGCAAGTGTTAAAAAAGAAAGGCTTGAACTAACAACTAAAAGTATAATTAAAAATATGCCAATAAAAAGTGCAAAATTCTTCATTACGTTATTTTCTCCTTTATTGCGCAGAAAAATAAATGCTCAGTTCTTCCAAAAAGCTCATTGTTTCTGCAAAAAGCATATTCCCATTCTGCGATTTCATCAATATGCCTGGATAGTCGTTTTTCTACGTAGGGGTAGAAAACCACCACTCCAGCAAGGTCTATTAAATGCATGTTGAATTTCCTCATAATGGGCTCAATTTCTTCTGGAAAAAATGGCCGTGTTAAAAAACTATGTTTGCTCACTTCACTATCACCTATAACCACTTTCTTTCGTTTTTCGTATAAACGGTGAGCATTTCGCAGTTCGGCATTTGATATAAAGTCATGTAAAAAAGCGTAACCGTTATCCACCGTTGCAAGTAGTTTACCACCAGGTATTAAAACCCTTCTTATCTCGCAAAGCATTTTTTCGAAATCGTCTGTGTATGAAAGGACATCACCAAAGGCTGTAACAATATTAAAAGAGTTATCAGAAAAAGGAATCCTTTTTCCTGATGCTTCTATAAGATCAACTTTAACTTCAGCAGCATCAATTTTTTGACTTGCGACCGAAAGCATCTTTTTAGAAACATCAATGGCTTTTACGCTATTGTTTCTTTCAGCAAGAAAAATAGCCCATCGAGCAGTGCCAGTTCCAATATCAAGAATACTGCCTTTTGGTTGTTGAGCAATTATTAACTTTTCCAGGACACTATGATATAGTTTCCAGTATGGTTCTTCGTACATAGAATCGTAAATTTCTGCTATGTCATCATAATATTCTCTGGAATCACCGACCAACATAATCACCAACCACAAAACATCTACAAAACCTTTTTCATCTGCCAATATTACCACATTATTTGAAGAATAATAAACTCTTTAGACTTTGAAATTATAAGCGTTCAAAGTGATATAATGTTAAAGTGAATTGATTATGAAAATGTTCTCTATCATTATTTTATTTTACCTTTTTGCGGTTTGCGGGATTACAATTCTTTTTGTTATAGCTTCAATGGATGCTTCTTTCGTTCAGAAATACGAACCTGTCATATCTGAAGAATTGAGTCCTGGGAATTATTTTGAAGTAAGCCTTCCAGTTAGACAGTTTGAAAAAATTAATGAATTAAATGCTTATGGTTTAAGAATAGTATCAAAGGATTACGATGATTCCAGAATTATCTATAAAATGCAGATTATTAAACAAGAAGCCTTATTAAAAGTAGCGTATTCAGGTTTCAAAGGGATAGTGAAAAAAATCGAATTACACTTCCAGGGATGGAATGATTTTAATAATAATAGTTTCCCTGATGCAGTGGAACTGAATGAAGCTGACTCAGAAAGATTCAGAATATGGTTCGTCAATATAGCTGTTCTTCAAGCGGTAAATAATTCAGAATACTGGTCAGAAAATGAAAGGGATTGTTCAGGCTTGATTAGGTTTGCATATAAAGAAACGTTAAAAAATCATGATAAAAACTGGTTTGAATCACTAGGTTTTGATAGGGAAGAATGGAAAAAATTAACTGGAGTTGAACTTTCGAATCTTAAAGATATAGATTCATATAATTATCCCCATGTCCCTGTAATTGAGACTGGGTTGTTTATGACTGAGTCGGGAGTGTTCTCAGCATATGCTGACGCCTATAATTTATTGAGGCACAATACAGACTTTATAAGCAAAAATGTTGAAGATGCAAAACCTGGAGATATACTTTTTTACCATTTTCCTAATCCTTCTACATTCCACAGTATGATATATACAGGTAATGGGCTTGTATATCATACAGGACCTGTTTCTGAGGATTACAAAGGCAAGGTTAAATTGTGGTTGCTTGATGACTTTTTAAGATTGATGCCTATACAATGGCTACCTGTGAAAGAGAACCCATTCTTTTTGGGATTTTATCAGTTCAGGATTTTGAATAAATAGGTGGAGGTGGTACGATGAAGAGAGCGTTTCTTGTTTTTTCATTAATAACTGCGTTATCTTTAAGTATTTTTTCTTTCAGTTTAGTTAAAAACGAAACTCCTGTGAGTGATACATTTATAGGATTCCATTCAGCTGATTCTCTGGAAATAATTGCGAGTAGATATGATAATATTATCGAGATAAAGGCTTACAAAATACTTCCAGAAGATCTGTCAACGGCAAAAACAATTGCTGATATAGTTCCCCACAGGAAACCTTTTTACTATTCAAGAAAAGAACTTCTTACGAGTGAATTTTTAAAGTTACCTTTTGAAGATGAGAAGGGCATTATATATCTAAATGTTGTTTCCGAGGTTGAATCGAGGAAATATATGTTATTCAAGAGAACGATTGTTCCCGTTCTGGTTTATAACGAAGACAGTTTTATGTTATCTGTATGGAACCACGAAGGTGAAATGGTTAAAAATCTTGAAATATATAACCTAACAACCGGTGAACTTATTCAATATATAGAAAATGAAAAAGCAAGTAAATTAAATTTCACTCCTTCACCTGAAAACTCTTTTCTTTTTCATACAGCGGATGGAGATTATTTGTGGAAACCTGATGAGTTTGAAAAAAGCGTTCCTTCAAGAGAAATTGCGCTCATAGTGACCGATAGACCAGCATATAAAGCTGGCGAAACAGTTAATTTCAGAGCTTTTCTGCGGAAGGTAACGTTTGAGGGTTTTAAGATTCTTGAAAAAGAAGTGAATTTAGTAGTTTATGATCCCATGTACAGGGAAGTAAAGCATGAAGTTATCAGAACAGATAAAACTGGTTCAATTGAAGGATCAATAGTTACCAACAAAGAAATCACAAGAGGGTCTTATAAGATTCAGCTTAATTGGGATGATGTTAGTTACACCCAATATTTCAAAATATCTGATTATAAAAAGCCAACATTTGATGTAAAAGTTGATATAGGAAACAGAGTATTCATAGTGGGGGATACTGTTACAGTAAATGTTAAAGCTGATTACTACTATGGTGAACCGGTTAGAAGCGGAAATATCTCGTATGTGATCCAGAAAAATGGTAGATATGTAGACAATGGTACAACAAAGATTAATAGCGATGGAAATACAATTGTTGGTTACGGAAAAGAACTCTCTCCTGGAACATATAAAATGATTTTGACAGTATCTGATGACACAGGTATGGAACTTCAACGATCAGTAGAATTCGAAGTAATCCAAGGTATGTATATTTTGAATAGTAACTATAAAGAAGTTGAAGATGGGGTAATTATCGAAGTTGAGAGCCTTGATTCTATGAAAAATCCAGTTTCTTTGGATTTCAATTTTGAACTTTGGTTTATAGAAAAACAAACCAACTATACTGAAGATGGTATAAAAACAGTAAATTTAAAATTCATTGTGAGGAATGATACATATTCAACTAATTCTGAGGGCAATTATGAAATTTTCATTCCAATTAATGAAAACCCGTTGAAGAAAAATTTAAACTATAAAATAACTACAAAAGATGAATACGGGAACATAATAGAAGAAGAAAATTCATTGAATCGAAGTTTGTTTATTGAAGAAAACATTGGAAACAGAATTGTTTTAAAAGAAATAAAGGCATTAGAAGAAGGGAATGTAGAAATTGAGTTAGTATCAGGAGTAAAGTCAGATGTGTGGCTGGTCGCTGATTTCTCAGGAAAACTCATATCAAGAGAGTTTTCACTGGAAAAAAATAAAAAAAGCATTGTTATTCAGAAACCTTATGGGTATTCATTTGGATCCTTTCATTTTACATTGCATTATTTTGCCGATGGGATTGTAAAAACAATTGAAAGACAGGTAAATCTTGAAAAGAATCCTTTTCCGTATAACATTGATTTACATCTTCCGGATAGAGCATTACCCGGGGAAAGTGTCGAACTTTCATTAGAAGTTACTGATAATGATGGTAATCCTGCAGTAACTGCTTTAACTGTTGCTGGATTATCAGAGTCTCTTAGAAAAATTTTTGAAGGTGAAGAGGATGAATGGGAGTCCTCTGTTCAATCACTGTTTAATAGAGGTTTTGTAACATATGATTCGCGTATTTTAACGGATGAATTACCCAGTATGTTCCCTTCGATAACAAATATCATCGATTATACAGAAGACTATTTTATGGTTGCTGAAGCTAAAGTTCCTGAAGGGTCATCTGTTCAGAGTAAAACTGATGTTAGGAAAGACTTCTCTGATACCGCGCTCTGGAGCACTGAGCTGTTTACAGATCAACATGGTAGGGCCAATATTACTTTCAAAATGCCCGATAACCTTGATTTGTGGAGCATCAGAGTACTTTCATCTGGACCTGAAGGATTTGGTTATAGCAGAGGTGAGTTTGAAACGTGGCTACCCCTGTCCATAAATACTTATAACCAAGAGTACTTTATTTCCGGTGATAATGCTCAGTTGACCTTTTCTGTAATGAATAGTACGAATGAAAATATTTCAGCAAATTGTAGCCTTTATATTGATGAGGAGTTTATTGAAGAAAGCAACCTGATTTTGAAACATAAAAGTTCAAATACTCTAAAATTTGATTATGCTGTAAAGGATGTGGCGCCTGAAATTGGTGAAGATGAGGTTAATATTAAACTTATTGTGAATTCCGATAAATATTCAGATGCTATTGAACTTTCGTTACCTGTCAAAGAAAGATTTTTAACTGTTGATACCGAAAGGACCCTGCTTTCTAACGGTGAAAATGTAATAACTTTTGAGGGAAACGAATATGGCACTATGACCATAACATCAGACATTAATGATGTACTACTTGAGTCAATAGTTTATCTTCTCAGGTATCCTTATGGATGCGTTGAGCAAACAATGAGCACCTGGTTGCCTGTAATTGCAGCAAAGAATCTGGATAATATCCTTACAATTGATATGAAGAACAAAATTTCGATCTACAATGATGAGGCTCTTGAACGTCTTTATGGATACCAACACCATGATGGAGGCTGGGGTTGGTGGAAAAATGATTCAACAAGAAGTTTTATGACTGCATATGTTATGTTTGGATTTTATCTTGCAGATAAGGCAGGAATAGAGCTTAATAATGATGTTGTAGAAAGCGGAATCCGAAGGCTTGGATACATGATGAATGACAACAAAGATCCTTTCGTTCAATATGTATATACACTGTACGATAATAGTCCAGATTTGGTTATCCAAAAATATGATAGCGATCTTGCATCAGTTGCGTTGACTGCGCTGGCACTTGAAAGAGTTGGAAAAAGCCAGGAAGCATCTCAATTTATTGAAAAAGCCTGGGACTTCATAAAGTTTGATGATAATAATTTAGAAGTAAGACAAAACCATTCCTTTAGTTATTTCTTTGAAGGCGATTTATCTCTTTTAATGCTTTTTAAAGCCATTAATGAATTAGATTATGATGAAGAACTTGTAGTGCGTGTGGGTCAAGAGATCTTAAAAAGGAATAATGGAGGGAGATGGGATAGAACCATTACGACTTGTCTTGCTGTGATTGAGCTGTCGGATTTTTCGAATAACGTGGCAAAAGAGAAAATAAAATATTCCGTAAGTGACAGTTCGGGATTAATTGATAACGGGTATCTGGTTGACTCTGCTACAGTAAAAATAGACATAAGTCCAGTATTAGAAAGTCCGATTTCAGTATTTACTGATGGAAACGCTTTCATCATTGTTAATAGTAAAGCAAAATACCCCCTAGATTCTCTGGAGCCTTTAAATAACGGTATGACTGTAACCAGATTTTTCCGAAAAGAGGTTGAAATCGCTTCAAGAAACGCACTCGTTGAAAAAACTATTCCCCAGATAGATTCACCTTACGTAATCGGACAACTTGAAAAAATTGAGTTAGAAGAAAATAAAGAAATTCCAATCATTACCAGGACCGAATATGACGGAATGATGCTGCACATTGACGATGATGAACTCTGCCTTGGAAAATATCGATTGGGTTGGATGAGCTCAAATATTGAGGTGTTAGGGCAAATAGGCAAATCAGAGTTCTTACTAAAGCATAAGCTGTATAACGACAGGGTTGAGTATATTAAAATTTCATTGACAGAAAACAAACCTGTTGAGGTGGGAGATCTCATTATTGCGGAAAGCAAACTTACACTTGATAAAGATGTAAGATACTTCATTTTTGAAGAACCTATTCCATCTGGAGCGCTATACATTGATGAATATAGAATTCAGGACAATATTGGTCATTTCTATAATAAGTACTCTAGCTATTATTATCAATATGGCTATTTGCATATTGAACCGCGATATGAAAAAGTTTCATATTTCTGGTATTACCCAAGTGACAGAGTAATCAGAACAGAATATCGCTTGATAGCTACAGGAGAATATATGATTCCTCCATCAAAAGTATGGGGAATGTACGATGAAGAAAGGTTTGGAACTTCAGAAACAACAATTTTGGAGATTCGGGATAGATAATGAAAAGTATTTTTTTGGTGTTTGTGATTATTATTTCTGTAAGTTTTTCCTTTGCATTTTCTGTCATGTATGTATCGTGGTATGACAGCGAACTGGCAGAATTCAAAGATCGATTTGAAAAGAATGTCGGGAAAACGGCAACCAGCACTAATTATATGGTTTATTTATCATCTTCAGTTTCTGAATTTGTCGAATTATCAGGATTGCCCCATTGGGTACTGGCTGGTGTCAGAAACGGGAAAATTTTCTTACAGCCTTTGAGTTTACATGAATCGCTTGTTACCACTTTGGCTCATGAATTAACACATATGGAACTGCAAGCATATGAATTAGATTACTGGATCGAAGAAGGATTGGCCTGTATTGTTGCTAAGAACTGGGAAAGCAGAACACTTACGCCATTGAATGATATTGAGGGAGTTAATCCAAAAGATCTTGATTACTATCAATATCAAAATTATAGTTATACATGCTGGATGAAGGTAAGCAAATTACTGGAAAACGGAAGTTTTTCAGATCTGCTCGACCTTAGCAGGAAGAACAAATAGAAGTTGCAATAAGAATCTGGATTATAAACTTCAATAGTACTTTACTGTACTGGAGCAATGTTTCTTAATTGCTCGGTTTTTTTGTTTGATGAACAATTAAATTATTCTTTACCAGCAGATTGAACCTTTCTGATATAATTAACGTAGCAATGATTGGTGGTGAGTTATGGGAGAGGTTCTTTATAGAAAATATCGACCAGTAAATTTTGATGAGTTGATCGGACAAAATCAAGTAAAGGATATTTTAAAAAAGGCTCTGGATAAGGGTAAGGTATCACATGCATATATCTTTTATGGTCCCAGAGGAACGGGGAAAACTACTACAGCAAGAATTCTCGCAAAATCGCTTAACTGTCTTTCTAAAGATAAAAAACCATGCAATGAATGTGAATCTTGTATTGCAATAAACAGGTCGAACCATATGGATGTTATAGAACTTGATGCTGCTTCAAATCGAGGAATTGATGAGATAAGAAAAATCAGAGATGCCGCTTCTTATAGGCCTACTATGGGTAGATACAAGATATATATCATTGATGAGTTTCATATGTTAACCAGGGAAGCCTTTAATGGGCTTTTAAAAACATTAGAAGAGCCTCCAGATCATGTTGTTTTTGTTTTAGCTACAACAAACCTTGAAAAAGTACCTGAAACTATCCTTTCGCGATGTCAGATTTTTACTTTCAATGAATTATCAAAACAAGAAATATTAGATTATCTTAAAAATGTATTGGAAAAGGAAGAGAAGAAGTATGAAGATAAGGCATTAAATATTATTGCAAAGGCATCTAATGGTGGTATGAGAGATGCAATAAATTTACTTGAAAGAGTAATGGTATTTTCCGATGAAATCACCGAAAAAGTTGTCAGGGAAGTTCTTGGAATAATCCCTGAAGATGTTGTTAAGAGTTATCTGGAAGCTCTCGAAAATGCTGATATGGATGCATTAAGTCTGGTTACGGAACAGGTTAAAAAGCTTGGCTTTTCTTATGAAGTAATGGTGGAACAGGCAATCGATCTGTTAAGAGAAAGAATAATAAAAGAAAAGAAAAACTTTGACAAAATTGCGCAATTAGTTACGGAATTATGGGATCTCAAAAAAGAATTGAAAACAGCTGAGGATAAAGAGTTAGCTTTTGATGTGTTAAATTTATTAAAGGCAAATATCATAAGCGGAAAGTATAATAAAAAAATAACTGAGAAAGAAGATCGTTCAGTTAGTGCAAATACATCTGAGAAGATAGAAAAAAGTAGAAGCATAGATGTTTCTGAGAAAGAAAATTCAACTGTGGATGAACAAAAAAATACATTACCGGATAAAGTAGGACAATTTTTGGATTCGCTTTACAATGAAGATAGAATTCTTGATTGGGTTCTTCTCAACATTGCTGAAATTGAGATAGATAATGATGCCTTTAAAGTTACTTTCAAACCCGGTGACTCAATTTCTCAAACGATAGCAAGGGAAAGGTCCGTATTGTTAGAAGAGCTCGTACAGAAAAAATTGGGATTGAAATTTGTTCTGGAAGAAAATTTGGGCAGAAAAAATGAAAACAGAGAGCTACTAAAGAAGCTTGCTCCGAAAGAAAGGGAATATATTGAACGTGTTATGAATTTATTTGATGAAAACGGTGATATTGAAATAATTGAGGAGGAAGATAATGGCTAAAAAAATAAGAGGATTAGGAGGAAGAAGCGTAGGGAAAAGGTCGCCCAAAAAGTCAAACCAATTGAATGAGTTGATGAAACAGGCACAAAAAGCGCAAGAACAGATGGAGGAGATAGAAGGAAAATTCAAAGATATTGAAGTTTCAGCCACATCTGGAGGAGGAGCAGTAGAGGTCACAGCTAGCTGTGATTACAGAATAAAAGACATACAAATAAACGAGGATTTAAAGAACGAAGATTTTGAGATTGTCCAGGATTTGATAATCGCTGGAATCAATGAAGTACTAGAGAATATTAAAAAGAAAAGAGATGAAGAAACGTCAAAATTAACAGGTGATCTAAGTTTGCCTGAGGATATGTTAAACAAATGAGGAGGTGTAGCAAGTGAAAGTAGCAATTAACGGATTTGGAAGAATTGGCAGGCTAGTTTTTAGAGAAATGCTGAAGAGGGATGGTTTTGATGTTGTAGCAATCAACGATCTAACGGATGCTAAGACATTGGGGCATTTACTCAAATACGACACTGTACACGGTAGATACCAGGGAAACGTCAATGTTAAAGATGATTCATTGATAGTGGATGGAGAAAAAATTAAGGTTTATGCTGAAAAAGATCCATCGAAATTACCATGGAAAGATCTGGGTGTAGAGATTGTTATTGAATCAACAGGTGTTTTTAGGAGCAAGGAAAAGGCAATGCCACATATCAATGCTGGCGCGAAGAAAGTCGTCATAACAGCTCCTGCTAAAGGAAATATTGATGCAACAATAGTTCCTGGCGTAAATGATGAAGAACTAAAGCCCGAGCATGAAGTTATCTCTTGTGCATCATGTACCACCAACTCAATTGCACCAGTAATAAAGGTTCTTCATGAGAAATTTGGTATAGAAAAGGGCTTTTTGACAACGATCCACGCTTACACTGCTAATCAAAATGTGCTTGATGGTCCACATAAGGATTTGAGAAGAGCCAGAGCTTGTGCAGCAAACACAATTCCCACTTCAACAGGAGCAGCCAAAGCTGTTGGTTTGGTTATTCCCGAGATGAAGGGCAAGCTTGATGGAATGGCTCTGAGAGTACCTGTAACAGATGGTTCAATTACCGATTTAACAGTAGTTGTTAAGAATAACACCACAACTGAAGAAGTAAACTCTGTTATGAAAGAAGCGAGTGAAAAAGAACTTAAAGGTGTTCTTGGTTATACAGAAGATCCACTGGTAAGTAGTGATATTGTTGGTTCGACTTATTCGGGAATCTTTGATTCAGGCCTTACTTTTGTTAACAAAAACGTGGTAAAGGTTTGCTCATGGTATGATAATGAATATGGGTACAGTTGCCGTGTTGTGGATTTAGCTGAAAGGATGGCGGTTTAGTAAAAAGGGGAGCCCGGTGCTCCCTTTTTAAGTTCTAAATGAAGGAGTGAATTGAATGAGCAAAAAAAATATAAGGGATGTTAATTTAAAGGGTAAAAGAGTCTTAATGAGAGTTGATTTTAATGTACCCATTGATAAAGAAAGTGGCGAAGTAGCTGATGATACAAGAGTAAAAGCTGCGTTACCCACAATAAAATATGTCATAGAAAATGAAGGCAAAGCAATACTAATGTCTCATTTGGGTAGACCCAAGGGAGAAAGAAAATCTGATTTCAGTCTTAAACCTGTTGCAAAAAGATTGGAAAAATTAATTGGTAAACACGTAACTTTTTTTGAAGACTGCATAGGTGATGCTCCAAAGAAGGTTATTAACGCAATGAATAATGGTGAAATAGTTTTACTGGAAAATGTGAGATTTTACCCCGGGGAAAAGAAAAACGATCCTTCTTTTGCCAGTGAATTAGCAAAACTTGGTGACATACACGTAAACGACGCATTTGGTACCGCTCATAGGGCGCACGCTTCAAATGTTGGAGTGGCCGATCATCTGGAAAGTATTGCAGGCTTTTTGATGCAAAAGGAAATTGATATGCTTGGAAAAGCTGTCAGTAATCCAGATCATCCTTACGTAGTAATTCTTGGTGGTGCAAAGGTTTCTGACAAAATTGGGGTCATTGAAAATTTAATGGATAAAGCTGACAAAATATTGATTGGTGGCGCCATGATGTTTACTTTCTTGAAATCTCAGGGTAAAAAAGTTGGCGATTCTCTAGTTGAAGATGACAAACTCGATCTTGCCAAATCATTATTATCAAAGGCTAAGGAAAAAAACACAAAACTTGTGTTACCCATTGATACCGTTATCGCTAAAGAAATTAAAGCTGGTGCTGAAAATAAAACAGTTTCAGTTGATGAAGGTGTTCCTGATGGTTGGAAGGGTTTAGATATCGGACCAAAAACAGTCGAACTTTTCAAGGAAGAGCTTGATGGAGCAAAAACTGTGGTCTGGAATGGCCCAATGGGTGTTTTTGAAATTGACGATTTTGCTGTAGGAACAGAAAAAATTGCAAAAGTACTTGCTTCTATGAAGGCTGATACGATAATTGGCGGCGGAGACAGTGCAGCTGCCATCGCAAAGTTCGGACTGGAGAATAATGTTACTCACGTCTCTACTGGAGGCGGTGCTTCTCTGACTATGCTTGAAGGTTCTGAGCTGCCGGGAATTAAAAGTATTGCTGAAAAAAATTCCTCAAAAAAAAACTTAGAAAGCTGACAGTTGCTGGAAACTGGAAAATGAATAAAACACCAACAGAGGCAAAACTCTTTGCTGGTCATATAGCATCATCTGTTGGAAATGAAAAGGAAATAGACATAATTGTTTGTCCACCGGCTATTGATTTACCTTTTGTTAGTGAAGTATTAAAGGACACCAGTGTAATGATTGGTGCTCAAAATGTTCATGAGGAAAAAAGCGGTGCATTTACTGGAGAAATTTCTCTAAATATGCTCAAAGATCTTGAAATAACACATGTAATTATCGGGCATTCAGAACGCAGACATGTTTTCGGAGAATCTAATTCACGTATAAACAAAAAACTAGTTGCCACAATCAGTGAAGGACTAATTCCGATATTTTGTGTGGGAGAGACACTGGAGGAAAGAGAAATGGGATTAACAAATAACGTTTTAGAGTGGCAGATAAGAAAAGGACTGAAAGACATAGATAAATCTGCCGTTGAGAGGATGTTAATTGCATACGAACCAGTCTGGGCTATAGGTACAGGGAAGGTTGCAAAGCCGGAGCAAGCAGATGCAGCTATGGGTTATATAAGGAAGTTGCTTGGAGAAATATATGATGAAGGTCTTAGTAATAAAATACGGTTATTGTATGGCGGTAGTATAAAACCAAATAATATGGACAGTCTGATAAAAATGCCCAACATTGATGGAGGATTAATCGGCGGAGCGAGCCTCAAAGACAGTTTTATGGAACTTGTATCAATAGCGAAAAAATATATATAAGAAGGTTTTTTGTTAAGGAACCGCTGATGCGGTTCCTTTTATTTTATATAATTACTTTCAATGCTATAATTTTTAGACAAGGGGGTGAATTTAATGGAAATGTCTCAGCAGCTCGAGCATGTAGTGGACAAACTTGTTGATGAGTTTAGGAAGATAAATAAAGAGAACATTCAACTTTGGAATCAATTAGAAGAACAGGAAAAGAAGAATGAAGAACTTGAGAACAGGATAAAAGAACTTGAAAATAAGCTGGAAGAAGAAAGAGAAGTACTTGAAAACTTAATAGAACGGGTAAAAGATAGTTTAGATAAAGTGAGAACCAAAGAGGGAGAAGTAACATGAGAAGATATGTGAAATTACAATTGAGCGACAAAGAATTTGAGTTTCTTACTACTGATCCTGATGAATTTGTAGAAAAAGTATTTAGTGAGATACAGAGAGAGTATGAACTACTCGAAAAGCATTCGTCAAATGTGGGATTTGAAAAGATTATTGCAGGTATACTTGTTAACAAAGTTGGTGAGCTTATTAAGACAGAAAGTGAGCTACATAGACTAAAAGAAAAGTACAATGATGTGCTGTCAGAACTTAACAAGGGACGTGGGAAAATTGGCGAAAAAAAGGATAGGGATCTTTGATTCAGGAATTGGTGGTATAACAGTTCTAAAAGAGCTTATGAATAGTGACATAAAAGGTGTAGATTTTATATATGTTGCAGATACAGCGCATGTTCCATATGGTTCAAAACCTAACCGATTACTGCATGGATATATTAAGAATATATTGGATTTTCTTATTAAATCTGATGTTTCAAGCATTATTTGTGCATGTAATACCTCCGATTCAATACTTTCACAAGAAGAAAAAAATTCACTTGGTGTAGATTACATAAGTGTAATAGATAGTACTGTCGGGTTTCTTTCGCGTATTCTTAAAGGAAAAAACAATATAGCAATAATTGGAACAGAGACAACCGTAAGAAGATCAGTTTACCTGAGAAAACTCATCACGATTAAACAAATAAAGAATGTTTTTCAGAAAGCGTGTCCTCTTTTTGTACCTATGGTAGAAGAAGGTCTGTGGGAAGGTGAACTTGTTGAAAAAATTGTTTCATTTTATTTGAACGATATTAGAGATACCGGGATTGACAGATTAATACTGGGTTGTACCCATTATCCTTTTCTGAAAAAGTCTATAGTAAAGTTTCTCGGAAATAAAGTTGCAATCGATGATCCATCGATTTACCTTGCAAAAAAATTTAAACAGGAATTGGATATAGAGGAAGATGCTGAAATTGGAGTCGAATATTATGTTACCGGCGATCCTAAAATGTTCGAAGAGCAACTTTCAATAATAGATAAAAATCTGCTCTCTTATCCAGTGAAAAAGATGGAAGAGATTAATTCTGGCTGGAATATAAATGCCGGGTGAAAATATATGAAAAAAAGTGAATTATTTGTAATAACAGGAATGTCCGGAGCAGGGAAAACATCCGCTCTTAGAATATTGGAAGATTTTGGAATATTTTGTGTCGATAATGTACCACCATCAGTTATAAGAGATTTTGTTTCTGTACTGATTGAATCTAAACTTAAAAGACTTGCTATTGTAATTGATGTTAGGGTGATTTTGAAATTTGGAAGCTCCGAAGAAATTATAAAACAGCTAAAAAGACTTGATAATGAGCTTTCTATTAAAATAATATTTCTTGATGCTGATGATGACATAATTATGTATAGATACAGGAAAACCCGTAGAGCACACCCTCTTTCAAAAGACTATTCCTTAAAAGAAAGCATAGAAAAAGAGAGACAGCTAATGGCTCCGTTGATGCATGAAGCAAACTTCGTTTTGAACACTTCCAACCTTGAGATTCAGGATTTTAAGAACCACATCCTAAAATTAATTCAGCCATCAAAAGGTGAAATTCCACCAATGAGATTGATTATTGAGAGTTTTAGTTATGGTTATGGTATACCAACGGATGCAAATCTAGTGTTTGATGTAAGATTTCTTGCAAATCCATTTTACATACCAAAATTAGCGGAGTTATCCGGGAAAGATCCAAGGATCAAAGATTTTCTTGAGAAGTCAAAGGTTTTGACGAAATACATGAAATCTGTTAACTCAGTTATCAAAA
>JBNGCV010000014.1:0-38238 GCA_049975465.1 Kosmotogaceae bacterium | reverse complement strand
TCAACCCTATCGAGCGCAAATGTTTTTCGCAATCTAGAAATACAGCGTTTGGAAAATAAAAATCCAGCACCAAGGGAAATGTATATGTTCTAATACCAGAATGTTCCAAACAATAACTCTTTCCAGTGGAAACAACTAAATGAAAGTGAATCATCATAAAAACTCTATTATAAATTTGCAGCTATTTTCCTGTTCACAACCTCTGTTGGAACCAACATCATAAATGCTAATATCAGAAGGAAGAACGGGAACAATACAAGTCCTATATGTTCGGCGAGTAATCCGAAGAATGGTGGCATGAAGGTGGAACCGATATACGCAAAGGCCATTTGCACTCCCATCATTGCCTGTGAGAGTTCTGGACCAAACACCCTGGGAGTGTTATGAAGAATACCCGGGAAAATTAAACAAAAGAATCAGAAAGATCAAGTAGACAGAGCTGGTTTTTTCGCTATACGGTGGAACAAGGAGGGGGAATGTGGCTTTGATAATTAACTTCAGGAATAAACATCATCAAATCTGCTGCAATTTTCCGGTTTTTTTGACTTACCAAAATTAGGAGGTTCAACCCTTACTACCCTTTAAATTATATTCATAAAAATTTGTTTATACTAGAATATAATATAGTTTTCTATATTTTATAATATAATGGTTATTCTAGTATTTATCATAATGTTAATGATTTTAAATATAATAATGTATATTCTATTATACATAGTATATACTAATTAAATTAAAAATATTTACTGTTATTATAAATAGTCTTTTTATTTATAGTATATATAAGATATTAATTGTTTATACAGAATTGCTTTATGTAAAACAAACAATATAAATTTATATAGTACTATATTAGTATATACTATTTCATCTATGAATATTCTATGTTATACTACTTTATTCAATATCAGAGAGTAATTTTACAGCTTTTCGTTTTTCTTTGTCGGTGATGTGTAGGTAAATGCTTGTTGTAGAGACATTGGAGTGTCCGAGGATCTCCTGGACAACTTTTACGCTGGCTCCTCTTTGAAGTAGGTGAGTCGCGCAGCTATGGCGCAATACATGTGGTGTGATATGTCTTCCGGGAAAGACTTTATTTGCTTGTTTTGTAATCATTTTATGAATTGATTTTCTGCTTACTCTTTCTCCTCGAATGCCTACAAAGAGCTCTTCAAGCCTTTCTGAATTGTTGAAGCTTTCTCTTATTTCAATATATTCATTTATAAGCTGCTCAGCTTTTTTACTTAATGGAACTATTCTGTCTTTGTTTCCTTTTCCGCTTCTTATCTGTATTAGAGGTTCACTGTACAATTCGATATCTCTTATTTTTAACGATGTAACTTCACTAACACGAAGTCCGCAATAGTACATAAGGGCTACAATTGCTTTGTTTCTCTTTCCGAGGTTTGTATTGGGAAAACAGTTTATGAGTTTCTGTATGTCTTTGTGGCTAACATACTCAGGAAGAGACTTACCTCTTTTTGGTGTTCTTACCATTTCTGTTGGAATTGCCTGAACAACGTTACTCAAATGAAGGAAGGTGTAGAAGGTGCTTATGGAAGATAAGTTTCTCGCTATGCTTGAAGGAGAAAGCTTTCTGCTGGTTACTTCACCCCTGGACAGTGACTGCATATACTTTTCTATATCGTGTCTTGTCACCTCTTTATAATCAAGTTTCTCTTTATCAATGAACTTTTCATAATTTTTCAGATCCCTTATATATGCCTCGACGGTATTTCTTGATAAATTTCTAACATACTCCATGTAATCCTGGAATTTTTCCATAGCTTTTCGATATTCCATGAAGTAACCCCCTAATATAAAAAGTGGAGACATAATGGTAATTATGTCGCCTAATTATTCTACCACATTAGATAACCAGTAACAAAATCTCTATAACGCCCTTTATGACTAATATACATCTGAAACTTACGAAAATGCGTCAAGAGACGTTAATCTAGTTTATCTTGAGTTTTTATATTTAGATTAGCAAAAATGTGCTTAAAATCCATTCTCGCAAGGAAGACTCTGTAATGCTGATTATTGCTGACTTAACAATTCGGATAAAATAACTCTATAATTTTCAACAAGTTTATAAGCGTTTCCATCACGTTCCACAACCTTTTCTTTGATACCACCATAGTGTTTTGATAGTGCACCCATAATTGCGCCGATAGCCATTGGACTTTTTAGTGATTTTTCATCAGGAAGTCTATCATTCATTTCATCATAAAGTTCTTTTGCAGTTTTTGGTTTGTCTAGAAGGCTTTTTATAAATTCTCTTGTAGGCTCCTTGACAGATTTAAGAAGCTTTTTAAGTTCTTCTTTGGTCCATTCTGCACTTATAGAATATTTTGGTGTTTCGCTTGACAACTCTTTTTTGAACGCTAGAAATACAAGTTCCATTGTAGGAACCAGTTTTTTATCAAAATTGTTATCTATCGACAGTACATTAGTTACAGAGCCCAATGGAAGATTTATCTGAAGGATCATATTGAAAAAGTCAACTAACTTAGGAAGGGTTACAAAGGGTCTATCTAAATTGAATTCTTCCGGCAAAACGAGCAAAGCGTGTCTTGAAAACCACTTTAGATTATTAACATCCTCTGGTATAAATGCAGCAATATTTAAAATATTCTCTGAACCTATTTTCCATACCCCGGTTACTCTCTCCCTGTTCCCGTATTTAGAATATTCTACATTGTATCCGGTAATCTCTCCAAGTCGATTAACAAGATCACCATAGGCTTTCTGGTACATTTCTTTATTGGATTTTGCTGACCAGTATGCACCGTATATTTCCTGTGATTCTTCTAATATTACAGAAGGTTCGTTTATTTTTGCCAGATAGTTTTTATAGAATCTTTCTCTTGTGGAATTTTTTGCTTCATCTTCAAGATGTCCTAGTATATTCAAGACATCTATTATATTTACAGTACTTGGCATAGTATATACCTCCTCTAAATATAAATTAGTTTATAGTTAACTTTATTTAATTATACCATTTTATATATAGTATATTCAATTAAGAGCTATCATAAAATATACTTTATTATTCGTTACATATACAATATAATTTTTTATAACACTATTATATAAGCTCATACTATTTTAAGAAAACAATGTTTTTTGTCACTTAAGCGGTTCCTTTATTTTTTGATTTCATGATACACTTAAAAAACATAAAAATGGTGGTGACTATGGATTTACTCGGTTACTTATTGATATATGCTGGAGGAACATTAGCAGGAATTATTAACACCCTTGCTGGAGGGGGCTCTATGATTACACTTCCGATTCTAATGTTCTATGGATTGCCAGCTGACCTTGCCAACGGAACTAACAGAATTGCTATCCTCCTGCAAAATGTCGTTGGAGTGTCCAGCTTTGAAAGGAAGGGTGTTAAATCTTTCAAGATATCACTGCCACTTGGAATTGTGGCCGCTTGTGGTGCTGTAATTGGTTCATTTATTGCAGTTGATCTCAACGAGGACCTACTAAATAAGGTAATAGGAATTATTCTGATCATCATGGTCATATTTGTAATCAAAAAACCGAAGGTTTCAAGTAACATAAATGGAAAGGGTATGGTTATTCTTAAATATATTGCTTTTTTTGGACTTGGAATCTATGGTGGTTTTATTCAGGCAGGAATAGGTTTCTTGTTGATTACTGCCATCACTTTCTTTATCGGAACTGATTTAATAAAAACAAATGCAATAAAAGTGGGGATAGTACTTATCTATACATGTATATCTTTGATTATATTTTTCTTTAATGGTTTGGTTGATGTTTCTTTAGGGGTAGTTCTTGCTCTTGGTACTATGACCGGTGCTTATCTTGCTGTTAAACTGGCAATATCCAAAGGAATCAAATTCTTGAAAATATTTCTCATTGCTGTTGTTATTGCAAATGCTATAAGAGCTTTCTTTCTGTAGAATCATAATTCTTTTACAAAAATCATGGTTACAGCCCATCATTAAACCATTTTGGTTTTTTAAGTCTAAAACTCATTGAGTGTGAAATCAAATCCTATCTGCTTTACAAGCCTTATTTATATTAAACAGTTCAGGTTAATCATGATAAAATATTCATAAGTGTAAGACCGAGGTGAGAAAGTGGTTTATGATGTAAAAACTGGTCTGCAAGTTGTTGATAAGATCGCTGCGAGATTGGATAAACGCTTAAAACGCAGAGAAAAAAACATGTTGCTAAAAGCTTATGAACTTGCAGAAGCAGAGCACAGAGGACAGATGAGAGATTCTGGTGATTCGTTCATTCACCATCCTGTTGAAGTTGCTTTGATTCTTGCTGACCTAAAAGCTGATGTTGATACTATTGCTGCAGGACTTTTACATGATGTTGTTGAGGACTGCGATGTTTCACTGGACATGATCCGTGATGAATTCGGAGAAAATGTTTCCAGTATCGTTGATGGAGTAACGAAAATCAGTAATTTACGATTAAATGAAAAATTAAGTAGCAAGGCACTGAAATCGCGTATGAAAGCCGAAACCATACGTAAGATGCTGCTTGCAATGGCCCGTGATCTCAGAATAATAATCGTCAAATTAGCTGATCGACTTCACAATATGAGAACAATTGAACATCTTAAAGACGTACAAAAAAGAAAGGAAAAAGCTCTTGAAACGCTAAATATATATGCTCCTATTGCACATAGAATAGGTATACACAGATTGAAGTGGGAGTTAGAAGATATTTCTTTCAAAACAATTTACCCTGATGAATATAAAGAACTAAAGAAAAAGCTCAATAAAAAGCTAAAAGAGCGAGAATCGGTAATGGATGAATACCAGGAAGTAATAGATCAGGAGTTAAATAAATACAAGATCAGTTTTAGAATGAAGGGCCGTATAAAACATCTATATAGTATCTGGGGAAAAATGACAAAGAAAAATAAAGCTTTTGACGAAATCTACGACCTGATAGCACTTAGAATTATTACAGATGACGATGTTAATTGTTACAAAGTTCTTGGAATAATACATGCACTATGGCCTCCTTTGCCTGGGAGATTTAAGGACTACATAGCCGCTCCAAAATCCAATGGTTACCGATCGCTTCACACTACCGTTATAACCCATCGTGGAGAACCCCTCGAAATTCAAATCCGTACAGAAAAAATGAATAAGGAAGCTGAATTTGGAGTTGCAGCTCACTGGTTATACAAAGAAGGAGTTGATCTTAGCAGCAGAACATGGTTAAATCAGCTTGTAAACTGGCACAGAGAGTTTATAGAGAGTTTTAGCGATATCAACTCAGTTTCAACAGTACTTGAACCCGACGAAGTGTTTGTGTTTACTCCAAAAGGTGAAGTGATTCATCTACCCAAAAATGCTACTCCCATAGATTTTGCATACGCTATCCATACGGAAGTTGGACATCATTTTGCTGGTGCTAAAGTTAATGACAAAATCGTTCCAATTGATTATAAACTTCAACTCGGAGACAGAGTAGAAATTATTGTCAATAAATCAAGTAGTGGCCCGAGCCTTGATTGGCTAAAATATGCTCATTCAAATAGCACGAAGGCAAAAATTAGACGTTTCTTTAAGAATAAATACAATACAGAATATGTAAATAAAGGCAAAGAGATTGTTAGAAAGATCAGCAAAAAACTAAATAAACCGATTGAAGGCATTATTCATTCGGAACCCATTGAAAAACTTATGGATAAATACAAACTCAAAAATGAATATGAGCTGTATCTGAAAATTGGAGAAGGCGACATAACCAATGAGCAATTAATGAAGATTCTTATGCCTGAAGAAGAGGAAGAAGAACTCCCTGAAATAGAAGAGCCTCTTAAAGAAACAAAACCCGGAAAGGGTAAAGAAGTTATTGTGGGTGGACAAACAGGGATCGATGTACATTTTGCCAAGTGCTGTACTCCTCTTCCAGGCGATGAAATAGCTGCTGTCATAAGCAGCAAAGGAATTTCAGTACATAAAACAAACTGCCCAAATATAAAATCTATGCCAGCAGATAAACTAGTAGACGCTTACTGGAGTCCCAATACAGATAGAAGATATACAGCGAAGATACTGGTTGATTTTAAGGATAATGATCAATCCTGCATTCCAAAAATAATGGAACGTATTGAAACAAAACATGCATCAATAAACAAATATGCTGTTGAAACAGGAAAATGGGGTTATAATTCACTTAAGGTTACTTTGTTGGTCAGAAATGTTGCCCATCTTACATCAGTTATGGAAAACATTCGTGGTTTAAAGAATGTGCAGGTTGTAAAACGTATTGGGAGGTCCTCATGAGAGCAGTAGTACAACGAGTAAAGGATGCCTGTGTTAAAGTTGATGAAGAGATTGTTGGTTCTATTAATAAAGGAGTTCTTGTTCTCCTGGGTGTGGAAAAAAACGATTCAGAGAACGATGTTGAATGGATGGCAGAAAAGATAATTAATCTGCGAATATTCGAGGATGAAAATGATAAGATGAATCTTTCTCTTACAGATATAGATGGAGAGCTTTTGGCTGTATCTCAGTTCACACTGCTAGGGGACGCCAGAAAAGGTAGAAGACCTTCTTTTACGGAAGCTGCCCCTCCTGAAAAAGCCCAGGAGCTTTACAGGTTGTTTATTAGAAAAGCAGAAGAAAAAGTCCCAACTGAATCTGGGGTCTTTCAAACATATATGAGTGTTACTCTAACCAATGATGGTCCGGTAACAATACTATTAGATTCAAAGAAAACCTTTTAGTATAAAATAATCCAGGAGGTGTTTTTGTGAAGAAATTAATTCCCGTAATTACTTTGATTCTTTTATTAACAGCAGTTGTAATCTCTGAAAATTCGTCGAGTCCAAACAACCCGGCTAAAATAGCCTATGTTGATATGCAAAGAGTCTTGGAATCAACAAAAGATTGGAAAGAGCTGAGTCAGAGCTATCAGGAAGATTTGCAGTTCTATCAGAAACAACTTGACGAGCTTTCACAGGAGCTGCAACAAATGCAACAGGAAGGTGCTACAGAGGCTGAACTAGCAGAAAAACAAAATGAATTACTGTCAAAGAAAACACAATATGAACAGACAATTCAATCTACGTACAATGAAAAAACACAGATTATCATTGAGCGTTTGCAGAAACGTATAAAGAACTATGCAGAATTTACCGAGTATGATCTCATTATTACAAAAGAAGCTGTTGTTTACGGAAAAGGAACATACGATATTACTGACCTTGTCATAGAGTATTTAAAAGGATTCGACAGTGAAGACTGAAACACTTGAATGTGTTTCCATTGATAAAAGTTTTGGAAGAAGAAAGGTATTAAAGCAGGTTACGATTAGAGCACAAAAAGGTGAGGTGGTTGGAATTCTTGGTCCCAATGGGGCGGGGAAAACAACCGCCTTTAAGTCTATACTTGGTATAGTAATACCTGATAGCGGTGATGTCTATATTGGCGAAGAATCAATAACCCATCTTCCAGTTCACGAAAGAGCAAAGAAGGGAATCGCATACCTGCCTCAGGAGACATCTATTTTCAGAGGGTTGAGCGTGATAGATAATTTGATCATGATCCTTAAACTAACCAGAAAATCAGACCACATTATAGAAAAAGCTAATGAACTCCTCGAATATTTTGGGATTTTACATCTTAGAAATCAAATGGCAGATGTAATTTCAGGTGGTGAACAAAGAAGACTTGAATTTGCAAGGACACTGGCTTTGTCACCGAGATTTATTCTGCTTGATGAACCCTTTGTCGGTATTGATCCCATCACTGTAAAAGATATTCAGAAGATGATCATCAATCTTAAAAAACGAGGAATCGGTATAATAGTAACCGATCATGATGTAACAAGCATATCCAAAGTTGTTGATTCTCTTTACATACTTTTCAAAGGTGAAGTTATCTCCAGCGGTGATCCGCAAAAGGTACTAGCCGATCCCGCAGTTATTGATAATTACCTTGGAAAGGAAGAAACAATGTGAATATAGCAGTTATTGGTTATTCTGGAAGTATAAATACTTCACCAGTGGCTAAAATCTCCGAATTATGTGTTTCTACCGGTAAAAAGCTTGCCCGACTAAATCACAGAATATTCACTGGTGGTAGGGACGGTGTTATGGAGCTCGTAGCCAGAGGAGCGCGTTCAGTTAATGGAGATGTGATTGGAATACTTCCCTTTGAAGAAAAAGGTAACGAATATAACTCACTTAACATAGTAACAGGAATGGATTATCTTACGCGTTCGTTATTCATTGTTCGCTCATGTGATTATGTTATTTCAATAGGCGGAGAAATTGGTACGTTATATGAAATAGTGTCAGCCTATGCTTGCGGAAAAACGGTTATTCTTATTAGAGGAACCGGAGGATGGACCGATAGAATTACATCTATATTAATTGATGGCAAATACCTTGACAATAGAAAAATTGCACCACTTGTGCAAGTACACTCTTTGGAAGAACTTGAAAACTTTTTGACCTGAGAAAGGAGAAAAAACCATGATAAGATGCAGGTTTGCTCCGAGTCCAACCGGTCACCTTCATGTAGGGGGAGTAAGAACAGCATTATTCAACTGGCTGTTTGCAAGAAGCTACAACGGTAAATTTATTCTGAGGATAGAGGACACTGACGTTGAGCGTTCTACCATGCATTTTGAGGAACAAATCCTTATGTCTCTCAGATGGTGTGGACTGGACTGGGATGAAGGTCCTGATATTAAAGGACTTGATTCTTACTACAGACAGAGTGAAAGAAACGAACAGGGAATATATCTTCATTATGCAGAAAAACTTATAAATGAAGGCTATGCGTACTACGCTTTTTACGATCCCAATAATAAAAATAAAGTTATCAAAAGATCGTCTTCAATTTCAGACTATGAGTACAATAACCATAGTTATACAATTAACTTAAAGTGTGAAAAATCAGGTGAAATAATATTTAATGACCTTTTAAAAGGAGAGATGTCTTTTAGAAAAGACACTTTCAACGATTTTGTTATTATGAAATCTAATGGCTTCCCTACTTACAACTTTGCAGTCGTTATAGATGATTATTTGATGGAAATAACGCACGTTATACGCGGTGAAGACCATTTATCTAATACACCAAGACAATTGATGATATACGAAGCACTCGATTGGCAACCACCTGAATTCATGCATATACCGCTGATTCTTGGACCTGACAGGTCACCACTTTCTAAAAGACATGGTCATACAAGTGTCGAATTTTTCAGAAAAGAAGGTTACCTTAACAAAGGTCTTATGAACTATCTGGCCTTGCTTGGATGGACAGTTGATGAAGAGATTTTTGATTTCAAGGACAAGATCAATGAATTTTCACTAAATTCAATTTCAAACAAACCTGTAATTTTTGATTATGAAAAACTTGAATGGGTTAATGGAAAACAGTTGAGAGAAATGGAAATAAGTGATTTATTGATTGAATATGGGAACTGGTTGAAATTCATAGGAAACACAAACATGTACAATAAAATGACAGATGATCAGTCTTATGCAAAAGAAGTAATAGATATTTGTAAACCAAAAGTCAATACGTTAATGCAAATGTACGAGTTTTCATCGCCTTTCTTTACCAATGAACTGGATTTTGAAGATAAATTTGCAGAAAAATTCCTTAAAAAAGAATGGGTCATCCCACTTCTGGAAAGAGCTATCGAACGATTTGATAATAACAATGATTGGTCCATAAAGGGTACGGAAAAGGTAGTAAGAGACCTGGCTGAAGAAAGGATTACATCAAAAAAGAACACTTTTCAGAGTATTAGAGGTGCTGTAACCGGTCGTCTTGTTACACCTGGTTTATTTGAAACACTTTCAGTTTTGGGAAAAGTAAGGGTACTTGATAGATTAAATAACACGCTGGATATGGCTGAACAACTACAGGAAGATGAAAAGTAAGGGCTTTACTCTCATAGAAGTACTGGTTGGTCTTGCTGTTACTTCCATCATCATCGTTGGATTGATGGATTTATTTGGAAAATTTACAATTGGAAACATACAATTCTGCGATTCAACTCAAAATGTTCTTGCTATCAACAGGGCTTTTGATCTGTTTGAGCGTGACATGAACAGATTTTCACAGGTGAGAGGACAGATCAAAGACGATCGGTTTTCGTATGACACATCCCATGATAAAGGCAATTCCTGGATTGCCTATGAAATCCGAAATAATACAATAAGAAGAATAGCAAAAGAACCAAATAGCAGACAGGGCATCAATATAATTCTTACGTTCAATAAAAGTGCTTCCTTTAGTTATGAAGATAATATCGTTACTTTTGAAATTGATGGCTTTATTAGATCAATTAGAATAGATTGGAGTGAAAATAGTGGCAAACGTAAGGCAGATAATTAATTCTCTCGAAGATGAGATAATCGGAAGAAAAGAGCTAATATTGAAGGAAATGATTAATTCCAGATCATCAGCAGTTCGTTCACGTGCGCTAAGAGAAATAGCTTCATCTGGATTGTTGATAAATGAAATAGACTGGGATGAATTCTTTGAAGAACCTGCTCCTGAAGTCAGAAAAGCCTTCGTGAAATTACTGGCTGAAACTGCCAACACAACAGAGCTGGCTGAAATAGCACTTAAAGATCCTGTCGAAAGTGTGAGAGCAGCTGCTGCCAAAGCTTACGCTGAAAGCGATCAGGTAGAAGAATCAGAGCTGGAGAGGATTTTTGAAGATCCCTCAAAAAAGGTCCGCAAGGGATTTTTACTGTCTTTAATAAACAATGGAATTGATCCTGACGAAATCACGTTTCTTACATCAGATCCCAGCATTGAGATACGAAATATTTACAGAGCCTACAAAGGAGAATTAGAACTTGATGAGACAACTGTTTCTGATTTACCCAAAACAGTACAGAGGCTTTTTCTTGAAGAGCATTTCAAAAACAAAGACGACGACTCATGTAACGAAATCATAAAATTAGTTAATAGTTCAAGATTTCCCGGCTTTAAAACACTTTTGGTGGAATTCATTGGGACCTACCCTGAAGAGTATGCAAGGCGTGGACTTGAGAAACTTATGAAAAATGATGATCCGGTTGTAATGCTAACCGCCATAAAAACGTACATGAAATCCTTCGATTTCGGATCTGAATTACTACCACTTGCTGAGACCTTAATGGAGGAAAATGACGAAGAAAAACGATATCTTGCCGCAAAGATATTCAAGAAACTGAAAGAACCAGCAACTGTTGAAATTTTAAGAGGAAACATTGACGATCCATCAGATAGAGTTAAGGCAACAATAATTGAAACGCTTGGCAATATGATGGATTATACGCTTGAGCATGAAATAAAGTTTGCCCTTAATTCCACGTCATCAAAATTAAAAAAAGCTGCGTTAAAAGCAACCAGAAAACTGAAGTTAACCGATATCGCTGAAGATATTACTGGAATAATTAATAACAGAAAAGAATCTCTTTCGATTCAAAAACTTGCTGTGTCAATTGCAGGTTTTTTAAGAATTGGCGAATCACTACCTGCACTGGAGAAAATACTACTTGACCAGTTTGCTGATGCAACTCTTAGACTATCCTGCGCGAAATCAGTCGCAAGAATTTCACCATCAAGACTTGAAAAACTACTTGGGTATATAGGCTAATTAATTTAGAAGAACAGTGAAATAAATTAGAACATTCATTACCAAAAACGTACCACCACTAAAATTAGCATTTATTGTCCGTCTACTAACAGGTTTATTAGGATTGTAGCCCCTTACTTCCATTGCAACAGCCAGCTCTTCAGCTTTTCTCAATGACAGCACAATTAATGGAATGATTACTGTTGTCAAGTCATAAAGTTTTCTCAAGAATTTTTCTGATCTAAATCCACCACGAGCCTTTTGTGAAAGAACGATCTGTCTTGACTCCTCAGACAATATAGATATGAATCTTAAAGCGATTGAAAGTACCAAACCTGTTTGTCGGGCTATATGTGACGGAAATCTGATTCTGTTCATCAAGCTCTCTACTGAATCTGCAATTTCAAGAGGTTTCGTTGTATATGATAAAGCGGTACTGAAAAATATCGCTGCTATCAATCTAAGAGAATATATAACAGAATTTATTAAGCCTTCTCTGGTAATAATCGCAGTACCGATTTTGAGTAACACATAGCCTGATGTGAAAAAACTGTTGAAGATGAAAATCATTACTATGAGGATCCAAATTGTCTTTATGCTTTTTAGGAATCTTGTCAATCTGATGTTTGTCAAGTAAGCAATAATGAAGAAATAAATGTACAGGATTAGAAAATCGAATAACGAAGTACATAAAAACGATAGTATTGCAAGAGCTAAGAAGCCTATTAGTTTGGATTGTCCACCCATATTGTGTATGGGAGAGCTCTTTGCAATATAACGACCGATAATTATGTTCAATTTTTCTCTCCTTTATAACGTACAAAGCTTGTCGGTGTTTCCCAGAGTATTATTTCATGTAATTCTCTTTGTTCGCTGTCAATTAAATGTTTGAGTCTGTCATATATCCATTTTGAAATATTTTCGGCACTTGGTTGTTCTATGTATTCATTGATATATGAATGATCCAGTTTATCCAACACTTCGTTATTAACCAGCTTTTTCAGTTCAGCAAAATCAATTACCATACCCTCATCATCAGGGATTCCCCGAACAGTTACCCTGAGCTTATATGAATGCCCATGCAGGTTCTCACATTTACCATGATATGATATAAGTTTATGTGCTGCATCAAAGGTAAACTCTTTTGTCACATAAAACACATAGCATCACCTCAAATATATTATATTATGAATAATCTACTCATTAATAAAAATAATCAAACGATATCAAATTGATGATGCCAAATCTTATGTTAATCGATCTTTACATACTGCTTTATAACGAACTTTCAAGGAGAAAGCTAGTCTAATTTAATGATATAATTTGAATGGAGGTGAATATAAAATGTTTCTGGATCCTACATTTGTTTTACTAATTCCAGCAATAATACTCGCATTATGGGCACAAAATAAAGTGAATAGCAGTTTTTCTAGATACTCGAAGGTCAAGTCATCTTTTGGTATGACTGGAAGTGAACTTGCACGATATCTTCTTGATAGTGCGGGACTTAACAATATCAAAATAGAAAATATAAAGGGAAAACTCACGGATCATTATGACCCCAAGAAAAAAGTAGTTAGACTTTCTGAATCTACCAGGAATAATTCATCAATCGCTGCTCTTGGAGTAGTTGCCCATGAAATCGGGCATGCAGTTCAAGATAAGAAAAATTACGCCCCACTTGTTATAAGAAATGCATTCGCTCCAGTAGCGAGCATAGGCTCAGGGCTGAGCTGGATCATATTTATTATTGGTTTTCTTTTCTGGTCACCTATGCTGGTAAGACTGGGTATCATTCTATTTTCATTGGTAGTTCTTTTTACATTGATAACACTACCAGTAGAATACAACGCAAGCAATCTTGCAAAACGGATGCTCACCAGATTGGGAATGCCAAAAAATGAGGTAGCAGCGGTTAACAATGTTCTCTCAGCAGCCGCATTGACCTATGTAGCATCAACACTCATGGCAGCTTTACAACTAATGAGAATGATATTTCTGTCTGGCTTTATTGGTGGAGATTCGTGACTGATCCGAGAACGCTTGCAGTTGAAACATTAACCTATGTTGAAAAAAATGGAAAATTTCCAAAAAAAAAGATCGAACTTGCTTTAAAAACTCTCAGTTCTCAAAATAAAAAATTCTGTACTTTCTTAATTATGGAGACGCTCAGAAAGCGTCTCCTTATTGATCATATATTGTCTAAATTCCTAAACAGGCCAGAGAATATTCCAGAATTTATCAGGAATGTACTTAGGGTAGGAGTAGTTCAACTGCTGTTTATGGATACTGTCCCAGGATACGCTGCGGTAAGTGAAATGGTCGAACTGGTTCAAGTTAAAAAGTTCAAGGGACTGGTAAACGCTGTTCTAAGGAAAGTTGACAGAAAGAGTTTCGAATTTGAAGACTTGCCTGTTCACTTAAAATACGCTCATCCAAAATGGCTATATGAATATATGCTAAATCATCCATACATAGAAGATGTGGAGTCATTGCTAGTGTTCAATCAAAATCCACCAATGCATGTAGTTCCGCCTGATTGCAAAAATATTCTGGACTCTGAAGGATATATTTATAGTGAAAGCGATTACTCAGACTGTTTGCTTATAATAGAAAAGCCAGAAAATCCCACAAATACTGAACACGTTGATGAACTAAAATATATTCTGGAACAAATAGTTGATATTCCTATCATAAGTCCTATAACAACTGAGCTTGGACGTATAAATGAAAAACCCTGGCTGCTGCATTTGTTAACTGAAAGTGATTTCGTCAAATCTAAAAAACAAATAATATCTTATTTAAAAGAAAAAAATCTACCTGAATGCTTTATTTACCTTAGCGATACATTATCACTGGAAGAAAATACTGATGTTATTAAAGAGCTTAATAACTATAAAAGTGTTAATCTTGAAGGGAGCTTGAAAGAAAGAAATATTGAATCGCTTTATGATGGTTATGGAAACTGGCTTGTTTTACCAGAAACACCAAGACCCGCTTATGTTTCCTATTTAAAAAGGAGTGACTAATGATTGACTTACAAAATACTATCCTACACTTTTGACGAACTCCAGGATTTATTGAAAGAATTAGGACTAAAACATTATCGGGCTCAGCAACTATTTAACTGGATATACTTGAAGCGAGTGATAGATTTTTTCGAAATGACCAATATATCACTCGAAGAAAGAGATCAGTTTGAAAAGATTTTTTCTTTTCCCAAAATGAAGATTGTTCAAAGGCAGCAATCAAAGGATGGAACAGTAAAGCTTTTATGGAAGCTATATGACGGTGAGTTCATTGAATCTGTTATTTTAAGACATCCCAATCACAACACCTTTTGCATTTCCAGTCAGGCTGGCTGTCCAATAGGCTGCAAATTTTGCCAGACTGGTCTATCTGGATATGTTAGAAATCTAGAGATTGAAGAAATTGTTGGACAGATGCTTTACATGGAAATAGAATTGGGAAAAATGGTTGATAATATTGTTTTCATGGGAATGGGAGAACCATTTCTCAATACAGATAATGTTTTGAAATCAATTCGAATCTACAATGACGAACGCGGACGCAATCTTGGCTTAAGACATTTTACTATCTCCACAGTTGGAATACCTCAAGGGATTACCAGATTCACAAATGAAGGGCCTGAAGTAAAACTCTCTGTCTCATTACATGCCCCAACCAATGAAAAACGCAATAAGATAGTTCCAATAAACAAAAAACACGATATAGGAGATATTTTCGAATCATTATACTACTATCAGACAATCACCAGAAAACGGGTAACCTTTGAATATGTGTTAATCGATCATTTCAACGATTATGTTGAAGATGCTCAAAAACTTTATGAATTGATCAAGGGAATCAGTTCATATGTCAATGTTATTCCGCTGAATCCTGTTAGTAGTGATCTTAAAAGGCCTTCAAAAAAAAGGATCACTGAATTCATGAATAGATTAAATTCATTGGGAGTGAAAGCGGAATTGCGGATAGAGAAAGGAACAGATATAAAAGCTGCATGTGGCCAACTAAAGACTCAATATAATGCCGGAGGTAAAAAATAGTGAGTGAAAGATTTCGTGGTGTTGTTGTACGTTTTTATGGCAAGACACTTATAGTAAAAGAAGAGCTTGATGGCAAACACTTTGAATGTGACATGCCAGGCAAGTTCAAAAGGACGGGAACAAAACCACTTGTTGGTGATGTCGTTGAATTTTCAATAGAAACCGTAAATAAGGGGCTCGTTCAAAACATTCTAAACAGAAGAAATGAACTCTCAAGACCAAAAATAGCCAACGTTGATCAGGTTATTCTTGTAACCACCCTTGTAAAACCTGAAGTATCAAATTATATTGTTGATAAATTTCTGGTGCTTGCTGAATACAGCGGACTTCCCATAATTATAGTACTTAACAAACTTGACCTGTTAACGTCAAAAGACCAGCTGAAAGAGTTCAACGATATCTATTCGGATTACTATACGGTAATTCCAACCTCAGCCAAGACGGGAGAAAATCTAAATCTTCTCATAGAGATTTTTAGAAATAAGGTAAGTACTATGGCAGGAGTCACGGGTGCTGGTAAAAGCAGCCTTTTAAATGGACTCAACCCTGGACTTAAACTCAAAACAACAGAGATATCTCAAAAACTTGGAAGGGGAAAACATACTACCACAAGAAGTGAACTGTTAGAGTTCAATTTCGGTGGATATGTTGCAGATACCCCGGGTTTTTCAACCCTTGAACTCCCGGATATGGAACCTGAAGAGCTTCAGAACTACTTTGTTGAAATCAGTGCTGCATCAGAAGAATGCTCTTTTTCTAATTGTTCTCATATTGATGAACTTGGATGTCACGTAAAAGAGTTGTTGAAAGATCATTCAGTAAAGAAATCGCGCTATGATAGTTACATAAAATTGTATAATGAATTAAAGAAAAAACACCGGAAAAAGAGGTGAACGACATGGCAAAAATCTCCCCTTCGATACTGGCATCTGACCTTTCAAGATTATACGAACAGGTTTCAATGGTTAGAAGCGCAGATTTACTTCATATTGATGTTATGGATGGACATTTTGTACCAAATATTACTTTCGGTTTGCCAATAATGGAAGCACTCAAGCCAATTGTTTTTTGTCCACCTCTTGATGTTCACCTTATGATTACCAATCCATCTGACTATGTAGAATCCTTTGCGAAGTCCGGAGCAAGCATTCTCTCAGTTCATGTTGAAGTTGAACCTCATTTGCACAGTTTGATTACAAGAATACAGGACCTTGGTGTTAAAGCATTTGTATCATTCAATCCACATACGCCTGTTTCAGCGCTTGAAGAAATCATCCACTTTGTAGACGGTGTGCTTGTAATGACCGTTAATCCAGGTTATTCCGGACAGAGTTTTATACCAAAAGCGGCTGAAAAAATAAAGAAGCTGGATGAGTTAAGAAAAGAAAACAATCTTGATTTTGAGATATCGGTAGATGGCGGTGTCAATCTGGACAACGCAGTTGAACTTGTAAATAGTGGCGTAGATATTTTGATCATGGGTACAACTGTTTTTAAATCAGAAAAACCACAGGAAGTCATCCGAAAGGGGCAGGAAATTCATCGATGATACTGTACCTCGTTACAACCAATTCCAATAAACTCAAAGAAATCAATGACATTTCGCCTGACAGGTTCGAAATAAAAAGTATCTACGAAATTTTTCCCGAAAGCGTTGTTGAAGAAAATGGAGATACCTTCTTACAGAATGCTATTAAGAAAGTCGAGGCATATAAAGAACAGTCAGTTTATCTGCTCTCAGATGATTCCGGGCTTGAAATCGATTGCATGAACGGTTTCCCGGGAGTAAAATCTGCTAGATACCTTGAAAACGCTTCCTACAAGGAGAAGATGGAATCAATTATTGAGATGTTAAAGAACAGTGATGATAGATCCGCAAGTTTTAGATGCATGGCTGTTTTTTATGATCCTTTTAAGTCTAATTATTTTGCATCTGAAGGCTCTGTAAATGGTTCTATATCAAACAAAATAAGGGGATCGAAGGGATTTGGTTACGATCCTATATTCATTCCCGATGGATATGATGGAACCTTTGGCGAGCTTGGTGACGATGTCAAATCAAAAATCAGTCACCGCGTAAGAGCCTTTAAGAAATTGTTTTCACTGATTGACCTTTTTTACGGGCAATAATAAAGATTGTCAATCCAGCAACAATGAGTATCGCAGAAACTACCTGGGCTGTTCTCAGCTCTCCGATATAAAGGCTATCAAGCCTTAAACCTTCTATAAAAAATCTGCCAGTAGAATATATAATCATATATAAACCGGTTACTTCTCCATAATTTTTTCTGCCCTTCATGAAAAACCATATCAGCACTCCAAACACCATAAAATCCCACAAACTTTCATAAAGGAATGTGGGGTGAAAATATTCGAACTGTGAATAGCCAGGCATTCTGTTAGCAAGAGGTACAAACATTTTCCATGGGAGTTCTGTTGGTTTTCCATAGGCCTCGTAGTTCATAAAATTACCCCAGCGGCCAAGCGCCTGTGCAAAGGGCAGCACCGCAGTAAATATATCTGTCATCTGGAAAAACTTCATGTTGGCTTTCTTCCTTAATCTCACATATATAAAACCAACAAGCAATGCAAAGAAGATGGCTCCATGTATTGCCAATCCGCCACTCCATATTTTCACGATTTCTAAAGGATTCTTCATATAATATGAAAGGTTAAAAAGAACATAGTACAGCCTCGCGCCAATAATTCCAAAAATTATGCCTAGAAAAACAAGTTCTATAAGGTGGTCCTCATCTATTCCTTCTCTCATTGCTAACTTCCTACCAATGAGGTATGCTATGACAATACCAAGGGCAATAAACACACCGTACCATCTAACTTCAAAGGGCCCCACTGTAAAAATTATTGGGGTTACAATAAAATCTCCTGCAAACACTGTTCTCAAAAAGAAAAACAATACAACAGCGATAGCGAGTATTATAGCGATGTATATTATGCTTTTTGATTTCACAGTAACACCTCCACAATTTATAAATAAAAACTTTATCGTTAGCTAAATATAGCAGAGAAATCAAAAATATACAAAATCAGGGGAAAACTACATTGTTTTTCCCCTGATTAATTAATAAACATTTTTCATTCTTTACTGTCTTCGTTGTTTTCCTGTTCATCCTTTTCTTCAGATTTCTCCTCTTCTTTGCTTTCCTCTTCGTTTTCCTCAACTTCTTTAATATCAGCTTTTGCTATTACTGCATCAAAAACCTTAGTTCGTCTAATATTTTCTTCGAGTTCATCCCTCATTCTTTTTCTTTCTTTGATTACTCCCAGCGCCTGTTCTTCAGATATACCCCAGTATGGAGCAAGTTCTTTAATTTTGTTTTCAATTTCTTCATCTGAAACCTCAATCTTTTCTTTTTCAGATATCTCTTCTACCGCTCTTTCTTTTTTCAGTTCATTAAGAATATTTCGTTTAAACTCTTTTTCCAATTCTTCTTCATTTTCGACTTCTTTCAGGTATTTTTCGTAACTTCCTTCTTTCTTTGAATTTTCAATGGCTCTGGAAACGAAGTAATCAAGTGTTCTATCGGAAATTTCGATATCTACATAATCGGTAATTAAGCTTGAAACCTGCTGTCTGAGAAAATCATATTTCCAATTTTCGTACTGTTCTGTTCCCTCTTCTTTTAGTTTTGCCTTTAACTCCTCAAGATCGTTTACATCATAGTTCACTGTTTTCGCAAGTTCATCTCCAAGCTCCATTAGAGTCTTTCTGTATGTCTCAACAATATTTATGGTGTAGTAGTACTCGTTATCCGAGCTTTCAAAGGTTTTTTCAAATTCAACTGTATCTCCTTTGCTTTTTCCAATGATATTTTTTACAATTGGTCTTTCGTCGTTTTCATCTATTTCGATTTCTTGTTTTTTGTTATCAGCAAGTTTTTTTCCATCTTTGACAATGGAGTATTCTATTTCAGCTATATCACCTATAGCCAATTTTCCTTCCTTTGGTTCCATGATCGAATGTTCATCCCTTAGTTCTTCCAGTTTAGAATCAATGTAATTCATGACAATTTCCTGTTTCCTGGGAACTTTTAACTCAACGCTGGTGTAATCCTTGACTGTAGATTTAGGATCTCTATGAAGTTCTATGGTGAAAGCTGCGTAATTGTCCTCTAGCTTCCTTTCAGAAATAACTGCAGGAACATAAAGCTCGTCCGACTCTGCCTTTAGAGCTTCTTCCAGTTTATCTGACAGTTCATCCAGTACAAGGTCCTCATAGTTATCACCAATAAAATTAATAACAATGTTCTTCGGTACCCTACCCTTTCTGAATCCAGGTATCTGGTAATTCATATTAACCTTACTTACTACCTTGTCTTCTGCCTTTTTAATCTCTTCTTTGTCAAATAAGAATTGAACAACTTCCACATTTTTGTCCGTTTCAATAACCTTTCTATCCATCTGTCAAACCTCCAATTTGGTAATTCTATATGTATACTATAATTCTATGACATTTTCTGATTTACCAGGTTCTACAATAACACATGTGGGATTTCCGGAAACCCAACCACTTGAATCTCCCGGATTAATTATTATCATTCCTTTTCTTCTTTCAATATCCAGTTCATGAGTATGCCCATAAAACACATAATCATAACCTTTCAAATCACTAAAATCAAAAGGTTCATGCATCATTAATATACTGAAACCATCAACATTAAGGGCATAAGGGGTAGATGTTAGATTTTCTCCAAGTATTTTATTCAATCCAAACTTTTCTCCATCGTTGTTTCCGAATACTACATGTAGCTTTCCACTGAATTTTTTTAGAATCCTGGCACTAAAGGGTGCAATTATATCTCCACAGTGGAACAGATGATCTACACCTTTATTATTAGCCATTTCAATAGCTTTGCTCAATGTTTTAATGTTATCATGAGTATCAGATATTACAAGCCACATAAATAACACTACCATAATTCCCATTGTTAAAATCACTTACTTACATTACAATTATAATGTGAATTGAGATATAACACAAACAACCTATCAGGAGAATATTCGATGCCATCATATGTATTCAGATTTGTAAGGGGAGGTATAATAAGATACCTTTCTCAAAAAGAAACAGACAATGCTATACAACGTTACTTCAAAAGAGCGGGAATTAGTATGAAATTCACAGAGGGTTACCATCCGAGACCAAGGATAGTTTTTACACCACCTGTACCAACAGGTGTTGCGTCAACTGCGTGGTATGTTCAAATTGAAACAACTGAACAAATCAATGTTTTCACACAGCTACAATCTTACGGGCATTTTACTATCAAGCCTATTCAAATATCCAGGGTACCTGATGATTTTAAATTGCAGAAGTATATTGAGGCATTTCAGTATAATTTATATCTTCCTATAAAAAAATTTGATCCAAGCAGGTTTACTTCAGATATTATTGTAACCAAAAAAACCAAAAAGTCTGTCAGAAGTTTCAGGATGGATGAAACCTTTGAAGATTTCTCATATACAAAACTACACGAGTACTTTATGGTAAAATATACTCAGCATTTAAACAGAGCCGTGAAGTATTATCAATTGCTTAAAATATTGTCTTCAAATGAAACCGTTGAACTAGACGAAGAAGGGGTTTATGTTATTGTGACAGATGTAATATTTCATGGCAAAAAATTATCGAAAATCATAAATGATATAGGAGGGAAAAATTATGTCCGGTCACAATAAGTGGGCAAATATAAAACACAGAAAACAGGCCCAGGATGCCAAAAAGTCAAAGATTTTTACAAAAATTATTCGTGAATTAATGGTTGCCGCAAGAGAAGGTGGAACGGATCCCGAAACAAATAACTCCTTAAGAGTGGCAATGGATAAGGCAAAAGATGCAAATATGCCCAAGGACACCATGGAAAAAGCAATAAAAAAAGGAGCTGGAGAACTGGAAGGTCAGAGTTTTGTTGAAGTTATGTATGAAGCCTACGCTCCCGGCGGAATTGCGTTGTTAATAAGAACTTTGACAGATAATAAAAACAGAACTGCTCAGGAAGTTAGACATTTGCTTTCCAAACATGGTGGTAATCTTGCAGAAAGTGGTAGTGTTGCCTGGATGTTTGAACGAAAAGGAATACTTACTGTTCCCAAAAAAGAAATCTCGGACATGGAAGAATTTGAGTTGATGGCTATTGACGCAGGCGCAGAAGACATAAAAGATAATACAGACCCTGTTGAGATCATCACTGAACCCGATCAAGCATCTGATTCAAAAGGAACATTGGAAGAAAACGGTTATTCTGTTTCATACCAGCTTACTTATTTGCCTAAAAACACCATTGCGGTAACAGGTGAGGACGCGGAAAAACTCGTCAAGCTACTAAATTACCTTGAAGACAACGATGATGTTCAGGAAGTCTACGGTAATTTTGACATAGATGACGCTGAAATGGAATCACTTGTTGAAAACTTGGCCTGAAGTAGTTATTTTATAGATTGAGGTGATTGACGTTGGCGGGTGCCCTTGGAATGTTCGTAGCAATTATTGCTGATCAAATAACCAAGAACATTGTTGAATCAAATCTCGAGTACTTCAGCAGAATAGATTTGATCAGCTGGCTTTTTGGGTTTAGATACGTTAATAATGAGGGCATTGCTTTTGGAATGCTTGATTTCTTACCGATAGAGTTTATTTACAGCTTATCTGCCGGAATATCATTCGTAATATTAATACTGGCTATAATCTACAGAAATTTCCTTACTATATGGGAAAATCTATTTCTTGGTTTCATAATTGGTGGTGCTTTGGGGAACAATATCGACAGAATAAGGTTTGGCTATGTCGTTGATTTCTTGGAACTGCCTTACTGGCCTGTTTTCAATCTTGCGGATACATTCATAGTTGCAGGTGCTGCCCTTCTTCTTTTCTCTTTTTACAGGAGGGAGCGTATTGCTTCGAAAAATAACAATTTCGAATAGAGAAAATGGGTGGAGACTCGATAAATTTGCCATGGAAGTTGTCCCAAATTTTTTCTCAAGAACCCAGGTTCAAGATTATATAAAATCCGGAAGTATACTTGTTAACAAAACTACAAAAAAACCAAGTTATAAAGTAAAAACAGGCGACATAGTTGAATTTAATATACCTGAAGAACCAGAACAAATCAAAATATTACCTGAACCGTTAGAATTGGATATCATATACGAAGATAAAGATCTGCTCGTTATAAATAAACCTGCAGGAATGATAGTGCATCCAACCGGAAATAAGAAAAGTGGTACGCTGGTAAACGCATTACTATATCATTATGACGAGATTCAAAATACAGGCAAACAGCATCGCCCGGGTATTGTTCATCGCCTTGATAAAGAAACAAGCGGAGCGATTGTTGTTGCTAAAAAGGATCAAATTCATAAAGATCTCAGTCTTCAATTCAAAGAACGACTTGTAATAAAACAATACCTTGCGCTTTTAGACGGAGTTATTGAGCACGAAGGAACAATTGAATATGGCTTAACTAGGCATCCTGTGAACCGATTAAAGATGAAGGTTTCAGAATACGGGAAGAAATCCGAAACGCATTTCAAAAGAGTAAAGAGCTTTGGCGATTTTGCTTCAATGGTTATTGTTATACCCAAAACCGGGCGTACTCATCAAATAAGATTGCATATGAAGGAGTACGGACATCCAGTTATTGGAGATAAACTCTACGCTAAAACAAAAGCCAAAAGAGTTTTAACGGCAGACAGACATATGCTACATGCTCTAACATTGTCTTTCATTCATCCCAGAAAAAATGTGAGGGTCACATTTACTGCAAGGATACCTGAAGATATGATAGAAGTGATTAAAGCGTTGACAGAACTGGAGAAAAAATAATGAAAGTAGCGTTTTTATCACAACCGGGAGAACCTTTCGAAAGCCTTCTAAAAATAGAGGCTACCATAAAAGCACTTAAGAAACAAGGTTACGATACTGTTGTTATATTGAGTAAAGATTTCTCACAGATTTGTAACTGGTATAGCAAGTTAAAATATGCAGGCTTCAATACGATCCTCGCTCTTAAGGAAAATGACGCTTATTACTTTCCTGTAGCCGAAAACAGTCTTTTCGAAGCCATAAAAAAAATAAACGGTATCAGATACGATTCAAACAAACTAAAGAAAATCTACAAAAAAGATAGTTCAAATGAAAGTAATAGCGGTTCATTTTTTAGAGAAATAAGATATCTTTTTCCCGAACAGAGAGAGATATTTAACATATATAGGAAAATAGGAAAAAAAGAATCTCTTAACGGCGATTTTCATCTCCCCAATGATGATGAATATCGAGAGTGCGTTAATCCAGCAATAAAGAAAATGGATTTCCTTTCCTATGATTTTTCGTTTCCAAAATTTGATCATCATTTTCCTGTATCTCTCAAACGACAAGAACTTGAAGATAAGGCTCTGAAAAATCTTAGTAGTTTAAACAAAGATACAAAGGACTATCGAGAACGTCTTAGATATGAACTCGATATTATTTCAGAAAAAGGTTTTTTGGACTACTTTGCAACAGTTTCTGAAATAGTAAACCTTGCAAGAGAGAAAGATATCATGGTTGGTCCCGGAAGAGGTTCTGCTGTTGGTTCTCTTTTAGTTATGGCTCTGAGTATTACATACGTGGATCCGGTAAAAAATGATCTCTATTTTGAACGTTTTCTTAATCCCGCTAGAGAAGATTACCCTGATATTGATCTGGATGTGGAGGATGAAAGAAGAGAAGAGCTTATTGAACTATTAACTAAAAAATTTGGAAAAGAAAAAGTTTCTCTCATTCAAACACAGAGCCTTTTTTCATATAAATCAGCTTTCAGGGCGATCGCCAAGTATCTAGACATCACTGAATCATCAGTGGATAGATTTCTTAAAAAAGATCCAAATGGAAATATATCTGCAAACAAGATCAAGAATTCAAATCTTAAGAAGTGCAGAATAATTGCGGATAAAATTATCGGTCTACCTTCGGGAAATTCTGTACATGCGGCTGGTTTGCTACTCACAAAAGACAAACTAACTTCAAGAATCCCACTAAGAAAATATCGAGGGTTCAATGTTTCATTATGGGATATGAACACACTAAAAACACTTGGCTTTCAAAAAATTGACATACTCGCTTTAAAAAACCTAACCCTTTTAAAGCGCCTGTCACATAATAAAATCTCATGGTTTTCTCCTGCGGATGACAGAAAAACGTATACTCTCCTTGGAAATGGGTTTACAACAGGTATCTTCCAACTTGAAAGTCCCAGTGCCACAGAAATAATAAGGAAAGTGAATCCCGATAATATTTCAGATCTTTCAATCACGATAGCTCTCAACAGACCCGGACCTCTTTCTTCAGGAATTGCGTCAGAATACATCAGAAGAAAGCGAATTACAGAATCTATGGGGGGCTTTCACCATGATATGGAGGATATCCTGCCTGAGACAGGAGGAGTACTTGTTTTTCAGGAACAGGTCATAAAGGTAGCCACAAAAGTACTCTCACTAAAACCTGAACAGGGTGAACTCATTAGAAAAGCCATATCAGACAAGAATCCACAGTTACTTGATGAGATACTTCAGGCAGCACCAGCCAGATATAAAAAAGGTCAAAACGAATTTGTAGATTTTCTCAAAAAATTTGCAGGCTATAGTTTTAACAAGTCTCATAGTATTGGTTATTCATTAATTTCCTACTGGCTTGCTTATTTCAAAGTACATCATCCTCATATTTTTTACAGAACAATGTTAAGTAATTTATCACAGTCATCAAAAATAAGAGCAATAGCTGAGTTAAGAACTATGGGCTACGAACCTACTGTTCAGGAAAATGATGACGAAAAGACAATATCATTTAGACCTTCTCATTTTAATCCTGTTTTTCAAGGAAAATTTGATGATATCCCCAAAAATATGTCTTTCTTCGATTTTGTAAAAGACTACAGAGATTTTCTAAGTGCTAAACATCTTGAATTTCTTATTAAAATGGGTTTTCTTGATACCTTAGGCAATCGTAATTCAATGCTTAAAGAGATAAATAACGCTCTTGCAGGTGTCGATCCTTCACTAAAAACTGTATTGAAAGTATTTGGTTATAAAGGAACAGGAGATAAACCGTCTGGGGAAACCTTAACAGATGATGAAAAAGCTTTGATGGAACTTGAAGTTCTTGGATTGAACATCACAAAACCCTTAAAGAAGCCTGAAGAACATTCTGATTTAACAGATGATGATTTAACAGGTTTAATCGCATCCTGTGGTACTGGATTGTCAGTTTTTTGTACGTTGAAGAGCAAAATTAATATGGCCATAACAGACGGCAAAACGCTTGTAAAAGTCTCGAACAAATCTATTCCTGACGGCGGACTTGTTTACATAGACAGGGGTACAATAAAGAGATTTTTTGATAAGCCACCAAGAACAGTTAAAAGAATTGTACATGGACCAGTTCCGGAGAATAATCTTATCAAATCTACTCGAAACAATATCTTGATAATGCAGTTGCCTGGAAAAACCATCCGTGCTAAGGGTGTTAAATTAAGAAACTTCGAACCTGATAGAATTATTATTGAGTGACATTAACACCTACTGTTAACAATTTAGGAGGAAGGGGTTTGTGGACATCAACGTACTTTTTACACCGAATGAAAAGGTTAAAGGTGATCTTTCAGTGGTGATTGATGTGCTACGTGCTACCAGCGTTATTACGACTTTGATCAATTTTGGTTGTAAAAAGATAATTCCCGTAAGAACGGTTGAAGAAGCGTTGAACATTAAGAAAAAGAATCCTGAATATATACTCGCTGGTGAAAGAAACAGCAAAAAAGTTGAAGGTTTCGACTATGGCAATTCACCTCTGGAATATGATTCAAAGCTAAAAGGTAAAACTGTTATATTTACAACAACAAATGGTACAAAATCGATCATTCAATCAAGAAATGCCAGTCTCGTTATAATAGCTTCACTATTAAATTTCAATGCCATCATAGATAAAATAAACAAATCGACGTTTAAAAAGGTTAATATAGTTTGTTCGGGTTCAAACGGAGATATATCTATTGAAGATATTTACTGTGCGGGTATGATTGTTTCATATGTTAAGGGGAATCTTTCCGAAAAATCACTTCTAGCATCAGCGCTCTATTTACACTATAAAGACAGTCCAGAAAAGGTTTTAACTGAAGTTTCTTCTCATGGGAGGAAACTAGTCCTGTCAGGATTTGCTGATGATATTGTTTTTTGTGCTAAAATGAATTTGTATGACAACATTCCATATTATCAAAACGGGGTAATACAGGAGCTAAAACAATGAGTGTTATTTCGTCCGCCTTATTTATCGTTGCCATTGTATTTTTTATAGTTAGCATCGTTACTTTTGAGATTGGTACTAAGAAAGTCAAAGAAAAAAAGGCGCACAAAGAATATGACAAAATTGGTTTCAGATTACTTTATATTTCGATATTATTTGCTGGAATATCTGTATTATTTGCGATTATCTAGCATGGTCTAGGGGGTGCATTAAATGCAAAACAGTGTAGAACTTGAAGGCATAGTTACACAGCTTCCAGGTGTAAAAGGCGCCAAGGTTGTAATCACTGATGGAGGGGATCCAAAGGAAATACATGTATTGGCCGACTTCAAAAAGCCTGCAAAGCAGATTGTAAGAGACATTGAAACTGCAATTTACGCTGCTTCTGGTTTCAGGATTGATAGAAAGATTGTCAGTGTGGCTCAGATTAAAGGTGAACCAGTTAAAACCGATCATCAAACAGAACAAGAACTTGAAGAAGATTATGAAGATATCTCTTCTCGTTATAGCCTAGTTTCGATAGAAACAAAAGCAACCAGAAAAAAGCTGAATGTAACAGTGACCATCGATGATGATGGCAGCCAGCTGTCCGGAAGCTCCGTGGTTGAATTGAACGACAGCGAAAAATTTATGGCTGTAGTTGAGGCTTCTGTTGCAGCTTTACGCCAAACCATACCAAGTTTCAGAGTAGATGTAGTAGAAAAACTGAAGTATGGAGTGCACGACGTCATACTGGTGGTTTGTTCAGCTATAGTAGATGGTGAACGAAAAAAAGAAGCAGGAGCACGATTTTTGAGAAAAGATACATTCAATGATACCGTTCTTGCAGTTCTTGAAACACTCAACAAAATGAATTAATTAGCGGAGATGTAAATGACTTTTTCCAGATATGTTGAAAACGTAAATCCATCCGTCACACTTGAGTTCAACAAGAAAGTACTTGAAATGATAAACAATGGTGAAGATGTTATCAAACTTACTGCTGGAGAACCTGATTTTCCAACTCCCAAAGAAGTTATTGGTGCTGCTGTGAAAGCAATGAATGAAGGAAAAACAAAATATACCCAGTCATCTGGCATCTACCCACTAAGAGAAAAGATATCAAAAAAATTGTTTAAAGAAAACAGATTAAATTACTGTCCAGATGAAATAGTTATCACCAATGGAGGAAAACAGGCAATTTTTAACACATTAATGGCCATTCTGAATCCTGGTGATGAAGTTATTATTTTGTCGCCATCATGGGTAAGTTATGATGCCCAGATCAGTTTATGTGGCGGTGTGCCTGTATGTGTTGAAACATCTATTGATAATGAATTCGTTCCGGATATTAATGACATTGAACCTTCATTAACTAGCAGAACAAAAGCTATTATTATAAATACACCAAATAACCCGACTGGTGCAATTTATTCCGAAAAGATATTGAAGGATATAGCGGAACTTGCAAAACAGAAAGATCTATTCGTTATTTCTGATGAGGTTTATGAAAAGCTTGCCTTTGACGAAAAACACACAAGTATTGCTTCATTCGAAGGTATGAAGGAACATTGTGCTGTTATAAACGCTTTTTCAAAAACATACTCGATGACAGGATGGCGTATTGGGTATGTCGCCAGTTATAAAGAACTCGCAAAAACTATTTCAAAAATTCAGAGTCATCAGTGTTCCAATGTTAATACTATTTCGCAGTATGCAGCAATGAAAGCACTTGATGTTGATATAAACTATATGGTGGATGCTTTTAAAGAACGACGCGCTTTAGTAAATGAAAAATTGTCAGATATGAATCTCTCTTTTTCATATCCTAAAGGCGCTTTTTACTTTTTCATTAATATCAGTAAATACCTGGGGGAAAAACATAAAGATGCTCTATCCTTTTGCAACACGTTACTTGAAGAGGCCAAAGTTGGACTTGTTCCTGGTACTGCTTTTCATGCAGACAACTATGTGCGACTTTCTTACGCCAGTTCCATGAAGGAACTGGATGATGGACTAAATAGGTTGAAGCATTTTTTACTAGCTAATTAATTACTTACAAATAATATAATACTATCAAAAAGAAAGAGATGGCTTTAAAAGCCATCTCTATTTGCGACTTGAAGGGGAGGATACTCATCTGAACATCTATTTGATCATATTATTGTGCTGTATATCCCCCATCTACCATTAATCCTGTTCCAGATATAAAAGTGGCGTCACCAGATGCAAGGAAAAGTACAGCTTTTGCTACTTCTTCTGGATCTCCCAAACGTTTTATAGGAGGCATATTCATCAGCGCTTTTCGCATTTCCTTATCAAGATTCTCATCAATCATCGGAGTCTTTATGAAAGCTGGATTTACTGCGTTTATTCTAATCCCTTTGTTTGAATACTCTGTCGCAGCTGCTTTCGTGAGACCTATTACTCCATGCTTAGCAGTAACGTAAGCTGAAACGTTTTCGAAACCAACCTTTCCCAGAATAGAAGAGTTGTTAATTATAACGCCACCATCTTCTTGTTTTATCATTTGCTGAAGCTGATATTTCATTCCATAAAATACACCGATTAAATTAACCGATATAACTTTATTCCGTTGTTCGTCAGGATACTCGTGTATTTTTTTCATTGCTCCACCAATACCTGCCTTATTGAAAGCCACATTCAGTTTCCCGAATTTCTTTACAATACTCTTGATAACACAATACTCTTGATAACTTTTTCGTGTTCTTCAACATTAGTTAAATCAAGTTTCATAAACTCTAATTCGCCTTTTGTTCCAAGTTCTTTCATCAATTGTTTTCCTTTATTATCATCTATATCTGTTACTATAACCTTCGCTCCTTCTTCAAGAAATGCTTCAGCAGTAGCTTTTCATATACCCGAAGCCCCTCCTGTTATCAAAACAATCTTATCTTTAAACCTTTTCATAAGATCACTCTTTATATCCCGATCTTTTTACTCTGTTTATATAATAACGTATTAATTATCTTATTGTCAAGTTTTAGAAAGTAATCCAGATATGATTTTTTTCAACTAAAATATTCTAATTGTAATAATAAAAACATCTTAACTTAATTAAGAACGTAGTGCATATGTTATAGTTAATTGTCCCGAAAGGGAGAATACTTTAAACTTTGCAACATGTGCAAGGTAGGTTACACAGGAGGAATAAAATGACTGGTACAGTAAAATGGTTCAACGGATCAAAAGGCTATGGATTCATCACGAAGGACGACGGCGGAGATGTTTTTGTTCATTTTAGCGCAATCAATATGGACGGATTCAAAACTCTTCAAGAAGGCCAAAGAGTTGAATTTGAGGTCGAAGAGGGCTCCAAAGGTCCCCAGGCCGTTAACGTTTCACCCGTTGAATAATTCACTATAAAAGTGAGAAACCGCCCTAAGGGCGGTTTTTTTATATTCTTTTTAAATGTATACTATACTTTACTCTTTACATAATGTAAAGTATAGTATACAATATAAATGGTGAAAATGATGAAGAATAATGTTAGGTATTTCAGGAAAACCAACAAAGAATTAACCCAGGATGTGCTAGCGGAAAGGGTAGGCGTAACCCGTCAGACAATAATTGCAATAGAAAAGGGCAAATTTAATCCCTCTGTGAAGCTGGCTCTCAAAATTTCTAAAATACTAGAATGTAGATTAGAAAAGCTTTTTGAGCTGGAAGAAGGTGACTGGAATGAGTAGAAAACTGGTGATTTTGTATGATGTTGCTGTTATAGCTCTGGCCATATGGTTGTTTAGCACTTACAGTCAATGGTTTATTTTAATCACATCAGGGATTTTTCTTTTCCCATTTCTAAGGATGATTGGAGTAATAAAGGGATTGGACGAACGAGAAAAATATCTGGATAGGCTTTCATCAAATATTACAGTGATTGTTGTTCTCTTAATGGCTATGTTTATTATTGCTATAGGTATGGAATTAACCAGAGATGTTGTCCTGTCATTCATACTCATTACCATTATTACCAAAGCATCTTTTTTTGCTGGATTTACATTTTCACGAGAAAAAGTAATTGCTTATATTGGTAGAGTCATGGCATTGATTTACCTTGGATTTGTAATACTATCTCACGGATTTTCAATTGATTCTTTAATTCAGTCGATACCCGGGATTATTTTTCTTGTTCTTACAGAGTTGCCCAGAAAATGGCGATGGCCAACTGTTGGATTTATAGGATACATCGCCTTGATATCTTATTTTTATTTTCCCAAATTAGCTAATCCTGCTTTTCTCATGACTTATCTTTTGCTTACAATACCAATCATTGTAATTGCAGTTAGAACGTTTGAGAAAATCGAGTCACAATAATATACTTTGTTTGGTAACAAACTGTTTAATTTAAATTCAACTTTTTCTTATTGCTCTTTTGACGATATTTCATCTAATATCTTATTAAGCTCTTCTGGGTGGGCAGCAAGCGCACATGGAGAGTTTTCAGTTTCTAAAAGGTGTTCCCTTTCTCTTATTTTCTTAAAAAGTTGAGAAGATAAACCTTTTTCTAGTGATCTCTTTGTTATATTATGAGTTGAAGCATTAGTAACAGGACAGGGTGTTAGATCTCCCTGTGGTGTAATATGAGCAAAACCCCTTCCTGCAGAGACACAACCACCAAATCTTTCTTCATCACCCGGTGAATGAATAATTAAAACTGGATTATCTTTGCGAAATTTATTAATCCATTCACGAAATTTTTTTCTTTCTTCCCTTTTTAGAACTCTTTTTGAATCATTCTCGTTAGAATCTACCGGGATATACTCAAAGAAAAAGGCGAGTCTTACTCCCATATTCAAATATTTTTTCATAGCCAATGATTTTATCCAGTATTCATAATTACTCCGTTCGATAGTTACAGAAATTCCAAATAAAACACCAATTTCTCTTAACTTTTCTTTTGAACTAATTACTTTTTCATAAACTCCGCTTCCGCGCCTTCTATAAGTTATCTCTTCATTTCCCTCCACACTAACAGTAACAAGCACATTGGATAGCTTTCTTATCTTTTTGAAATGATCTTCCCGGATAGCTGTTCCATTTGTCATAATCAGGAAAAATCTGTCTTTGTAAGTACTACAAATATCTAGCAAACCATCAAATATAAATGGTTCTCCACCTGCAATAAAATAACAGAAAACCCCCAGGTCATTTGCTTCTCTAATGATTCTCTTCCACTCTGAAATATCCAAATCAACGACCTGTTTTTTAACAGTTCCTGCAGCAAAAGCTAAACAGCCTGAACACTTTAAATTACATTTCGAAGTTATACTCAATATTAATACTGGAGGTACCATGATCCCTCTGTCCATAAATTCTGATCTTTTTTGTTCTGTCTCTTTGTATGTATTAAGTAGTTTTTTATACTTAAATAAATAACGTGGATGCTTTAAAATCCAGGGTCCAAAAGCCTTTAGAAAATTAGGACTTATGCTTTCAAATATTTCTTTTGCGTTTTCTATGAAGTGTTCAGTTTTCATAAACGTCTCCCTATTCCTTTTCATGAATATACCATAATTAAGTGACAAAAAAATGTTTGCATTTTTTACATTTCATAATGATAAAATATATTTAGTTATAATAGTTTGAGGTGTCCTTATGTTATTTGGCGACTTATCTTCAGAACTAGCAAGAAAATTGATTGAAGAGTTTAAACATCCTTTGATTATTCTGGATTCAGAAGGAAGAGTTAAGGCTATTAATTCACTAGCTACAGAGCTTCTTGGTCTGGATAAAAATCTGGTATTATCGAGTAATTTCAAGAATATTTGTGTTAACAGGGAAATCTGTAAGAAGCTAGAAAACGTTTTAAATAGAAATCAGGATCATTTTGTAAGTGAAACACACTTCACTAAGCAGAATGAAGGATTTTATCTTGAAATTGATTGTAATGCTGTGAATTATGGTAATAAAGATAGTTTTGTTGTTATTTGTACTTTAAGAGACATTAGTGGCAGTAAACGAACCGAAAATAACCTAAGAGAAAGTGAAAAGCGATTTAGAGAGCTTACAGAGACTTCTCCTTTTGCCATTATGTTGTACCAGGATAACAGATGGGTATATGTAAATAATGCTGCCATAGAAATTACCGGTTATAACGAAGAAGATTTGCTCTCCATGGACGCATGCTGGGATTTGGTTCATCCTTCTTATAGAGAGATAGTAAAAGAAAGAGTAAAAGCCAGGCAAAGTGGAAAAAAGCAGTAAAATCATATGAACTTAAAATCACAAAAAAAGACGGAGAAGACAGATGGATATATCTTTCGGGCGATACAACAATATGGAAAGGTAAATATGCGGGAATTATAACAGCTATAGATATTACAGAGAGAAAAAATATAGAGCAACAATTGAAGGAGAGTGAAAAACGCTACAAATTATTGTTTGAAAACGCAAACGATGCGATTTTTGCACATGATACTGAGGGTAACTTTTTAGAAGTAAACAGTCAGGCAATAGATAGATTGGGTTACTCAAAACAAGAATTTCTAAATATGTCCCCCAGGGAGATTGATGATCCTTCTTACGCCGAAAAAGTAAATGAACGTATAGAAGAATTGCTTAAAAAGGGGTATACCTTTTTTGAAACAGTTCATGTTGCAAAAGATGGTAGGAAGATTCCCACAGAACTAAGCAGCAGAGTTTTTGAATATAAGGGGAAAAAAGCCATTCTTTCAATAGCAAGAGATATAACCGAAAGGAAAAAAGTCGAAGAAATCCTAAAAAAAAAGCGAAGAAAAACTCAAGAAATATTTTGATTTGGCCCAGGTGATCACACTGGTACTCGATGTTAATGGGAATATCCAGTCCATAAACAGAAAGGGTTGTGAAATACTGCAGATGAAAGAAGAAGAGCTTGTCGGTGAAAGCTGGCTAAGATTTATTCCCAAAGATTATCATAATAAAATAAACAGTGTATTCAATAGTTTGGTAGAAGATAACAAAACAGATAGTAAGAACTTTGAAAACCCAATCATAAATGCCACTGGAGAGAGAAAGATAGTTAGCTGGAGAAATACTGTTATGAGAGATGATGGCGGAAATATTAATGGTGTTCTAAGCGGGTATTGATATTACCCAGGAAAAAATAATAAAAAAGGAAACAGAAAAATACAAAAATGTTTATCAGGTAATACTTGAAATGACCACATTGGCTTTAAGAACTGGTTGGAAAGAGGATTATTACAATTTACTTCTTAAAAAAATAGTATCAGCTATTCCTGAAGCGGATAAAGGTAGTTGTGTAATAAGGAAAGATGGTTATTTTGAATTTGTCGCTGCCTGTGGATATGATATTGGTGAGTTAAAAGAAGTTGATTTTTCCGTTGATGAAGTAATGTCATATTCAAGAGAAGCCAACATTGTACAGCTCCCTGAAATCAGGTTACCTGACAAAAGAGCCGATAAACTTGCTGAAGCCGGAACAAAAAATCTTAACACCATACTTGTAATACCATTATATTTAGAAGGTAAATCAATAGGTGTAATATTTCTAGATAATTTTAAGAAAGAAGAACCTTTCACCAATAGTGATGTTGAACTTGCAAAACTATTCAAAAGGTACATGGAACTGTTATTATGGAAGGCAAAAACAGAAGAAAAATTACAATATGCGGCTACCCATGACCCCTTGACTGGTGTAATGAATAGGAGAGCTTTTATTGAAAGTGGCAACAATCAAGTAAAGCTATCAAAAAGGCACAAAAGGGACTTGAGCATTTTATACATTGATTTTGATGGCTTTAAAGAGGTAAATGACAAATATGGCCATGATATCGGTGATAGATTACTCGTTAGGATATGTAAACGAATAGAAGATGTTATTCGAGAAAGTGATATTCTTGCCAGGATAGGTGGAGATGAATTCGTAATTCTGCTACCTGAAACAGACTATAAAAGCTCGGAGAATCTTGTGGAACGACTCCATAGTTCTTTAGATACTCCCTTTGAACTAGACGGAAATAGAATTAAGATGATAGTTAGTGTTGGAATAAGCACATATCCTGAAGATGGGGAAACAATAAACGGGCTGGTAAAGGTTGCAGATGAACGTATGTATCAAAATAAACCGTCCAAAAAATGATAAACTCAGATTGTTGCTAATAATTTTTCATCAAACTTTTATGTGAATCCAAAGGTGATTTATTTGGGAAAAAGTATAAAAATCAAGATTTTAAGTGTTTTTATTTTCTTGTTTATTTTAATTGGTGTAATAAGTTGTTGGTCAATCTTTAGTTTTAATACACTTTCAAAAGCAGTAGAAACTATTATGGAAGCTAATTACCGAAGTGTTGTGGCCACTCAGGACATGATAGTTGCCCTGGAACGACAGGATAGTGCAGAACTCGCCAATATGTTTGTTAAGGACGAACCTGAAATTAAACCTTTTATAGAATTTCAAAATCATTTCTTAAAAGCGCTTAGTGTTGCTGAAAATAATATTACTGAAGATGGCGAAAAGGAGATAATTTCCAGTATAAATTCCTTATATGAATCATATGTAGAAGAATTCCATAATCTGGTAGATATACAGAATAACAGTGAGCTAACCGATGTAAGGTCTCATTATTACAATACTGTTTTACCAATTTTCAATGACATAAAATCTGCTTGTAGAGAACTTCAAAACATCAATCATAATGCAATGTTGAATCAAAGAAATTCAGCGGTAAAGCTATCAAGATCAACTTCATATTCACTTATTGCTATATTTGTCGCTTCAATAATTGTTGGACTTATTTTAGTATTTTATACAACAAGTAAAATAGTAAAACCCGTTTATTCATTAATAGAAAAAACAAAGAGAATCGCTGCTGGAGATTACATGCAAAAACTCGAAGTTCAGGGTGATGATGAAATAGCTGAACTAACACAAGAGTTTAATACAATGGCAGAAAGATTGAAGGCCTTCGAAAGAATTAATATTCAGAAAATAATGGAAGAAAAACATAAAGCTGAAGCAATTGTTGAGAGTATTAGCGATGCTGTCCTTGTTACCGACAAAGAAAATAAGATCATTTCTTTAAATACCGCAGCAGAAAAAGCTCTTAATGTTAGCAGACATGAAGCTTTGAATAAACATCTGCTGGAATCAATTAAAAATGAAGAAATCTTTCAGATTATCAACAGTATCTACGATCTGGATCAAGTACATAAAGATTCAAGATATAGGGATATTGAAATTAAAGAAGAGAATCAAGTAAAACACTTCAGAGTAAAAGCCAAACCTATTAAAGATGATAGTGGTGAAATTAGTGGCGTCGTTACGCTTTTGATGGATATTACAAAACTCAAAAAGGTTGATCAAATGAAATCAGAGTTTGTTTCAACAGTTTCTCATGAATTTAGAACCCCGCTCACTTCAATTGGAATGAGTGTGGAGCTATTATTGGATCAGAAAGCTGGAAAGGTTAATGAGGAGCAAGTTGAATTGCTTAATGCTATAAAAGAAGATTATGAAAGACTGAGAGATTTGGTCAGCGATCTATTAGATTTATCAAAGATTGAATCAGGAAAAATTCAAATGGATATAGTAAAATGTGATTTAGAAACTATTGTAGAAAATGCCATCAAACCTTTTGATAAGCAGTTAGACGAGAAAAGGGCCGAACTTAGTGTTAATATACCTGAGAGGTTGTCTAAAATAAAAGCTGATTTCAATAAAATCTCCTGGGTTCTAACAAACTTGATTGGTAATGCTATCAGGTATATCCGTGATGATGGCTCTGGGAAAATTGACGTTTCTGCAAAGGAATTATCTAATAAAGTATTAGTTTCTGTTTCGGATAATGGAAAAGGTATACCGGAAAAAATGCAGGAAAGAATCTTTGAGAAATTTGTTCGAGCAGATGATCAAGAAACAAAAGGCACAGGCTTAGGTTTGGCAATAAGTAAAGAGATATTAATTGCTCATGGTGGTGACATCTGGGTTAGGAGTAAACCAGAAGAAGGAAGTACGTTTTATTTCACTCTTTACACAATTTCGTAAATGAAGGGATTTGTATGTTAAAAGTTTTGATAGTAGAAGATGAAAAGAATATTATTTTTACTCTTGAAATATTATTGAAGGATATGAATGTAGAATACGAAGTCGCTGTGGATGGAATTCAAGCTCTGAATAAAGCTGAGGTGTTTAAACCTGATTTAGTACTGTTAGATATTGTAATTCCAAAGATGAATGGGTTTTTAGTTTGTGAAGCACTGAAAAGTAATCCACAAACAAAAAACATTCCAGTTGTATTTATAAGCGCAAAAAGTCAAAAGGAAGATATAGAAAGAGCATATGAGGTTGGAGGTGAAGACTATCTTGTTAAACCCTTTAATTCATCTCAAATAATAGAAGTTATTGAAAAATACAGGAATAATAAAAAGAATGCCTGAGAGGTGATAATGATGAAAAAGATTTTAATAGTTGATGATTCCAGAAACATAAGAATTACTTTAAAAAGATGCCTTGAAGATGATAATTTTGAGGTTGATTATGCTATGAATGGAGAAGAAGCCATTGAGAAGCTGACAAAAGAGGACTTTGATCTCGTTTTTTTAGATTTGAAGCTTCCTGTTATGGATGGCATGGAAGTCCTCAGGAAAATCAGAGATATGGGTAATGATATTTACGTAGTAATCATTACAGCTTATGGAACGGTAGAAAACGCTGTAGAAGCCATGCGGCTTGGCGCTATTGACTTTATTCAGAAACCCTTTACACCAGGCGAGATTCGAGACATTTTAGCGGACATAAAAATGAGAGAAAGGATTGAAGAAGGAAAAATCACCGACAAAAAGGAAATGATAGAATTTGCAAAACTCTGTATACAAAACCATAATTATGATAAAGCTGAAGAATACTTAATCAAAGTAAATCAAAACATGAATCCTTCAGCGGAATCACTATATTTGTTAGGCGTTATCTACGAGGAAAAAGAAGATTATGAAACAGCAAAGGACTACTACAGAAAATCCCTAAATTTATCACCTTCTTTTTCAAGAGCTGAGTTTAACCTCAATAAACTGCTTGAGAAGGAACAAAGTTAACAATGAGTGAAAAGAACTCAGACTATATAATAATTGTAGGATGTGGTGCTCTTGGAGCAAGTATTGCTTCTGAGTTATCATTGATGAACAAAAACATTGTAGTTATTGATATTAAAGAAAGTGCTTTTGAGAAGCTGCCTTCTGAATTTAGTGGATTTACTTTGACTTCCAGGGTCGTAGGAGAAGATATTCTTGAAGAAGCTAAAATCGAGCAGGCAGATGTTTTTATCACTA